>NZ_JAFCMD010000058.1:0-1252 GCF_018130105.1 Bradyrhizobium sp. AUGA SZCCT0160
CTCCGCCTTGGTTCGGCGAAGCTTGAAGAACAGTTTCTTCTGAGCCGTACCGGTCCCCATCTTCACAAGCGACCAGGTGCGCAGGATGTACTCCTGAATGGAGGCCCTGATCCACCACATCGCATACGTCGCAAGGCGAAAGCCGCGCTCCGGATCGAAGCGCTTCACCGCGATCATCAAGCCGACATTCCCCTCGGACACGATGTCGGCCATCGGCAGCCCGTAGCCCCGATAGCGCATGGCGATCTTGGCCACGAGACGCAGGTGACTGGTAACCAGCCGGTAGGCGGCGTCCCGATCACCTTGCTCTCGCCAGCGCCGGGCGTAGGAACACTCTTCCTCCGGGGTCAGCATGGGAAACCTGCGGATTTCCGCGAGGTAGCGGGACAGTCCGTCAGACAGGGTTGGGAGTGAGATTGCGCTTCTCTCCATCGTGCAGCCTCTTCTTCACCACGACATCTACCTCCATGCGCGGCAACGGTGATCGCGCGTACCGCCAAACCAGAACGAATGGCTTCGGTTCCTTCGTAGAAGAGAAAATCAACACCGCCAGAGCCTTCGACAAGCGGACCGTTCGAAGGGCAATACTCCGCTCAGGAGCGAGGCGCCCAACTGCTCAAAAGCGTGCATGTCTTCCAAGGGAAAGATTACGGCCGGAACGGGCTGCGTGACCGGTTCGCCCGTCTCGTGTCTCGCTATGAGAAAAAGGGCGCCCGCCACCAGCATTACCGCGGCTATTGCCAGTCCCAGCATGGCCAAGAACAAGTCGTCGTCGTCCATCGATGGCTTCTGCCGCTACCGACCCGCACCCAACGGCTCATCTGCCACGGCGGCAATCTGCCGTGCGCGATGGCCCCGGTACCAAAACATCGATGGAAGAAAATGGTTCCGAGATACCAAAGACGCGGCTGGCGCTGCGATGGCGGAGCGTCTCGCCCTTCAACTGCCTCTCGCGCAGGTGATCAGCCCGATGGCAAGGTCGTTTCGAATTAGCAGAAATCGTGTCAAGCCCCAGAATAAAAAATATTTCCGTTTACCAGAAGGAAAATCAGAGGTATGTGTTCGCCCATCCCGTCCTACTCAGAAGGGCGTCGGCCGTCGTCACGGACGTTGGGCGGGTTGCGGTGGACGCTGGTTTACGCTTCGACGACGGCGTGGACAAGCGTACGGCAAAACCGTGTGGTCCTGGCACCCGTTGCAGGTGTCAAGTTGCCGGGTAGGCGAGAGCCGAACGGCAGCGACGGAGTCAACC
>NZ_JAFCMD010000059.1:0-1072 GCF_018130105.1 Bradyrhizobium sp. AUGA SZCCT0160
GCGTCGCCGGCATTCCACTCCAACCAAGGCATCGAATCCAGATACGGTATCGGCGGCAGCGCGATTTGCTCGAAGGCGTTGCCGGACGTCGGCGTGTTGCGCGGGCTATCCAGCCCCCAGGCCGCCAGCGACGGCAGGGTCAAGGCTATGGCGGTCGAAGCCGTGAGAATCCCCCGGACCAGACGCCGTCCGAGAGCATTCTGTTTCTCCGCACGAGCGGAGACCAGGGATTGATCAGTGATCATCTCATCCTCCTATCGTTCGAAAACTGATCCAGGCGATCGTTGCATAGCTCATGGCGAACATGAACCAATTAAGCGCCGTCGCACCACACACGCGATCGTGCAATGGACGGAAATGCATGAGTTTCCTCCTTTGCGGTTCAACGATGTCATAAGGCCGGGGGGCCACGACGGCCCCCAGGCGAAAACCCACCTAGGCGCGGCAAAAACCGGGTTCAAGAGGGGTGACTAAAATTTTTTATTGCTTGCCCGCAGGGACCTTGTGGCAGCCTTGGGCAGTTTTCGAGGGGCGCGCAGCCGAGTTCTGGTTCACTTCGCGGCCAACGGCAGTCGCGCCTTCACGCCAGCCTTTAGCTTTTGCAACGCACGCATTTCGATCTGCCTCGCGCGTTCGCGCGACACGCCGTATTTGGCCGCAAGAGCTTCCAGCGTCCCCGGTTCATCCGCAAGGTGCCGGGCCTGAACGATTTCGCGTTCGCGTGCGTTTAGACTTTCCAGCGCACCGCTGAGCGCCGCACGACGTTTGTCGTATTCCTCGCGTTCGGCACTCGCCATCTCCGGGTCGGAGGACGGGTCGACCAGCCAATCCTGCCATTCGCTGGCCTCACGGCTATCGTTGACCGGGGCATTCAGGGAAACGTCACCTCGAAGGCGCCGGTCCATATCGATGACATCCCGTTGCTCCACGCCCAGGCGGGTAGCGATGAGTTGAGCGTGCTCCGGGCGCAAGTCACCATCTTCGAGTGCGGAGATCTCCGCCTTGGTTCGGCGAAGCTTGAAGAACAGTTTCTTCTGAGCCGTACCGGTCCCCATCTTCACAAGCGACCAGG
>NZ_JAFCMD010000060.1:0-1055 GCF_018130105.1 Bradyrhizobium sp. AUGA SZCCT0160
GGCTCGACAGGTGCGACCGGCTCGACAGGTGCGACCGGTTCGACGGGAGCAACCGGCTCGACGGGTGCCACCGGCTCGACAGGTGCCACCGGTTCGACGGGTGCCACCGGCTCGACAGGTGCCACCGGCTCGACGGGAGCCACCGGCTCGACAGGTGCGACCGGCTCGACAGGTGCGACCGGTTCGACGGGAGCAACCGGCTCGACGGGAGCCACCGGCTCGACAGGTGCCACCGGCTCGACAGGTGCGACCGGCTCCACGGGTTCGACAGGTGCAACTGGCGCGACGGGAGCCACCGGTTCGACAGGTGCGACCGGCTCGACCGGTGCGACCGGTTCGACGGGAGCAACTGGCTCGACGGGTGCAATTGGCTCGACAGGTGCGACTGGCGCGACCGGCTCGACGGGTGCAACTGGCTCGACGGGAGCCACCGGCTCGACGGGAGCCACCGGCTCGGCGGGTGCGACCGGCTCGACGGGAGCCACCGGCTCGACAGGTGCGACCGGCTCGACAGGTGCGACCGGCTCGACGGGAGCAACCGGCTCGACGGGTGCCACCGGCTCGACAGGTGCCACCGGCTCGACGGGTGCGACCGGCTCGACGGGTGTCACCGGCTCGACAGGTGCCACCGGCTCGACAGGTGCGACCGGCTCGACAGGTGCCACCGGCTCGACTGGAGCAACCGGCTCGACGGGTGCCACCGGCTCGACAGGTGCCACCGGCTCGACAGGTGCCACCGGCTCGACAGGTGCGACCGGTTCGACGGGAGCAACCGGCTCGACGGGTGCCACCGGTTCGACGGGAGCAACCGGCTCGACGGGAGCCACCGGCTCGACGGGTGCAACCGGCTCGACGGGAGCAACCGGCTCGACAGGTGCGACCGGCTCGACAGGTGCGACCGGCTCGACGGGAGCCACCGGCTCGACAGGTGCGACCGGCTCGACAGGTGCGACCGGTTCGACGGGAGCCACCGGCTCGACGGGTGCCACCGGCTCAACGGGTGCAACTGGCTCGACGGGAGCAACCGGCTCGACGGGAGCCACCGGCTCGACGGG
>NZ_JAFCMD010000061.1:0-1014 GCF_018130105.1 Bradyrhizobium sp. AUGA SZCCT0160
CGCTTATGTGGCGCGGCGCTACACGATCGTGAACGCGGCCGGCGGCGTCAACGGCACCTTCGGCTCGGTGGCCAACACTAACCTGCCGGCCGGCTTCGTGAGCTCGCTGAGCTATGACGCCCAAAATGCCTATCTGGATCTCAATCTGACGTTCTCGCCTGGGTTCGCCAACGGCCTGAACGGCAACCAGACTGCTGTCGCCAACGCGCTCATCAACTCGTTCAATACCACCGGCGGCATTCCGCTGGTGTTCGGTACGCTGACGCCTGCAGGCCTGACCCAGGTATCGGGCGAAGCCGCTACCGGCACGCAGCAGACCACGTTCGACGCGATGGAAAAGTTCATCAACGTAATGACCGATCCCTTCACGGGGACGCGCTCGGGCGGCGCGCCGCCGGCCGGCGCAACCGGTTATGCCGACGAGAACGAGGCGCTGGCCTATGCCGCGCGCAAAGGCCGCAACGCGGGCGAGCGGGAGGCCTATGCCAAGATGGCGATGAAGGCGCCGCCGCTGTCGTTCGAACGGCGCTGGAGCGTCTGGGGCGCAGGCTATGGCGGCACGCAATCGACCGACGGCAACGCCGCAGTCGGTTCGAACTCCTACACCTCGCGCATCTATGGTGGCGCTGCCGGTCTGGACTATCGCGTAGCGCCGGGCACGCTGGTCGGCTTTTCGCTCGGCGGCGCCGGCACCAAATACGATCTGGTGAACGGCCTCGGCGGCGGCCGGTCGGAGATGTTCCAGGCCGGCGTCTACGGCCGGCACGATATCGGCGCGGCCTACCTCGCCGGCGCCCTCGCCTATGGCTGGCAGGACGTCACGACCGATCGTATTGCGCTGCTGAACAGCTACCGCGCCAAATTCGACGCCAATGCTCTCTCCGGCCGGCTCGAGGGCGGCTACCGCTATGCGTTCGGCACCAGCGGACTGACGCCCTACGCCGCGGGCCAGTTCACCACGCTGTGGTTGCCCAACTATACCGAACAGGTTGTCGCCGGCGTCAACACGTTCGC
>NZ_JAFCMD010000062.1:0-1006 GCF_018130105.1 Bradyrhizobium sp. AUGA SZCCT0160
CCCTGCGCAATGGCTTTACGGCTTATGCCGTGATCTCCCCGGAGACGAGTTCTTGGTTGACTCCGTCGCTGCCGTTCGGCTCTCGCCTACCCGACAGCTTGACACCTGCAACGGGCGCCAGGACCACACGGTTTTGCCGTACGCTTAGTCCGCGCCATCGTCTCAGCGCAAACCAGCGTCCACCGCAACCCGCCCAACGTCCGTGACGACGGCCGACGCCCTTCTGAGTAGGACGGGATGGCGATAGATGCGCACTGATTTGGGTCGGCCGACAACAGAAATATTTTCGATTTGCAGAAATTTTCACTTGACACGATTTCCGCAAATCAGAACTGATTTGCCCGTCGGGTTGTTTTGTCGCACGCAGGCCGCAAGATTGCGCTTGCTCGCGAAGCGACGCAGCAACCTCGCTCGGGCGGACCCTCAAACTACACACTAAAGAGGATCGGCTATGCATAGGCTACCCCGATCCGGCCCGCGTCTTGCCATAGACATCGCAGAGAACGAAAGCCATCTCGTGATGGCCCGGCCTACTAGCAGGAAAATGTCGACCGTCAATTTCGACACCACTCATGAATTTGACCTCGAAATCTCGCCACCCGCCTCCATGCCATGCCCGGAGAAGGAGCGGCTGGCCGCGATCATCCCGCTCCTTGTATCCGACCGAATAAGGTTCGACGGTGTACCGTTGGCCGCGATGTGCGAACGATACCATTGCCCGCCCTGCTATCGCCTGACAAAGTAAAGTTGTGCTCATGGCCTGAATGAGTAGAACTCAAGTCATTTAAGGCCTTCTGAACAGATTAAGAAAACTTGAGGTTTGGCGCAAAGTCGGCGTTTGGCACGAAGCGGAAGAGCCGGGCCGATCCGGCGATGTCCGTTGACGGGGATAGACCGGAAGTGGCTGGCCGACCGTCAGACCGACGCGATTGACCCTGGCTGTGTGAAAACGCCGCTGCTTTGCTATTATTCTCTCGTGATTCTGCGGGGGAAGCTGATGCGGCGC
>NZ_JAFCMD010000007.1:0-302007 GCF_018130105.1 Bradyrhizobium sp. AUGA SZCCT0160
AGAACTCGTCTCCGGGGAGAGCACGGCATAAGCCGTAAAGCCATTGCGCAGGGAAGGCCGGGTGTTCTCCGCTGCCCTGTATGCTCGTGTGCATTTTGTTTTGTGCTAACCGCACACGGGACCGCGGGTGCAGCGCGCACCCGGTCTTCCCTGCGCCCTCCTCCTTCAGGAAGGGCGAAAAGTGACGCAAAACTCGGGCATCTCATGCCGTGAGAATGTGGACCCATGCCCTCACATTGTTTGATTCAGATCAGAAGACCATCATCGCAATCGGGCTAATTTCACGTTGCGGAAGGCAAATCGGAATCGAAGCACCAACTCGCAACGACAACCCGTGCTTGCCAAGTTCCCGCATTATGCAAAGATGGCTGCGCCTGGCCGGGCGCCTGTCCATGCCTTCTTGGTGCATTGCTTGATACTTCGGCTTGCTCTTTCGGAATGGAGAGTTGCGTGAGCGAATCCCTTCACCCTGCCGCCCCTCATCATCTGCCAGGCTTCATCACGGCGCCGGGAGACACCGACGTCCTGATGATCGTTGTCGGCATTATCCTGATTGCCGCCGTCGTCGGGGTCGGCAATCTCTATTTGCACCTGCACACGCTGCCGGAACGGATGGCCCACAAAACGCAGAAGCTGCAATTTGAGATCGTGGCCGTGCTGGGCCTGCTGGCGTTGTTTACGCACAACCACCTGTTCTGGGTGATCGGATTGCTCCTCGCCATGATCGACCTGCCCGACTTCGGCACGCCGCTGCGCAGGATCGCCGGATCGGTCGAGAAGATGGCCGGCGGCCCGCCCGAACCAGACCCGACCGAGCCGGCTCCAGAAACCGCAGCCCACGCCGGCACGCACGGCCCCGCCGCCAAGAGTGAGGCAAAGGCTCATGCTTGAGATCATCCTCTGCTCGCTGGTGACGATACTGCCGGACTATCTCTATCGCCGCTATCGGCAGGGAAAGCGCATCGGCCACGAAATCACGCTTTATTCGGTCTGGTTCGAGCTGCGATATGGCATCATCACCTGCCTGATGCTCACAGTCGCGCTGATCACGATGATCTTCTATTATCATCCCTCGACCAATACGGCGACGATGTACTACCGGACCGTCCCGATCATGACCGAAGTGGCCGGCCGGGTCGCCGAAGTTAACATCGATGTCAGCGCGAACGTCAAACAAGGTGAGGTGATTTTCAGACTGGACAGCGCCAAGCAGGAGGCCGCGCTGCTGACCGCCAAGCGCAAGATCGCCGAAGTCGATGCCGCCATGCTGTCGGCTCAGGCCGATGTTCTCAAGGCGGAAGGGCAGATCCTGCAGGCTCAGGGCGATTATCAGCAAGCCACCGACGAGTTGAACACCAAGCGGGACCTGCAGCAACGCAATCCCGGCATCGTCCCGCAGCGTGACATCGAAAAGCTGCAGGTGCTGCAGGCGGGCCGGCAAGGATCGCTTGATGCCGCCAACGCTGCAAAACAATCCGCGGCGGTCCGCGTCACCGCTCTTCTTCCCGCCGAGAAAGCAAGCGCGGAGGCAGCGCTGGCCGAAGCGCAGGTCGATCTGGACAAGACCTTCATTCGTGCCGGGTTCGACGGGCGGGTCGAGCAGTTCGGGCTGAGGCCGGGCGATATCGTCAATCCAATGATACGGACGGCCGGCGTTCTCATTCCGGAGGGCGCGGGACGGAGGGCTCTCATGGCAGGATTTGGCCAGATCGAGGGTCAGGTCATGAAAGTCGGAATGGTGGCCGAGGCCACCTGCATTTCCAAGCCGTGGGTGATCATTCCGATGGTGGTTACCGTTGTGCAGGACTACATCGCGGCTGGCCAGTTCAGGGGCGGCGAACAACTGATCGAGGCGCAGAACACCGCGCGTCCGGGCACCATTCTCGTGTTCATGGAGCCGATCTACCAGGGCGGTCTGGAGGGCGTCACGCCCGGCAGCAGCTGTATCGCCAACGCCTACACCAGCAATCACGAACGGATCGCGTCAGGCAAGCTCAGCGCGTTCAAGAGCTTTGCGCTGCACGTCGTCGACGCCACCGGCCTCGTGCACGCCCTGCTGTTGCGGATTCAGGCCCTGCTGCTGCCCGTCAAGACACTGGTGCTGAGCGGGCACTGAGCCTTTTTTTGGATGCTGCCGATGCCGGTACAGAGACACCAGGCATTCCGGCCGCTCCGTCGCGGCTCGCGAACTCAGTGCGAGGTCATCCAGGCGCGGGCTTCGCGCTGCGCCGTGGCGATCTCGACATCCGACATCATCTCGGCGACTTCGCGGCGCATCGAGATCGCGTCTGCGCGGCCCTTCAGGGCGGCGAGATTGAACCATTTATGGGCGGCGACCAGGTTGACGACGCCGGAACGGCCGCTCGCCCAGTACAGGCCGCGCTCGAACAGCAGGTCGGGGATTGCGGTCTCCACCGGTGTCGCCGTTTCCAGATCGAATTGTCCCTGAAACATCGTAGTCTCCCCTTTTTATTGTTGCCGCCCTCCCCCGAGCGCGGCCCCTGTCCACTGTCAAAACGTCCCGTTATCGCCCCGCGCCGTTTGCCGGCTTGTTGGGATGATCATGGCCCATCAAATTTGAAGGGCAGTTTAAATATCGCGATGAACGGGGTGTAAACGTGAAGCGCCCGGGCGCCGATGGGGAATCGCAGAAGTGCCTGTGCCGCAGCAACAAGTGAGGATTCGTGAAGACCGGTTTACCGTGCCGCTTGGCAGAACGATAACCATCGCGACGCCTCGCATCTCGCGCGCGCCATCATCGGCGGAAACGGAAGACCTGGTATTGCAAAAGTTCCCGCAATGGATCGGGCGGGTGCGCGCCTGACCGATGCGCGGTGACGCATGGGCGCGATCTGCGCCCGCCCGGCGGCCGTGGGCGGTCAGGACAGGAACCCAAAGGGATTTGGAAAGATCAACCTGCCGGGCGCCAAAGGCGCGGCGATCGGAACGCAAGACGTTCCGGGGAGCAGCCGTTCCGGGGAACAGGAGGCGTTCCGGGGAACGAGGGCGTCGGCGAACACGTCAGGACCAGATTTCAATCGGGCTTTGGCCCGGTGAAATTGCGGAGCAAAGATTCCGCACCGAACGAAGAAAACTCGTTTCTTCTGCCGGACCGGTTTTGGAAAAGCGAACTCTTCCGAAAGTCGATCCAGCCGTTTGACCTGATGTCTCGCCGACACCCTCTTTCGTCGACCGAGCCTTGATTATGTTTGCTCCGAGAAGCAAACCGTCTGAAGGCTCGAGTGACGCGCCGGCATCAAGCCGCCGGCAATTCTCTCAAAGACGAGAGCTTACTTCTTCTTCTTGGCGACCTTGCGGGTCTTCTTCGCAGTCTTCTTCACTGCGCTCTTCGCCTTCTTTGCCTTCTTAGCTTTCTTGGCCATGTTGCCCTCCTAATGTAAGTGAGATGGCTTAGTTCGCTGCGTGCACTCGGGAATCGATGTGCACTACATCCCGAATACACCAACACGTTCAAAAAAACAGCGTCCCGCTTAAGGAAGTGTTGACGCGGGAATGCGAGGGCGCGCTCGAAGCATCCTTCGGCGGCGGCGCAACAAGCTCGCGCAGCGATGCAAAAAGTGCAGCAACGACCGACGTCGGCGTTTGTCAATATTGAAGGAAACGCTTGCACTATAGATGTTTTGGCGATTCACGCATGCAATGATCAATGCGCAACCAACGTCATCGCGACTCAGCAAGACCGCCCAAAAGCCGCTTGCGCGGACTCTGAGTCGCGAATTTTGGCAATAAAAAAATTTTCGTGGATACAGCCTCCACGTCTCATCGGCGCTCGCCAAAACCGATTTTTGGGACGAATCGCAGCGACCGATTCGCTGATCCCGTTGTCCGGCGTGACGATGATTTTGATCCGCGATGCGCGATCGATGCACGCTTGCGCGCGTCGATCGCGACGGCAGCGACGGCGAAAGCGTCCCGTTACGGGACGCTTCAGATGCCGAGCTTCGCCTTCAAGAGATCGTTGACGGCTTGCGGATTGGCCTTGCCGCCGGACGACTTCATCACCTGGCCGACGAACCAGCCGGCGAGTTGCGGCTTGGCTTTCGCCTGCGCGACCTTGTCCGGGTTGGCGGCGATGATGTCGTCCACCACCTTCTCGATTGCGCTTAAGTCCGTGACCTGCTTCATGCCGCGCGTCTCGACCAGCGCACGCGGGTCGCCACCTTCCTGCCAGACGATCTCAAACAGGTCCTTTGCGATCTTCCCGGAGATGGTGCCCTCGCCGATCAGGTCGACGATCGCCGCAAGTTGCACCGCCGAGACCGGTGAGCCCGTAATATCACGGCCTTCCTTGTTGAGGCGTCCGAACAGTTCGTTGATCACCCAGTTGGCGGCAAGCTTGCCGTCGCGCGCCTTGTCGGTGAGCCCGGCCAGCACGGTTTCATAGAAGTCCGCGCTCTCGCGCTCGGCCACCAGCACGCTGGCGTCGTAGGGCGACAGTCCAAAGCTATCGATGAAGCGGGCCTTCTTCTGGTCCGGCAATTCCGGCAGCTCCGCTTTCAGCCCAGCCACGTAGGCTTCGCCGAACTCGAGCGGCAGCAAATCGGGATCGGGGAAGTACCGGTAGTCGTGCGCCTCTTCCTTGGAGCGCATCGAGCGCGTCTCGCCCTTGTTTGGGTCGAACAGCCGCGTTTCCTGATCGATGACGCCGCCATCCTCGATGATCTCGATCTGGCGCCGCGCCTCATACTCGATCGCCTGACCGATGAAGTTGATCGAGTTCATGTTCTTGATTTCGCAGCGGGTCCCGAGCGGCCCGCCCGGCTTGCGCACGGAGACGTTGACGTCAGCGCGCAACGAGCCCTTCTCCATGTCGCCATCGCAGGTGCCGAGATAGCGCAGGATCGAACGCAGTTTTGTCACATAGGCCTTGGCCTGCTCGGCATCGCGGATGTCGGGTTTTGACACGATCTCCATCAGCGCCACGCCGCAGCGGTTGAGGTCGACATAGGATAGCGACGGCGCCTGGTCGTGCAGCAACTTGCCGGCGTCCTGCTCCAGGTGCAGACGCTCGATGCCGATGTTGACCGTGCGCCCGCCGTCGAGTTCGACCTCGACCACGCCCTCGCCCACGATCGGCGACTTGTACTGGCTGATCTGGTAGCCCTGCGGCGAATCCGGATAGAAATAGTTCTTGCGATCGAACACCGAGCGCAGATTGATCTGGGCATTCAGGCCAAGCCCGGTCCGCACCGCCTGCCGCACGCATTCTTCATTGATCACGGGCAGCATGCCCGGCATCGCGGCGTCCACCAGCGAGACATGGGTATTCGGCTCGCCGCCGAATTCGGTCGAAGCGCCCGAGAACAGTTTTGACTGCGAGGTGACCTGCGCATGGACTTCCAGCCCGATCACCATTTCCCAATCGCCGGTGGCGCCCTTGATCAATTTTGCCGGTTTGACTGACGCGTTCATGCTTTTCCACTCCCGAGCAGCGCGGACACGATCCGCTCCCATTCGGCTTCCAGAGAATCCTTGGCCACAGGCTGGCCCGCCTGCCGGTACCAATAGCCGGCATTGCCGAGATCACCCTCGACGCGATGCAGATAGGCATGCACCCAGGCGGCTTCGTGCGTGTTTTCGTCCTGGACGATCTTGTGCGCCTCGTCCCATTGGCCCTTGGCCGCCCACCACAATGCCGCCAGCGGCGGTTCCAGGCTAGGTGCCGGAGACGTCCCCGACAAACTGGCGCGGAAGTCGCCCATCGCTACCACCAGCGCTCGGGCGTGAAGCGTCCGGCCGCCTGCTCGACCACTTCGCCGAGCGAGAACAGCGTCTCCTCGTCGAAGGGACGTCCGATCAGTTGCAGGCCGAGCGGCAGCCCCTGCGCATCCTTGCCGGCGGGAACGGCAATGCCCGGCAGTCCCGCCATGTTCACAGTCACCGTGAAGATGTCGTTGAGATACATTTCCACGGGATCGGCGCCACCCTTCTCGCCGACGCCGAACGCCGCCGATGGCGTCGCCGGCGTCAGGATCGCGTTGACGCCCTTCGCAAAACAATCCTCAAAGTCCTTCTTGATCAGGGTGCGGACTTTTTGCGCGCGCAGGTAATAGGCGTCGTAATAGCCGGCGGAGAGCACATAGGTGCCGATCATGACGCGGCGGCGCACTTCGTCGCCAAAACCTTCGGCGCGGGTGTTCTCGTACATTTCGCCAATGGAGCGGCCGGGCACGCGCAGGCCGTAGCGCACGCCGTCGTAGCGCGCCAGGTTCGACGACGCCTCGGCCGGCGCCACGATGTAATAGGCCGGCAGCGCGTATTTGGTATGCGGCAGCGATATGTCGACCAGCTCCGCGCCGGCCGCCTTCAGCCAGGCTGCGCCTTCGGTCCAGAGCTTTTCGACTTCGGCCGGCATGCCGTCGAGGCGGTATTCCTTGGGGATTCCGATCTTCATGCCTTTGACGGACTTGCCGATCGCGGCCTCGTAGTCCGGCACCGCACGATCGACGGAGGTCGTGTCCTTGGGATCGTGCCCCGCCATCGAGCGCATCAGAATCGCCGCGTCGCGCACGGTGCGCGCGATGGGCCCTGCCTGATCGAGCGAGGAGGCAAACGCAACGATGCCCCAGCGCGAGCAGCGGCCATAGGTCGGCTTGACGCCGACGGTGGCGGTGAAGGCCGCCGGCTGGCGGATCGAACCGCCAGTGTCGGTCGCGGTCGCGCCCATGCAAAGCAATGCGGCGACCGCGGAAGCCGAGCCGCCCGACGAACCGCCCGGCACCAGCGAGGTATTGGAGCCTTCGCGCCGCCACGGATTGACCACCGGGCCGAAGCACGAGGTCTCGTTCGAGGAGCCCATCGCGAATTCGTCGTTGTTGAGCTTGCCCAGCATGACCGCACCGTCGCGCCAGAGTTGCGAAGTGACGGTCGACTCATAAGGCGGCACGAAATTGCCGAGGATTTTTGAGCACGCAGTGGTCCGCACGTCCTTGGTTGCGAACAGATCCTTGATGCCGAGCGGAATGCCGGCCAGCGGACCGCCCTCGCCCTTTGCAATTTTGGCGTCGATCGCGCGGGCCATGGCGCGGGCCTTGTCCGGCGTTTCCAGCACGAAGGCGTTGAGCGCGCGCGCCGCCTCGATCGCGGCAAGGTGCGCGTCGGTCAGTTCAAGCGAGGTGAAAGACTTGTTCGCGAGACCATTCCTGGCCTCGGCGATCGTCATCGAAATCAAATCGGTCATTTATTGATCGGGCTGCAGAAGAATGGAGACAGGGTCTTGTCGCTCGCCGGGTCGTCTTGCTTGGGCCGCGTCAGCTCGGACGCCTCGAGCGCGTCGAGCACGGCGTCCATCGCCTTGTCGGGATCGGCGACCTTGCCTTGCCGCTCCATCGCGTCGAGATAGTTCATGTAGGCTTGGTAGGCCTTTTCATCGTCGCAGAGCATGCACATCGGACTTCCGATCTCGAACAAAGAAAGAGTTATTCCACGACCTTCGGCACCAGAAAGAAATGGTTCACAGTGTCGGGCGCGTTTCTGACGACATCGTCGGTGATCTCGCCGTCATTGATCACATCAGGACGTTTCTTCATTTCCATCGGGGTCACCGAGGTCATCGGTTCGACGCCGTCAACATTCACCTCCGAAAGCTGCTCTACGAACGCCAGCATGGCGTTCAGTTCGCCCTGCAGATGGGGAACTTCGGCCTCGGCGACCGCAATTCGCGCAAGATGCGCGATGCGGCGAACGGTAGCGGCATCAACGGACATTAATATAAGGCCTCAATCGGGGGATCGCACCCGCCGTATAGCAGAGCCCGGTTTTGCGCCGCAACTACGGGGAACCGCCCCGCCGGCATTTTGGGGCCAAAATACCGCCAAACGGTCCTTATAGGCCGCATCAAAGTGCCGCCGTTGTGCCCCGCGCCGGGAGTCCGGGGGTTTCGACAGGGAAAAGCCGCCGACGAAACCATTTACCGGGTGATGCAGTCGTTTTGAAACAGTCGCGGCGTGTACTCGGCCATCACCCTGGAGGTCGTGCCATGTGGACAACGGAACACGACGGTGTAACGGAAAGTTGGGATCCTGCTCTGTGGTCGATCGGTGGCGTGCTTGGCGCCGCGATCCTATATCTGGCGTGTCTGGCCTGACGAACGTGAGGCAACGCCATGTCCAAAGCGAAAGAACTTCAGGAAAAGGCCGAGATGTTCGAGCGGCGCGCAGAAAGCGCCACCGATCCCATCTCGCAACGTCACTACAAAGAGATGGCCGCGCATTATCGATCGCTCGCCGTCGAGCACCTGGACGTCGTCAAACGCGACGAGCCGGCGCATTAACACAACGACCCCGGTAGCCGCCGGACACTAAGCCAGCGAACTCAGCCTAACCAACGCCGCGCCCGCCAAAGCCCGCGTCATTTCTGCGGCTGGCATCTCGCGGCCCATCCGCACCGCCTGCCCGGCCCAGAGATTGGTGAAATCGACCTTGCCGAGCTTTTCGGCGCCCGCCTTCAGCGGACCGAGTGCGGTCGCGGCGTGCGGAAAATCAGGCGCATCCGGGCAAATCGGTCCGACCTCGCGCATCACGCGGTTGGCGACGCCGCGCGCGGGCCGTCCGGTCATGACGTTGGTAATCACGGTGGCGTCATCACTCGCCTGGGCAAGCGCTATCCGCGCCGGCGCGGTCACCTTCGATTCCGGGCAGCGCAGATAGGCCGTGCCGATCTGGACGCCCGCAGCTCCGAGCGCAAAGGCCGCCGCGATGCCGCGCCCGTCGGCAATGCCACCGGCCGCGATGACAGGCACTTTCACCGCGTCGACGACCTGCGGCACCAGCGCGAAGGTGCCGGGCTGCTGGGCGATATTCTCGGTCAGGAACATGCCGCGATGGCCGCCGGCTTCGGCGCCTTGCGCAATGATGACGTCGGCGCCGTGCTCCTCGAGCCATATCGCCTCTTTTACGATCGTGGCTGACGACATCACGATGGCGCCGGTCGCCTTGACGCGCTTCACCAGTGCGGCATCCGGCAGGCCGAAATGGAAGCTGACCACTTCCGGATTCATCTCCTCGACCAGCGCGCACATCGCCTCATCGAAAGGCGCGCGATTGGCGGCAGCGGCCGGCGCCGCGGGATCGAGGCCCAGCTCCTTGTAATAGGGGGCGAGCCGCGCCTTCCATCCGGCTTCGCGCGCGGGATCGGCCACGACCGGCGCGTGGCAGAAGAAATTCAGGTTGATCGGCGCGGAGACGCGCTGGCGCATGATGTTGATCTGTTCGCGCGCCTTCTCCACCGTGATCATCGCGCATGGCAGCGAACCCAGCGCGCCACCCTGGGCCGCCGCGATTGCCAGCTCCTGGTCCATCACGCCGGCCATTGGCGCCAGCACGATCGGAAATTCGGTCTTGAAGAGATCGAGAAGTCGGCGGTCTGGCCACATGGATCTGCTCGCTTGAATGAGTTGAATCAGGCTCTTGTTGGTGCGGAAGAGTTGCGCCGTCCAGCCAGGAGCTGATCGGCCTCGCCGACGATCCTGTCAACGATCACGGCCGCCGGCGGAACGTCATGGATCAGGCCGACGGCCTCACCGGCGATCACAGCAGCGACGTCGTAATTTCCGGCGGCTCTCGCGGCGGCATATTCGGCCGCGACAGCGGGGACATTCTGCATCAGTTCGACCTCGCGCCCGATCCAGCGGCGCGCGTGATCATTGATCAGGCAGCGGCCGTTGAACGGCGCCGGCCAGACATTGTTCCGGGAAATATCGAAGATGATACTCCTGATGCTGCTGCCGCTGGTCGCGTTACAGATACGCTTCTTGGCTTCATCGGCGCCGTCGCATTCCTGGCTGGCGTAAAAGCGCGTGCCGAGCAGTACACCGGACGCTCCCAGCATCATCATCGCCGCCAGCCCGCGGCCGTCACCGATGCCGCCCGCCGCCGCAACCGGCACCCGGCCCGCCACGAGATCGACAATCGCCGGCACGATGTCGATGGTGGTGCGGGAGGCACCGTGTCCGCCGGCCTCGCTGCCTTGTGCAATCAGCAGGTCGGCACCGGCGTCTAGTGCCATCAGCGCCATGCCCTCGTCCTGCACCTGGCAGATCAGCAGCGCGCCGCTGGCCTTGATCTTGGTCGCAAAGGGTTTTGGATCGCCGAACGAGAGCATGATCGCGCGCGGCCGCGCCGCGAGCGCGATGTCCATCAGCTCCGGCCGCTTGGCGAGACTCCAGGTGATGAAGCCGATGCCAAAGGGGTCGGGTACGCTTTTGAGCTTGGCGGTCTCCCGCTCCAGCCAGGCCTGATCGCCATAGCCACCACCCAAAATGCCAAAACCGCCCGCGGCGCTGACCGCCGCCGTCAGCCGCGCGCCGGCGATCACGTCCATCGGCGCCGACAGGATCGGATGCGTGATGCCAAGGAGAGCCGTCAATGGCGTGCTGATCGACATGTCCAAACCCTTCTAATCTGGACAGACACGATAAGCCGACGTATCATTCTCATAAAATGAATACTATAGAATGCTGCCATCGCTACCATGAAACGGAGAGCGGTCCATGGAATTGAGCGATCTCGTGACATTTTCGACGGTGGCGCGCCTCGGCGGCATCACCCGCGCCGCGGACGAACTCAACACCGTGCAATCCAATGTCACCCAGCGCGTCAAAGCACTGGAGACCGAGATCGGCACCGCACTGTTCGAGCGGCATAGCCGCGGCATGACATTGACCGGCGCCGGCCGCCGCCTGCTTCCCTATGCACAGCGGATGGCCGCCTTGTCACGCGAAGCCGTGCTGGCCGCGCGCGACGATGGCGAGCCAAAGGGGCCGCTGTCGATCGGCTCGATGGAGACAACAGCTGCGGTGCGGCTGCCTTCCCTGCTCGCCGAATTCCACCGCCGCTTTCCGGCGGTGCGCTTGAGCCTGCGCACCTCGCCGACCGCAGACCTGGTTGCAGCCGTGCTTGACGGATCGCTTGACGGCGCCTTTGTGGCCGGTCCGATCGATCACGCCGACCTCAGTTCGACAATCGCTTTCACGGAAGAACTCGTGCTCGTGACGTCGAGGCGCTGGGCAAGTCTAGCCGCTTTGCGCGCGGGCACGCCAGAATCGGGGCCGACCGCCCTGGTCTTCCGCACCGGCTGCAGCTATCGGCAGCGGCTCGAACAGGTTTTCTCGGAGTTCGGCTGGCCGTCTTCGGCGCGGTTCGAGCTCGGCACGCTCGACGGCATGATCGGCTGCGTCGCCGCGGACATGGGCGTGACGCTGCTGCCGCGTGCCGTTGTCGGAAAAAACGAGACCGTCAACATCCACAAGCTGAAGGCCGCTCAGTCTGTTGTCGACACCCTGTTCATCCAGCGCCGCAGCGCCCACCAATATAGCGCGCTGCAAGGCTTTACCGCCTGCCTGAACAATAATGGCGAGGTCATTGCCGCCTGAGATCGAACCTGGTCCGCGGATCTGTCGTCTACCGTTTCACGAAATCTCGTGAGACATGATGCGACCGCGATGCGAAAGCTATTCAGGACCGCAGCCGAGATGATGGCTCGCTGCGCGCGGCGGGGGTCCGTGCCGCTGACGCAATGGCCCTGGCCGCAAGGTCGAAGCCGTACATCTGGCTCGAAACCGCACCGGCCGACGACGAAGTCGAGATTACCTTGGGCGCAACCAAGATAGGCGGAACGCCAGACCTTCCAGTCACGATGCCATGGCCCTGGCGTCCGCCGTATCCCGATCATGAGCAGCGGGTCGAAGAGATGCAGACTGGCGTGACGCTCTTCAACCCGCAGGACATGGCCGCCCTTCAGGCCGAGACGCTCGAAGAGTTTCGCAAGCTGTTGCCCAGCGCGTTCGAAGGCTTCGCAGCCGATTCCGCGAAGGTCGATTTCAATCTCGATTTTCTTGTGGAGGATGCGCGGCGGACCGCGGAGCCGGCGCCGCTCCAGTTCATCGCACAGGTCGACTTGGCCGACGTCTGGTCTACGGGACCCATCGACCCGGACATCCCGCGCGACGGGCGGCTTTTGCTTTTTTACGACACCGACCATCGGCCCGGGGGCGATCGACCGGCAGACATCACGGGGGCTCGGCTGATCTATGATTTGACGCCCACCCATTCCATAAGGCGAGCAAGCCCGCCGGTCGAATTATTGGCTCACAAGCGGACCGCAAGTTTTCGGCCACAGCGGTGCGCGCTTCGTGCCGGCGTGTGGCCTCCCTATTTCGGCTCGCCCGAATGGAATGCCTGCGAGATCAAGGCTAAGGCGGAGAAGACCGTGGAAGCCTGGTGGTACGACGTCACCCGCGACGGTCATGATCACCGCTTCGGGGGGCATCCGCTGCAGATCCAGGGCAACATGCAAACCGAATGCGCGCTCGTCAGCAAGGGGCTCGACCTCAGCGCGTGGAATTCGAAGGCAGCCGAGCCGTTGAAATCCGACGCGGCGAACTGGCTGCTGCTGCTGCAAATCGCATCCGACGATCGTGCCGGCATGATGTGGGGTGATGTCGGCAACCTCTATGTTTGGATCCATCGGGACGCCTTGCGCGCCCGGCGCTTTGAAGAGGCGCGGGTGATCATGCAATGTTACTGACGTCAGACGCTTCGGGTCAGCGGCCATTCAACGGCGCCGGAGTTGCGACATGACGGAACGGCCTATGCCATCAGCTGCCGCCTGACGCTCCAGCGCCGCAGCGCAACAACGGCCCAGATGGCCTCGACCAGTCCGAACGGCCAGGCGCCCTGCAAAACCCCGTAGGCCGAACCGAGCGCACATGCTCCGGCGAAACCGAGGATGTACCAGTGGCCGCGGTCTTCAAGCGCGTAGCAGATGAGCATCGCCGTTACCGCGAACAAGCCGAACAATTGCAGTGCATCCATCGCGTTGCCTCGTCGCGCCGTTCCGCTATGCGAAATTTCGTTGCCACATTTCTGTAACAAGGAAACTCGGGCCGCGCTGTGCGCCCATCGCGAAAAGCCACATCAAAATATTTGGATCGTCGCGCACTACTACGTTAGTATGAGACGCTGACTACCAAGAACCATAACGTCAACTCTGGGAGGATCTGCGATGCGCCACGCGTTCGTGCTGTGCTGTTCGGCTGCCTTGTTGGGAACGGTTGCAACGGCAAGCGCTCAAGACTGGACGAAATCGAAATGGGGACCGAACGACGAGATCGGCGCCGCCAACTATATGACCCCGGAGCTGGTTGTTAAGGCGGCCGGCCTCGTCAAGACCGGTAAGACCTACGCGCTTGGCATTCCCGTCGATACCAAGACGCCGGCCTACCCGCCGCGCGCCTTCAAGATCACCGTCGTGCAACCCGGCCAGGCGGGCATCCCGGGCCTCGGGCCCACCAAGACCACCTATAATGACGACATCATCGAAGGCTGGGTCGGCGTCGGCAGCCAACTCGACGGTCTCGGCCATATCGGCGTCGAGCACGTCTATTACAATAACAACAAGCTCGCCGATTTCGCCGATCCCACCGGCCTGAAGAAACTTGGCGTCGAAAAAATCCCGCCGATGGTGACCCGTGGCGTGCTGCTCGACATGGCCGCCCACTACGGCACCGACGTGGTCAAGGAAGGCACCGCCTTCAACGTCAAGGAGATCGAGGAAGTCGCCAAGAAGCAGGGCGTCGAAATCCGTCAGGGCGACGTCGTGATCTTCCACACCGGTTGGCTCAGCCTGATCGGCAAGGACGACAAGCGCTTTGGCGCCGGCGAACCCGGCCTGGGCGTCGAAGGTGCAAAATACCTCGTCGGTAAGGGCGTGGTCGCGGTCGGCGCCGATACCTGGGGTCTCGAAGCGGTCCCGTTCGAGACCAAGAACATATTCGAGGTGCACCAAATCCTGCTGCCGATGAGCGGGACTTACATCCTCGAAAATATGGACACCGCCGAACTCGCCAAGGACAAGGCCTATGAGTTCCTGTTCGTGCTCGGCCATCCCCGCTTCAAGGGCGGCGTGCAGAGCATGATCAACCCTGTGGCGATCCGCTGAGACGACTTCGATAGGTGGCGTGGCGTTCTCGCATGGACGCCACGCCGCTTCCGGCTTTGCATGTCAGACTAGCTGCGTGTTATGCGGGTCCATGCCCGCCCCTATCCTCCCTCTGATCGAAGCGGTCACGCATTGGCCCGAGCGCGGCGCGCTAATCGGCCTCGATCTCGGCACCAAGACCATCGGCGTTGCGGTTTCCAACGCCGATCGCAGGCTGGCGACCGGGGTTGAAACCATCCAGCGCAAGGCCTTCAAGGCCGACGCGGCGCGGCTGCTCGTCCTTGCCGGCGAGCGCAACGCGGTCGGCTTCATCCTCGGCCTGCCCATCAACATGGACGGCAGCGAGGGTCCGCGCGCGCAATCGACCCGCGCCTTTGCGCGCAATTTTTCCAAACTTACCGACCTCGCAATCGCGCTTTGGGATGAGCGGCTCTCAACGGCCGCTGTCGAGCGCGAATTGATCGGGATGGACGTCAGCCGGGCCCGCCGCGCCGAAGTGATCGACGAGCATGCCGCGATCTTCATCCTGCAGGGCGCGCTCGACCGGCTCGCCACCCTGCGCGGCGAGCGCTGAAGATGGCGGTGGTGGTCGCGGCGCTGCTGCCGGTGTTCTTGCTGATCGTGCTCGGCTTCATCCTGAAGCGGACGTTGTTGCGGCTGGAGACGCAGTGGCACGGGCTGGAGCGGCTGACCTATTACGTGTTGTTTCCGGTGCTCCTGATCCAGACGCTGGTGAAGGCCGACCTCAGCAAGGTCCCGGTCGCCGGCGTCGGCGGCGCGCTGCTGCTGTCGGCGCTGCTGATGTCGCTGCTGTGCCTGGCGCTGCAGCCCCTGCTCGCCCGCAGCGCGGTCGATGGGCCCTCCTTCACCTCGATCTTCCAGGGCGCCATCCGCTGGCAGACCTATGTGGCGCTGGCCGTCTCTGGCAGCCTGTTCGGCGATGCCGGGCTGGCGCTGGCGTCGGTGGCGATGGTCGCCATCATTCCCCTGGTCAACGTGTTCAGCGTCAGCGTGCTCGCGCAGTACGCCTCGACCGAAAAACAATCGGTCGGATCGATCGCCATGACGGTCGTGCGCAATCCCCTGATTTGGGCCTGCGTGATCGGGCTCCTGATCAACGTCACCCACCTTCCCCTGCCCAAGCTCTGGCATGACGTCGCCGACGCGCTCGGCCGATCCTCGCTGGCGATCGGCCTGCTGGTGACCGGCGCCGGCCTGCATCTCAACGGAATGTTCCGCCCGAGCCTTGCGGCGTCGGTCGCGGTGTTTCTCAAGCTGGTGCTGATGCCCGTGATCGCCGTCGCGCTGGCGCTGTGGTTCGGGCTGTCAGGCTCCAATCTGGCGATCGTCACCGCGTGCGCGGCGGTGCCGGCCTCCTCGAGCGCCTATGTGCTCGCCCGGCAGATGGGCGGCGATGCGCCGCTGCTGGCGCAAATCATCACGTTGCAGACCATTCTGGCGGCGATCACGATGCCAATCGCGATCGCATTGGTCGGGTGAGATCAGAAGTACGCAAACGCGTCGCCGCAGACGCCCGAAGATCGGCCCGAAGGCGCCGCGTCAGGTTCGTTATTGCCCGGCGAGCCAGAACGTCTGAATTGTCGCCGCCGTGTTGTTGAGACCGTGCAGCACGATGGTCAGCCAGGTCGAACCGGTGCGGTAGCGGAAATAGCCGAGCAGCAGACCGATGGTGAACACCTCACCGAAGAAGAACCAGCTGTACTGCAGGTGCATCGAAGTCCAAACCAGCGACGACAGGAAGATGGCGCCGGGCACTCCGAGGCGCGATTCCGACCAGCCTCGGTAGAGAAAGCCGCGCGCCATGATTTCCTCCGAGATCGGCGCAGCGACGCAGAACGCGATCACGAGCAGCCACAGCGCGCCGTCGGTCTGCGCCGACTTCAGCACATCGCCCATAAAGCCAGGCGTTATTTCGCGCCCCAGAGCGCGTGACAGCAAATCCCAGCCGCCGACCAGCACGGCCAGTGAGACCGCACCGATCAAAAAATTCTGCCACGTGGTCCAGCGCAGCGCGAGATAGTCAACAAATGGCGTGCGCGAGGCGCGCGTCGCGACCCAGGCCGCGAGCAGCACCGCAGGCATTCCCATGATCACGGACAGCGAGATCGTCAGCCCGGCGCCGACGACATGGATCGCCGCGGCGAGATCCCACGACCCCTGCCGCAACACAAAATAGGCGATCACCGCAGCCTGGCCGACGAACAACCCGGCAAAGATGAACAGCCCCCACAGCGCCGTGCCCCAGAACTTCCAGATCCGGGGCGGACGCAGGGCGGACGCGACGGGAGGGGGCGGTTGCGGGAGGCTGAGGGAATCCATCAACTGACTTTTAGGGCAGCGCCCGTTCCAGCAGACCAGCGACGTCGGCGCTGGCAAGATCGACCGCGCCGTACATGCTGGCGTGATTCCCGGCAAGACGCGTGGCGGCAAACAGTTCCGCATGCCGTGGCGACACCGCGTTGAGAGCCGCTGCGGCCGCAAGCAGCGCAAGTTTTTCGACCGCCAGCCGCGCCACCCGTTCGCTGTCGGGCCGGCGGAATGCCTTGCCGATAAAGCTGACCGCCTCGCCAGCCCCCGGCAGACCCAGCGTTTCGCCGGTGAGCTCGTGCAGGACCGCCGATGCCGCATCGGCCTCGCGTGACAGCGCCCGGAGCACGTCGAGGCACATCACATTGCCTGACCCTTCCCAGATCGCGTTGACCGGTGACTCCCGGTAATGCCGCGCCAAAATCCCCTCCTCGACGTAGCCGTTGCCGCCGAGGCATTCCATCGCCTCATACAAAAAGCCCGGCGCGCTCTTGCAGACCCAGTATTTGATCGCCGGCGTCAGCAGCCGCATATAGGCGGCCTCTTTGGCGTCTGACGGCGCCCGGTCGAACGCCCGGCACAGGCGCATGACCAGCGCGATCGAGGCTTCGACATGCAGCGCCATGTCCGACAGCACCGCCTGCATCAGCGGCTGATCGGCGAGATGCTTCTGGAACACGCTGCGGTGCCTTGCGTGGTGCAGCGCATGCGCCAGGCCTGAGCGCATCAGGCCGGCGGACGCAATCGCGCAATCCTGCCGCGTCAGTTGCACCATCTGGATGATGGTGCGGATGCCCTTGCCCTCGTCACCGATGCGCTCTGCAGAGGCGCCTGTGAATTCTACTTCTGATGAAGCGTTGGAGCGGTTGCCGAGCTTGTCCTTCAGACGCTGGAAGCGGATCGCGTTGACGGTGCCATCGGACGCAAAGCGCGGCATGAAGAAACAGCTCAAGCCGCCCTCGGCCTGCGCCAGCACCAAAAAGGCGTCGCACATCGGCGCCGACATGAACCATTTGTGGCCGGTGATGCGATAGGCCTCGCCGTCACGCTCGGCGCGCGTCATATTGGAGCGAACATCCGTGCCGCCCTGCTTCTCGGTCATGCCCATGCCGACCGTCATGCCGCGCTTGGTCCACCACGGCGCAAAGCTCGGATCGTAAGAACGCGTCGCAAGCACCGGCATCACCTTCGCCAGCAGATCGGGCTGCTCGGCCAGCGCCGCGACCGATGCGCGCGTCATGGTGATCGGGCAGAGATGCCCGGTCTCGACCTGCGAGGCGATGTAGAATTTGGCCGCGCGCACCACTTCCGAAGCACCGCCCGCCGGCTTGCCGTCAGCGCTCCAGGTCGAATTGTGCACGCCGGCGTGAGCCGAATGCGCCATCAGCTCGTGATAGGCCGGATGAAACTCGACCTCGTCGCGGCGGTTGCCGCGGGAATCGAAGGTCCGCAGTTTCGGAGTGTTCTCATTGGCGGCACGGCCTCGCGCCGCCATCGCCGCCGAACCCCAATGCTTGCCGAATTCGGATAGTTCACGGCTCGCCTCGCCACCGCCATTGGCGGCAACGGCGTCGGCAAGCGGCCGGTCGACCGCGAACAGGTCGACATCTTCGAACGGCGGTGACTGGTTGAAGACCTCGTGGGTCGCGAATGATGCCTGGCTCATGGCGGGTCCTGCTCCGGGAATCAATTCCGTCGCGTGATCGGGAAATCATAGGCCTGCCGGCCGACCCCCGGCAGCGAAAAGTGCCACCACTCCTTCGAATAGTTCACAAACCCTTGCCGGGCCATCGCGGCAACCAGCGTGTTCCTTGACCTCCGTTGCGCTGGCGTGATTGAGGGGGCGGCCGTATGCGATTTGATGTCCGAGCAATCATAGCCGGTGCCCATATCGACGCTGCCTTCCGGCGCCCGCGCCTCGGCGGGCGCGGTGCAGTCGGCATAGGCCTTGCTGGAATCGAACTTCGCGGAATTGTCGGCAGTCAGATCGACCAGGGTCAGATCGAGCGCGGCACCGGTTGAATGTCCGGACCGGGTCGCGATATAGCCCAGGCGGAACAAATCGGCCTTGCGGAAAGCCGGGCTAAAGCGGCGATCGGCTTGCGTCTCCTTGCCGTTCTTCGACCACGCCACCATGTCGGCGACCGCGCGCTCGGGCCGATAGCAGTCGAACATCTTCAACGACAGCTTTTGCCTGGCGAGTTCCTGCTGGATGTTCTTCAGCGCGAGGCCGACCTCGCGCTTCACGACGCATTCGGCGGCGTCATACCCCCTCAGCGGCTTGCCGACAAAGTTGTTCGAGGTCGCATAGCGCATGTCCTGGATGATGCTGGGATCGATATCGCGCAGGTAGACGAAGCCGCCCGGCAGGCCCTGCGCGTTTGCAGTCTGCGGCCCGGACAGGCCAAGACCGGTTAATCCGATCGCTAAAATAACGTGCCATTTCTGCATTGGACGCCTTCCCCGCGCGCCGAACGCGGCGCAATTGCGGCAACCCTCTTTACCCTGCGCGGCGACTGACCGGGGGATAACTCGCAAGCCCCCTATTCGCGCTTGCCCCGCTTGGGAAGTCTGCCTATAGCTCTCGTTTTAATGACCCCTGCATCGAAATCGACCTTCGTCCTCGGTCACCGGCATCTGCTGGGAATCGAGGGGCTTTCCGCCGCCGATATTACCGGCCTGCTCGACCTTTCCGAGGAATATGTCGAGCTCAACCGCCAGGTAGACAAAAAGCGCACTTCGCTGCGCGGTCGCACCCAGGTGAACCTGTTCTTCGAGGCCTCGACCCGAACCCAATCCTCGTTCGAACTGGCCGGCAAACGGCTCGGCGCCGACGTCATGAACATGTCGGTATCCTCGTCCTCGATCCGCAAGGGCGAGACGCTGATGGATACCGCCGTCACGCTCAATGCCATGCATCCGGACATCCTGGTGGTGCGCCACCACGCCTCAGGTGCGGTGGAACTTCTGGCGCGCAAGGTTGACGGTTCCGTGATCAATGCCGGCGACGGCAGCCACGAGCATCCGACCCAGGCGCTGCTGGACGCGCTGACGATCCGCCGCAACAAAGGCCGGCTGGAAGGCCTCGTGATCGCGATCTGCGGCGACGTGATGCATTCCCGCGTCGCCCGCTCCAATATCCTGCTGCTTAACACCATGGGCGCCCGCGTCCGCGTGGTGGCGCCCTCCACGCTGTTGCCGCGCGGCATCGAGCGGATGGGTGTCGAGGTCGCGCGCGACATGCGCGAGGGCCTCAACGGCGCCGACATCGTCATGATGCTGCGGCTGCAGCGCGAGCGCATGAACGGCTCGTTCGTGCCCTCGTCCGGCGAGTACTTCCATTATTTCGGTCTCGACCAGAAGAAGCTCGCCTACGCCAAGCCCGACGCGCTGGTGATGCATCCGGGCCCGATGAACCGCGGCGTCGAGATCGACTCATTCGTGGCGGATGGCGCGCAATCGCTGATCCGCGAACAGGTGGAAATGGGAGTGGCGGTGCGCATGGCGGTGCTGGAAGCACTCGCCCGCAACCTGCCGAACGCCTGACATGCTGACCGATCGCCGCCCCATCCTCCTGGCCAACGCCCGCGTCGTCGACCCCTCGCGCGACTTCGACGGCCCCGGTGACGTCCTGATCGCCGACGGCATGATCCGCGACTCAAAGCGCGGCATTGGCGCTGCCGGCGTCCCCGAAGGCACCGACATCGTCAATTGCGCCGGCAAGGTCGTCGCCCCCGGGCTGATCGACATGCGCGCCTTTGTCGGCGAGCCCGGCGCCAGCCACCGCGAAACCTTTGCTTCCGCCAGCCAGGCGGCGGCCGCCGGCGGCATCACCACCATCATCTGCCAGCCTGACACCTCGCCGGTGATCGACAATTCGGCCACCGTCGACTTCGTGCTGCGCCGGGCGCGCGACACCGCGATCGTCAACATTCACCCGATGGCGGCGCTGACCAAGGGCATGGGCGGCGAGGAAATGACCGAGATCGGCCTGTTGAAGGCCGCCGGCGCCGTCGCCTTTACCGATGGCGCCCACAGCGTCACCAATGCGCAGGTGATGCGGCGCGCTTTGACCTATGCGCGCGATTTCGACGCGCTGATCGTGCACCACACCGAAGACCCCGATCTGGTCGGCGAAGGCGTGATGAACGAGGGCGAGTTCGCCGCAAGGCTCGGCCTCGTCGGGATCCCCAATGCCGCCGAGGCGGTGATGCTGGAACGCGACATGCGCCTCGTGGCGCTGACCGGCGGCCGCTATCACGCAGCGTCACTGAGCTGTATCGAGTCGCTCGAAATCCTCAAGCGCGCGCGAGACGCGGGACTTGCAGTTTCGGCGTCGGTTTCGATCAACCACGTCACGCTGAACGAAAACGACATCGGTCCCTACCGGACGTTCCTGAAACTGTCGCCGCCGCTGCGCACCGAGGACGACCGTCTAGCGCTGGTCGCCGCCGTAGCCTCCGGCCTGATCGACGTCGTGATGTCCGATCACAATCCGCAGGACGTCGAAGTGAAGCGGCTGCCGTTCGCGGAAGCCGCCGCCGGCGCGGTTGGGCTGCAGACCATGCTGCCGGCGGGCCTGCGGCTGATCCACAATGGCGAGATGGACTTCAAGACCCTGATCCGCGCGATGTCGACGCGCCCGGCCGAGATTTTGGGCCTCGCCGGCGGCTCGCTGCGCGCCGGTTCCCCTGCCGACGTCGTCGTGATCGATGCCGACGTACCCTGGGTGCTCGACCGCGACGATCTCAAATCGCAATGCAAGAATACGCCGTTCGACGAAGCCCGCTTCTCGGGCCGCGTGGTCCGTACTATCGTAGGCGGACGGACGGTCTATGAGCATGTCTAGCAGAGCGTTTTCAAGCGAAGTGGGCACCGGTTCGCGTCAAGAAAACGCGTCAAAAAAAGACGTGCGCGACATACTTCCGCGGCAGGAGCAACCGCGATGACGTTTGAACCATTCCTCGTCGTTGCGCTTTTCGTGGGCTATTTCTTTGGCTCGATTCCATTCGGGCTGTTGCTGACCAAGTTCGCCGGCACCGAGGATCTGCGCTCGATCGGCTCCGGCAGTATCGGCGCCACCAACGTGCTTCGCACCGGCCGCAAGAGCCTCGCCGCCGGGACGCTGATCGGCGACGCGCTCAAGGGCACGCTCGCGGTCGTCGTCTGCGGCTATTATGGCGGCCCCAACGCCGCAATGCTGGCCGCATTCGGCGCCTTTCTCGGCCATCTCTATCCGGTCTGGCTCAAGTTCAAAGGCGGCAAAGGCGTCGCGACCTATATCGGCGTGCTGATCGGCCTGTTCTGGCCTGCGGCCGTCGTGTTCTGCGTGATGTGGATCGCGACCGCCATCACCACGCGCTACTCGTCGCTGTCGGCATTGATCGCGGCGTTCGTGACGCCGCTGTTCCTGTGGTGGTTCCTCCACCCGGCGCTGGCTTCGCTGTTTGCGGTGATGACGCTATTGCTGTTCTACGCGCACCGCGAAAATATCAAGCGCTTGCAGACCGGAACCGAGAGCCGCATCGGCGCGAAATGACGACATCTTTGTCGTCATTCCGGGGCTCGCGAAGCGAGAACCCGGAATCTCGAGATTCCCCGGTGCGCAATTGCGCACCTGAGGTCTCGTCCTTCCATCCCGGAATGACAAGTCACCGCGCCAGCGCTTCCTCGACGAACCGCGCCGCCGCCAGCGCCTTCGCGTCCTCGCCATAGTGCGCGATGACCTGCACGCCCACCGGCAAGCCGCCGGCAGCGATATGCGCGGGGATGTTGACGCAGGGCGTTCCCATCAACGTCCACAGCCGGTTGTAGCGGGCGTCGCCCGTCGAGCCCAATCCCGCAGGTGCTGCGCCCGGGGCCGATATGGCCAGCAGCACGTCGACGTCTTCGAAAACTTTTGCCAGCGCGATTCTGGCCTGACGTGTAACTTGCATCGCCCCGTCATAGGCGGCAGGCAGCATGCCCTTGCTTTCGTCGAGCCGTCCACGCAGGTTCGGCGCGACGGCGTCGTAATGCACGCGGTATTCAAAGGCGAGCGCCTGATGCGCTTCGAATTCCTGTACCGTCGGGTGCTGGCGCCACGCTTCGGCTACGATCTCCGGCATCGCCAGCGTGCGCACGGATGCCCCTGCCCGTTCCGCAGTCCTGGCGGCGATCTGCAGTGCCTCGGCGCCTTCGGCCTCCGGTGCACCGGCAAAGTCCTGGGTCACGACGCCGATACGCGGCGTCGATACCGACGCCAGCGGCAAGAATTCATCACGGCCGGTCATCGCCGCAAGCCCGTGCGCGACGTCACGGACTCCGGCTGCGAACAAACCAACGGTATCCAGCGTCCACGAATAGCACTTCACGCCGACGGTCGGCAGCAGGCGGTAGGACGGCTTGATCGCGGCACAGCCGCAGAACGAGGCCGGCCGGATCACCGAGCCACCGGTCTGCGTGCCCAGCGCCAGCGGGATCATGCCGGCCGCGACCGCGGCTGCCGAGCCTGCCGATGATCCACCCGGCGTGTGAGCATTGTTGCGCGGGTTGAGCGTCGCGGTCGGATCTGAAGATGCGAACGCCGTCGTCGTGGTCTTTCCGACGATGCTGGCCCCTGCCGCCTTCAGCGCCATCACGACAGCCGCATCCCCGCGCGATCGAAACCCCTTGTAGATCGACGAGCCCATCTCGGTCGGGAAATCGACGGTATCCATGATGTCCTTGATGCCGACGGCAATGCCGCGCAACGGCCCGTTGTCTTGCGCGCGAATATTCGCGTCATGGCACACGAACGCACCGATCTTCTTTTCCTGCGCGCCGATCGCCTCCAGCGACTGGGCAATCGCTGAAGCCGCGGAGAGATCGCCCTGCGCGATACGGCGTTGAAGGTCGGCGAGCGAGATCATGGACATTCCTCCTGCGGCGGACCAACGGGTTTTACGGAGCGGACCGGAACGGGGCAACGCATCGGCGGGCATGGCAGCCGTGAGAACAGGTGTTGCTTGCAATCTCCGGTTGGGCAAAGCTGTACCGACATGCACGACCGTACGCCCAGCGCGCCCCACCTCACCGATTCCGAACGGATCGACCGGTTGCGGCTCATTCGCTCCGACAATGTCGGCCCACGCACCTTCGCCTCCCTGCTCCGGCATTTCGGCAGCGCCCGCGCCGCGCTGGAGCGGCTGCCCGATCTGGCGCGGCGGGGTGGCGCGTCAGGACCGGGGCGCATCTGCAGCGAGGACGATGCGCGAGGTGAACTCGCAGCCAGCAGAAAGATCGGCATCGCTCTCGTCGCGCCCGGCGAAGCCGGCTACCCTCCGCGGCTGGCCACGCTGGACGATGCGCCGCCGCTGCTCGGCGTCCGCGGCGCGCCCGAGGTGATGATGCGGCCGATGATTGCGATCGTTGGCTCGCGCAACGCCTCCGGAGCCGGATTGAAATTCGCAGGCCAGATCGCGCGCGACCTCGGCGAAGCCGGTTTTGTGGTGATCTCCGGCTTGGCGCGCGGCATCGACCAGGCCGCGCATCGGGCAACGGTTGCGAGCGGCACGGTGGCGGTGCTGGCTGGTGGCCATGACCGGATCTATCCGCCCGAGCATGAGAACCTGCTGACGGCACTGCTCGAACATGGCGGTGCGATTTCCGAAATGCCGCTTGGCCACGTACCCCGCGCCCGCGATTTTCCACGCCGCAATCGCCTGATCTCCGGCGCGTCGCTCGGCGTCGTCGTGGTCGAAGCCGCGCATCGCTCGGGATCGTTGATCACGGCGCGGATGGCCGCAGAACAAGGCCGCGAGGTGTTTGCGGTCCCCGGCTCGCCGCTCGATCCACGCGCCGCCGGCACCAACGATCTGATCAAGCAGGGCGCGACGCTGACCACGGAAGCCAGCGACGTCATCAACGCGGTCGCGCCGATCATGGAGCGGCCGGTCGCGATTGATTTGCGCGAGCGCGACGGCGAGCCGCTTGATTTCGACGCGGGGCTAAGCGAGCGCGCCCGCATCGTCGATCTGCTCGGACCGAGCCCGATCAGCCTCGACGATCTGATCCGGATGTCGGACGCCTCACCCGCCATCGTCCGATCGGTGCTGCTCGAACTCGAACTTGCCGGACGGCTGGAGCGCCACGGCGGCGGGCTGGTGTCGCTGGTTTAGAAGCGCTGTGCCTCTTCGGCAGGGCTGAGACACAAAATCGCGAAAACAACCCCATGCAAAGTAAGATAAGCCACGACTAGCGGTACCGTGCTACTTACGACGCTAAGTTAGCGCTTGTCGTTGCGCGCGTCGAAACTGCTGCGCGCTCCCTCGATTTCCGGCAGATGCGCGAACGCCCATTGGCCGAGCGCCTTGACCGGCTCCGCCAGCCCGCGGCCGAGATCGGTCAGTTCGTAATCGACCCGCGGCGGAATGGTCGGAAAAACAGTACGCGTGACTAGGCCATCCCGCTCCAGTCCGCGCAGCGTCAAGGTCAGCATCCGCTGCGAGATGCCGCCAATCACGCGCTTGAGTTCGTTGAAGCGCTGCGGCCCGCCGATCAGCTGCATAATCACGAACACGCTCCATTTGTCACCGACGCGAGCCAGCACCGAGGCGACGGCGCGGCAATCGCCGGAGGCATGCGGATTGGCCGGTAAGGCAGGCACATTGATGTGCTCGGGTCTCATGGATGTGCTCGGGTTTCAAAATTGTGCGTTCTTGCGGGGTTTTACGACAGTCACTCATATAGCGCCAGTTACAAACCAATACCAAGGGTGACCCAAATGAAGCTTCTACATATCGACTCCAGCGTCCTCGGCCCCCACTCCGTCAGCCGCCAGGTTTCCGCCGCCATCGTGGACCGCCTGCGTCAATCCACCCCCGGCCTCGAGGTCAGTTACCGCGACCTGACCCTGACACCGCTGGCGCATCTGTCGGGCTCGCACCTCGCCGCCGGCCAGGGCACCACGCCCGAGGCGTCGCTGCAGCCGGACCTCGCCGCCGGTCAGGCGGTGCTCGAAGAGTTTTTGGCCACCGACATCGTCGTGCTCGGCGCGCCGATGTACAATTTCACCATTCCGAGCCAGCTCAAGGCCTGGATCGACCGCATTTTGGTCGCGGGCAAGACGTTCAAATACAGCGCGCAGGGTGTCGAAGGTCTGGCCGGCAACAAGCGCGTCATCGTCGCGATCTCGCGCGGCGGATTTTACGGCCCGGGCACGCCGGCCGCCGTTGGCGAGCATCTGGAGACCTATTTGCGCTGGGTGTTCGGCTTCATCGGCATAGCCAATCCCGAATTCATCTCCGCCGACGGAATCCAGATCGGTCCCGAGCATCGCGAAAAAGCGGTCGCCGGCGCGCTGAAAGCCGCGGGCAATCTGAACGCAGCCTGAGTTGATGCGTGAGCGGTTGCCGTCGCCAGGCGCGTGACGGCAGCCGCTCCAATCAGAAAACGCCGTTGATGCGGAGGATAACGACAATCAAGGAGGCCAGAAGACCGACACCCGAAAACAGCGCGACTGAAACAAATTGCGCGGTGTCCGAATTTTCCGCCGGGGTCGAGGAGATGCCAGTGGTCTTCACGACAGGGCTCACCGGTTGATGGTTGCTTACGAAACTCCTGTCCTCGAAATCTCAAGCAGTTACACGCAGGGTTCAATGGGCGTTCTGGCTCAGCGCCAATCCGCCGCAGGGCGCAGAAGCCGGCCAGCGTCCCGCCGGCCGGCTTCGATATTGCGGGGATTGTCGCCTCACCCTCGATAGATCGGCGCCCCGCTTGGCGAGGCCGTAGCACCGCCGTCGACGAACAATTCCTGACCCTGGATATGCGCGGCATCGTCGGAGGCCAGGAACAGCACCGTCCTCGAAATGTGATCGGGTTCGCCGATGCGGCCGAGCGGCGTGGTGGCGCCGATGCGCTTCTCGAACGCCTTTTCGGCTTCGGGGGTCGCCAGTGCCGCGCCCCAGATCGGGGTGCGGATTGCACCCGGCGAGACCACGTTGACGCGGATATTGCGCGGCGACAGTTCGGACGCCATCACCCGCGCCATCGCGCGCACGCCGGCCTTGCTGGCCGCGTAGGCGGAGTAGCCGGGATTGCCGAGCACTGAAATCACCGAGCCGTTCAGGATGATGGAGGCGCCGTCGTTGAGATGCGGCACCGCGGCCTGCACGGTGAAGAACACCGCCGTGATGTTGGTCCGGATCACGTTCTCAAAGGTCTCTAACGTGGCTGACCCAAGCGGCGTGCCGCCCGCAATGCCGGCATTGGCGAAAATGACGTCGAGCTTGCCGAACTTCGCAACCGCCTGCTTGATGGCGGCTTCCGTCGCCGCGATGTCGGTGGCGTCGGCGACGATCGCGAGCGCGTTCGGACCCAATTCCCTGGCGGCCGCCTCCAGCGTCTCTTGGTTGCGCCCGGTGATGGCGACCCGCGCCCCCTCCGCCACGAACAGCTTGGCCGTCGCAAGTCCGATGCCGCTGTTTCCGCCAGTAATGAACGCCGTCTTGTTCGCCAGCCTCACGGGAGCCTCCGATGGTTGCATTATTAAACTAAGTTGCCATCTAGGCTATCTGGTTTTATAATGCAACTACACAGGGCTGTGATCATCCAAAGCATTTTTCGAGCGAAGTGGAGTCCGGTTCGCATAGCAATCAAGCTTGCGCAGATTGCGTAGACTTATCTGCGGTAGAAAACGCGTCAGACAAAGAATCTCCGGAGATGGCCATGGTGAAACGGACCAGCTTTGAGAATGACGATTGCCCGATCGCGCGATCGCTGGATGCGATCGGCGACTGGTGGTCGCTGCTGATCATCCGCGAGGCGCTGTTCGGCAGCCGCCGCTTCGGCGAATTCCAGAAAAGTCTCGGGCTCGCCAAGAATATCCTCACTGTGCGACTGCGCGCGCTGGTCGATCAGGGCATTCTCAAGCTGGCCCCCGCCTCCGATGGCAGCGCCTATCAGGAATATCTTTTGACGCCGAAAGGCCGCGGCGTGTTTCCGATCCTGGTAGCTCTGCGCCAGTGGAGCGAGGAATTCGACGATCACCCTGCGGAAATCGCGACCATCCTGGTCGACAAGGAAAAGGGCCGCCCGGTTCGCAAGCTCGAACTCTATTCGCAAGATGGGCGGCTATTGACCGCGGCCGATACCGCGCTCAAGCCGCGGCGGGACTCCAAGTCATCACGGAAACTCAGGTCTATTTCGGCCTGAACAGATGCGCCGCTTACGACAGCTTGCGCTTGCTCCGCAGCCGCAGGTGCTCCTGGGCTTCCAGCAGCGCCATCCCGAGCAAATGGCTGAGGACCTCAAGCCGGTGGCGCTCGGCGAGTTTTGTCAATTCGGCAACGGTCTCCGCTATGAAGGCCACGGCCTCGTCGGGGCCGCCCTCCTCTCCCGATTCAACCGCTGGCGCTCGCCGATTCTTGCCTGAAGCGGTGCGCTTCCGGCCTCCCCCTGCCTTGCTCAATAAAAATGCACCCAATCCCATATAGTATAGACAAGAAATAACCCCTTTGCGGGCGCAACTCTAGGGCGCAATTCGCAACTTCCTGTATACAAGTTCGGACGTCCAAAACCCCTTTTTGGCCCCTGCTCCTCATCTGTCGATTTGACAGGGGCCGCCTCACCACCCATGTTCGGGTCGAAACGGCGGCCGCGAGTCTCGCGGAACCGGCCTTAATCTTTTCCCGTAAGCTATTGGAATGACATGAATATCGTCATTGTGGAGTCGCCGGCGAAAGCCAAGACGATCAACAAATATTTGGGCGCCTCCTATGAGGTTCTGGCCTCGTTCGGCCATGTCCGCGACCTCCCCGCCAAGAACGGATCGGTCGATCCGGACGCCAATTTCCAGATGATCTGGGAGGTCGACCCCAAGGCGGCAGGCCGGCTCAACGATATCGCCAAGGCCCTGAAGGGCGCCGACCGACTGATTCTCGCAACCGACCCTGATCGCGAGGGCGAAGCGATCTCCTGGCACGTGCTCGAAGTGCTCAAGGAAAAGCGCGCGCTGAAGGACCACAAGATCGAGCGCGTGGTGTTCAACGCCATCACCAAGCAGGCGGTGACCGATGCGATGAAGTCGCCGCGCCAGATCGATGGCGCGCTGGTCGACGCCTATATGGCGCGCCGCGCGCTGGACTATCTGGTCGGCTTCACGCTGTCGCCGGTGCTGTGGCGCAAGCTGCCGGGCGCCCGCTCTGCCGGCCGCGTTCAATCGGTCGCGTTGCGGCTGGTTTGCGACCGCGAGCTCGAAATCGAGAAATTCGTGCCGCGCGAATACTGGTCGCTGGTGGCCACATTGACAACGCCGCGCGGCGACACGTTCGAGGCGCGGCTGGTCGGCGCCGACGGCAGGAAGATCCAGCGCCTCGACATCGGCACCGGCGCCGAAGCCGAAGACCTCAAAAAGGCGATCGAGGCCGCCAACTTCACGGTCTCGACCGTCGAAGCCAAGCCCGCCCGCCGCAATCCGCAGGCCCCCTTCACCACCTCGACGCTGCAGCAGGAAGCCAGCCGCAAGCTCGGCTTTGCGCCGGCGCATACGATGCGGATCGCGCAGCGCCTGTATGAAGGCATCGATATCGGCGGCGAGACCACCGGTCTCATTACCTATATGCGTACCGACGGCGTGCAGATCGACGGCTCGGCCATTACCCAGGCCCGCAAGGTGATCGGCGAGGATTACGGCAACGCCTATGTGCCGGAGGCGCCGCGCCAGTACCAGAGCAAGGCCAAGAACGCCCAGGAAGCGCATGAAGCGATTCGCCCGACCGATATGTCGCGCCGTCCGGCCGAAATGCGCCGGCGTCTCGATACCGATCAGGCCAAGCTCTATGAGCTGATCTGGATCCGCACCATCGCAAGCCAGATGGAATCCGCAGAACTGGAACGCACCACCGTCGATATCGCCGCCAAAGCCGGCTCACGCGTGCTGGACCTGCGCGCCAGCGGCCAGGTGGTGAAGTTCGACGGTTTCCTCGCGCTCTATCAGGAAGGCCGCGACGACGAGGAAGACGAGGATTCCCGTCGCCTCCCCGCGATGAGCGAGGGCGAAGCGCTGAAGCGGCAGGACCTCGCCGTTACCCAGCATTTCACCGAACCGCCGCCGCGCTTCTCGGAAGCCTCGCTGGTCAAGCGGATGGAAGAGCTCGGCATCGGCCGCCCCTCAACCTATGCCTCGATCCTGCAGGTGCTGAAAGACCGCGGCTACGTCAAGCTCGAGAAGAAGCGATTGCATGGCGAGGACAAGGGCCGCGTCGTGGTCGCGTTCCTGGAAAACTTCTTCGCGCGCTATGTGGAATATGATTTTACCGCCAATTTGGAAGAGCAGCTCGATCGCATCTCCAACAACGAGATTTCCTGGCAGCAGGTGCTGAAGGAGTTCTGGACCGGGTTCGCCGGCGCGGTGAGCGACATCAAGGATATTCGCGTCTCCGAAGTGCTGGATGCGCTCGACGACATGCTGGGACCGCACATCTATCCGCCCCGCGCGGACGGCGGCGATGTCCGGCAGTGCCCGACCTGCGGCACCGGCAGACTCAACCTGAAGGCCGGAAAGTTCGGCGCCTTTGTCGGTTGCTCGAATTATCCGGAATGCCGTCATACCCGACCGCTTGCTGCCGACTCCGAGGCCACCGCCGACCGCGTCCTCGGCAAGGATCCCGAGACCGATCTCGACGTCGCGGTGAAGGCCGGCCGCTTCGGTCCCTATATCCAGCTCGGCGAGCAGAAGGATTATGCCGAGGGCGAAAAGCCCAAGCGCGCCGGTATTCCGAAAGGCTCCTCGCCCGGCGATATGGAGCTCGAGCTTGCGCTAAAACTGCTGTCGTTGCCGCGCGAGATCGGCAAGCATCCCGAGACTGGCGAGCCGATCACCGCCGGCATCGGTCGCTTCGGCCCATTCGTGCGCCACGAAAAGACCTATGCGAGCCTGGAAGCCGGCGACGAGGTGTTTGACATCGGCCTCAATCGCGCGGTGACGTTGATCGCCGAAAAGATCTTGAAGGGCCCGAGCGGCCGCCGCTTCGGCGCCGATCCCGGCAAGCCGATCGGTGAGCACCCGAGCCTCGGCGGCGTTGCCGTCAAGAACGGCCGCTACGGCGCTTACGTGACCGCCGGCGGCGTCAACGCCACCATCCCGAGCGACAAGACGCCGGATACGATTACGCTCGCCGAAGCCATTGCACTGATCGACGAACGCGCCGCCAAGGGCGGCGGCAAGCCGAAGCGTGGCGCGAAGAAAGCCGCACCGAAGAAGGCCGCCAAGGCCAAAGCGCCCGTTGATCCAGACGCGCCGAAGCCGGCCAAGAAGCCGGCGGTGAAGAAGGCTGCGGCTAAGCCGAAATCGGAAGCGGTGAGCAAGGCGCGCGCACCGGTCGCGTCCGCGGCAAAGACCTCAGCAGCAAAGCCTGCAGCAGCACCCAAAACGCCTGCGAAGAAAAGCGCGGGCAAGGCCCGGGGATAAGTGAAGAGAAAACACGACAATGGCTTTCCGGCCCGGGACGCCATCGTTGCCTTCATCCGTGCCAATCCAGGCAAGATCGGCACCCGCGAGATCGCCCGCGAGTTCGGCCTGAAGAACGCCGATCGTGTCGAACTGAAGCGAATCCTGCGCGAACTCGCCGACGAGGGCACCATCGCCAAGCGCGGCCGCAAGGTTCTCGAACCCGCCGCGCTGCCGCCGACCGTGATGGCCGACATCACCGGCCGCGACACCGACGGCGAGCTGCTCGCCACCCCCACCGAATGGGATGAAGAGGAATTCGGCGCGGCACCGAAGATCCGCATCCATGTTCCGCGTCGTCCGCAACCGGGCACTGCCGCCGGTGTCGGCGACCGCGCGCTGCTGCGCGTCGAGAAGACCGACGACACCGCTGGCACGCCCTATCGCGGGCGCGTCATCAAGGTCATCGACCACGCCCGCACCCGCCTGCTCGGTATTTTTCGGAAGCTGCCCAATGGCGGCGGAAGGATGATCCCGGTCGACAAGAAGCAGGCCGGGCGCGAACTGAACATCGCCAGCACCGACACCGGTGGCGCCGAGGATGGCGACCTGATCAGCGTCGATCTGGTGCGCACGCGCGGCTACGGGCTGGCGTCCGGCAAGGTAAAGGAGCGGCTCGGCTCGCTCGCGACCGAAAAAGCGGTCAGCCTGATCGCAATCCACGCCCACGACATTCCGCAGGCCTTCACCCCATCAGCATTGCGCGAAGCCGAGGACGCAAAGCCGGCGACCCTCAAGGGTCGCGAGGACTGGCGCGAGTTGCCGCTCGTGACCATCGATCCCCCTGATGCCAAGGACCATGACGACGCGGTTCATGCCGCCCCCGACGACGATCCGAACAACAAGGGCGGCTATATCGTCCATGTCGCGATCGCCGATGTCGCGTTCTATGTGCGCCCGGCTTCGGCGCTCGATCGCGACGCGCTGACGCGCGGCAACTCGGTGTATTTCCCGGACCGCGTCGTGCCGATGCTGCCCGAGCGTATCTCCAACGATCTGTGCTCGCTGGTGCCGGGCGAGCCGCGCGGCGCGCTCGCCGTGCGGATGGTGATCGGTGCCGATGGCCGCAAGCGCTCGCACAGCTTTCATCGCGTGCTGATGCGCTCTGCCGCCAAACTGAACTATGCGCAGGCGCAGGCCGCAATCGACGGCCGGCCCGACGACACCACCGGCCCCCTGCTCGAACCGATCCTCAAACCGCTCTATACGGCCTATGCACTGGTAAAGCTGGCGCGCGACGAGCGTGATCCGCTGGATCTCGATCTGCCCGAGCGCAAGATCCTGCTGAAGCCCGACGGCACCGTCGACCGCGTCATCGTGCCGGAGCGGCTGGATGCGCATCGGCTGATCGAGGAATTCATGATCCTCGCTAACGTGGCCGCCGCCGAGATGCTGGAGAAGAAGGCGCTGCCGCTGATCTACCGCGTGCACGACGAGCCGAGCCAGGAGAAGGTTCATAACCTCCAGGAATTCTTAAAAACACTCGATCTGCCGTTTGCGAAAGCCGGTGCGTTGCGCCCCGCCCTGTTCAATCGCGTGCTCGGCCAGGTCCGCGGCGAGGATTATGAGCCGCTGGTCAATGAAGTGGTGCTGCGCTCGCAGGCGCAGGCGGAATATTCCGCGGAGAATTACGGCCATTTCGGCCTCAACCTGCGGCGCTATGCGCATTTCACTTCGCCGATCAGGCGATACGCCGATCTGATCGTGCATCGCGCGCTGATCCGCGCGCTCGGCCTCGGCGAAGGCGCGTTGCCGGACACCGAAACGCTGGAAACGCTGAGCGAAGTCGCCGCACAGATATCCGTCACCGAACGTCGCGCCATGAAGGCCGAACGCGAGACCGCCGACCGGCTGATTGCGCATTTCCTCGCCGACCGCATCGGTGCGACGTTCCAGGGCCGCATTTCCGGCGTCACCCGCGCCGGACTGTTCGTGAAGTTGTCTGATACCGGCGCCGACGGGCTGATCCCGATCCGCACGCTGGGAACAGAATATTTCAACTATGACGAGACCCGGCACGCGCTCGTCGGCTCACGCAGCGGTGCCATGCACCGGCTGGGGGACGTTGTCGACGTACGTCTGGTAGAAGCAGCGCCAGTAGCTGGCGCGCTGCGGTTCGAGTTACTATCTGAAAGCAAGGTCATTCCGCGCGGCAGAAAACAGGGCGGCCGCCGCGAAGGTTCGAAAGCCCCGGTCACGCCATCGAAGACGCGTCCGGGCCGTAGCCCGCATCCGAAGGAACGCAAGGGCAAAGCCAAGCCCGGCAAATCGAAGAGAGGCAAGTCATGGAAACGGTGAGCCCCGCGACGACAGTCTGGACCAGGGAATCCGTGAAGGGCGAAAAGCGTGATCTCTGGAGCGCGATGAAGCGTGGCTTCATGTGCCGCTGCCCGCGTTGCGGCGAAGGCAAGCTGTTTCGGGCGTTCCTGAAAGTCGACGACCACTGCAAGACCTGCGGGCTCGATTACACGCCGCACCGCGCCGATGATTTGCCGGCCTATCTCGTCATCGTCATCGTCGGCCACATCGTGGTACCGGTCGTGCTGTGGGTGGAAACCAATTATTCGCCGGCGATCTGGCTGCAAATGGCGATCTACCTGCCCTTCACCTTCCTCTCGTCGCTGTTGTTGCTGCAACCGGTCAAGGGCGCCGTGGTCGGTTTCCAATGGGCGCTGCGCATGCATGGCTTTGACGAAAATGCCCCTAGCGACATCCCTCCGGTCTAGCTAAACCAAGAACAACAAGAGACTGAACGGGGATGGAATGACCGAAGCAGCGCCTGCAATCGTCGAAGGAAAAGAAGCCGATCACCATCCCTACTTCCGACCGAAGGACGCCGCGACGCTGATCCTGATCGACCGGAGCGGCGACAAACCGAAGGTCTTGGTCGGCAAACGCCACGACAATGTGGTGTTCATGCCGGGCAAATATGTTTTCCCAGGCGGCCGCGTCGACAAATCAGACAACCGCGTCCCCGTCGCTGCCCCCATCACCAATGAACTCGAAGCCAATCTGCTCAAGGGCAGCCCCAAGATCGCGCCATCGCGTGCGCGTGCACTGGCGGTAGCAGCGATCCGCGAAGCCTGCGAGGAGACCGGTCTCTGCCTCGGCCGCAAGGTCGAAAAACCCGTAAAACTCGAAGGCGCCTGGCAGCCGTTCTCGGATGCCGGCCTGCTGCCCGATCCGTCCAGTCTGTTCCTGATCGCACGCGCGATCACCCCGCCCGGCCGCGTCCGCCGTTTCGACACCCGCTTCTTCACCGCCGACGCTTCCGCCATCGCGCACAAGGTTGAGGGCGTGATCCATGCCGACGCCGAACTGGTGGAACTGGTCTGGGTCGAGATCGGTTCAAAACCGCTCGCCGATGCGCATGCCATGACCAAGAACGTGCTCGCCGAACTCGACCGCCGCCTCGCCACCGGCCCGCTGCGCCACGACGCCCCGGTGCCGTTCTTCCATTTCTACGGCGGCAAGATGCAGAAGGACGTGCTCGGGGCGTAGCCCGACCTCTCTCCCAGTGATTGCGAGCGGAGCGAAGCAATCCATGCTTCTGCACGGGGAAAGATGGATTGCTTCGTCGCTACGCTCCTCGCAATGACGGTATTGGCGTCACGGCAAATATCCTCTCTCGATCCCTTAAATTGCAAAATTCTTCTGCTGGCCGCCGATGGCGCAGCCTTCACCCATGCCTATCTCTTTCCCCAACACCAACAAACACGGAAACGGGGCGATGGCACAGCGGCAACTCAAGCTCGGCGCGTTCATGCGGCCGGTCTCTATCCACACCGGCGCGTGGCGCTATCCCGGCGCATGGCCCGATGCCAACTTCAATTTCCCGCGTATCAAGCAACTGATCCAGAAGCTCGAAGCCGGCAAATTCGACGCCTTCTTCATGGCCGATCATCTGGCCGTGCTGAACATGCCGGTCAATGCGCTCAAGCGCAGCCACACCGTGACCTCGTTCGAACCGTTCACGCTGTTGTCGGCGCTGGCCGGCGCCACCGAACATATCGGCCTGATCGCGACGGGTTCGACCACGTTCGACGAGCCTTATCATGTTGCGCGCCGTTTTGCTTCGCTCGATCACATCAGCAATGGGCGCGCGGGGTGGAATATCGTCACCACGTCCAATCCGGACGCCGCGCTGAATTTCGGGCTCGACGATCATATGGAGCATGCCGAGCGCTACAAGCGGGCGCGCGAATTCTATGACGTGGTCACGGGTCTGTGGGATTCCTTTGCCGACGATGCCTTCGTGCGCGACGTCGAATCCGGGCTCTATTTCGATCCAGCAAAAATGCACGTGCTCAATCACAAGGGAAAATATCTGAGCGTGCGCGGCCCTCTCAACATCGCCCGCCCTGTGCAGGGCTGGCCGCTGATCGTGCAGGCCGGTGCCTCCGACGACGGGCGGCAGTTGGCGGCGGAGACCGCCGAAGCCGTGTTCACCGGCGGCGGTCCTCTCGCCGATGCCCAAAAACTCTACGCCGACATCAAGGGCCGGATGGAAAAAATCGGCCGCAACCCCGAGCATCTCGTTATTCTGCCCGGCGCCTTCGTCGTGGTCGGCGACAGCGTCGATGAGGCAAAGGAGAAGCGCGCAAAGCTCGACAGCATGGTGCATTACGACAGCGCGATCGCCTCGCTGTCCGTCCAGCTCGGCACCGACGCCTCCGGTTTCGATCCCGACGGACAATTGCCTGACATCCCCGAGACTAATGCCAGCAAGAGTGGCCGCCAGCGACTGGTCGATGTCGCCGCGCGCGACAAGCTCACCGTGCGCCAGCTCGCCCAGCGCGTCGGCGGCTATGGCGGGCTTTCCTTCGTCGGCACGCCGGTGACCATCGCCGACCAGATGGAGGAGTGGCTGGTGAGCCGCGGCAGCGACGGGTTCAACATCATGTTCCCGTTCCTGCCCGCCGGCCTCGACGATTTCGTCGACAAGGTGGTGCCGGAACTGCAGAAACGCGGGATTTTCCGCAAGGAGTACGAAGGCAAGACACTGCGGGAGAATTTGGGGCTGCCGAGGCCGAAAAACCGGTTCTTTGAGGGTTAATTACCCGGTTTCATGCAGGTTTCCAGCCTGGAAACCTTGACTTTGGGCGATCAGAAGCTAGGTTGCCCGGCAAATGCGGGCCGATTTGGCCGGCACCCGATTTTCACACATCAAGGGTTCTGAACAATGGCCAAAGCGGTCACCATCAAGGTCAAGCTCGTTTCCACGGCGGACACCGGCTTCTATTACGTCGCCAAGAAGAACTCGCGCACCATGACCGACAAGCTGGTCAAGAAGAAGTACGACCCGGTCGCGCGCAAGCACGTCGAGTTCAAGGAATCGAAGATCAAGTAAGCGTACCAACGCTGCTTTCTGACTCGAACGGGGCCTCGCGGCCCCGTTTTTTGATTCTGTGCGTGCTCTAAGCCGCCTGCATCTGTCGTGGCGGCTCGCTCGGCCGGATCAAGGCGAATGCCACCTGGATGATTCCGCCCGCAAGTCCGAGCGCGACGCCGATCCGCCACGCCATGGTGTAGGAGCCGAGCTGGTCGTAGATCAGCCCTCCCCCGTAAGCGCCAAGGAACGAGCCGATCTGGTGGCTCATGAAGGCGAGGCCCTGAATCATCGCCTGCCATTTCAGGCCGAACATTTCAGCGACGGCGCCCGCGACCAGCGGGCCGACGCCCATCCAGAGGAAACCCATGATCGCGCCAAACAACAGCGTGGTCGCCGGGGTTGCCGGCAGCATGAAGTACCAGGCGAGCGCGATCGAACGGAAAACGTAGATGCCGCCGAGCAGCGCCAGCTTGTTCCAGCGCTGGCCGGCCCAGCCGAAGAACAGGCTGCCCAGCACGTTGAAGCCGCCGATCATGCCGAGCGTCTGCGCGCTCAGCATCGGATCGAGGCCGCAGATCAAAAGATAGGACGGCAGATGCGTGGTGAGAAACACGAGCTGCATGCCGCAGACGAAATAGGCGCAGGTCATCACCACGAACGATGCGTTGCCGAACGCGATCTTGGCGGCGGTCGAAGCCGAAGCGTCGCCGATGTCGTCGGCGGCCTTGGGCGGCAGCGGGATCTTGTCGGCCCTGCCCGCGTACCAGGCGGCCGGCAGCATGAACAGCGACAGAATCACAAAGCCGGCGACGCCGGCGCGCCAGCCAAAACCTTCATTCAACATCTGCCCGATCGGCGCCGACACCAACGCGCCGAGCGACCCCGCCGCCGAGACCATGCCCATCACGGTGCTGCGCACCGTGGCCGGCACCGCGCGCGCGGAAACCGACATCGCAATCGCATTGGCCGTGCAGGCCAGCGAGAAACCGATCAATAGACCTGCGCCGATCAGGATCGGGATCATGCCTTGCGCGGTCGCCATCAGGGCAAGGCCGACGATGTACATCAGCGTGCCCACGATCATGATCGGGCGGAAGCCGTAGCGCACCGTCAAGGCGCCGGCGACCGGCTGCAGGAATCCCCAGGCGAGATTTTGCACCGCCAGCGCCAGCGTGAAATCCGACACGGAAATTCCGATGTCCTTCGTCAGCGGCTGCATGAAGATACCAAAACTCTGCCGCAGGCCCATGCTCAGGGTCAGCATGACAGAGGCGCCGATCAGGATCGGGAGGGTTGGACGCAGGATTTGCAGCAGGGCCATTGTTTTTATTCTCCCTAGCGGCCGCGATGCGAAAGCCGCGTCCTGCGTTTGCGGTCTGATTTAGGTACACAGACCTGTGTAACAAGGCTATAAGGGCCGTCTGCTGTCAAGCCTGAAGGATATCGCGCACGCGCATGGCACCCCTGCCCGCCAAACCGGCAATGAAAGACCGGATCCTGGAAACCGCCGATAGGCTGTTCTATCTGCAGGGGATTCGCGCGGTCGGCGTCGACACCATCGCGGCCGAAATCGGCATCAGCAAGCGCACGCTGTACAACCACTTCCCCTCCAAGGATGCGCTGATATCGGCCTATCTGGCACGCCGCTTCGTGCAGCCTCGGCCGTCAGACAAGCCAGCCGTCGAGCAGATTCTCAGCACCTTCGATGCGTTGGAGCGGCGCTTTGCAGCCAAGGATTTTCGCGGCTGCCCGTTCGTCAACGCGGTGGCCGAACTCGGCGGCGAGGATAAATCCGTCCGCAAGATCGCAATCGCGTTCAAGGAAAGCCGCCGTCTGTGGTTTCGCGATCTGCTGCTGCAGATTGGCGTCGGGAATGCCGAGGCGCTGGCAACGCAATTGGCCGTCCTCGTCGACGGCTGCATCGCGCAAGATATGGTTCGCAACGATCCGGCGATGGCGCGGGCGGCGAAAGAAGCCGCAACGGTGTTGCTCAGGCATGCCGGGGTGAAAGTCGGCGGCGGGGAGACCGCGCAATAGCCACAGATCAGCGCGCGTTGACCCTCTATCGCCGTCCCTGCTAACGCTAGGAACAACAGCCAAACAAACGGCGCAAGCAAGGAAACACCATGGAAGACTTGACGGTGACCGCCAAGGGTTACGACTTCAAACCGGCCCACGCGGCCATGCAGCGTTATATCGACGGCGATCTGCTGTCCGGCATATCCTGGGCTGTCATGGTTGGCCGCGATCTGGTGGATGTGAATTGCGTCGGCTGGGCCGACAAGGAAGCGCAGGCGCCGCTGCGCCCCGACCACATCTTCCGGATTTTTTCCAACACCAAGCTGATCACTTCCTGCGCCGCATTGTTGCTGTTCGAGGAAGGCAAATTCCGGCTCGATGATCCGATCGAGAAGTATATTCCGCAGCTTGGAAATCGAAAGGTGTTGCGCGCTGGAGCGACTTCGCTCGACGACACCGAGCCGGCCAGGAGCTCGATCACCATCCGGCAACTGCTGAGCCACAGCTCCGGTCTGAGCTACGGTTTCTTCGATCCCGGCACCACCATCTTCACGGCGCTCAACGAGCGCGGCGTCCACAATCCCATGACGACGCTGGCCCAGATGGTCGATGTGCTGGCCGACCTGCCGCTGATCTATCAGCCGGGCACGTCCTGGGAATACTCGCTTGCCATCGATGTGGTGGCGCGGCTGGTGGAAGTCATCAGCGGCCAAAGCTTCGACAAGTTCATCAAGGCGCGCATCCTCGATCCACTCGGCATGGTCGACACCGGTTTCGTCGTCCCGGAAAAAGATCAGGGGCGGCTGGTCGCATATTACGCCGGCGCCGACATGATGGAGCCGATGAAGCCGGGCCTCACCCGCACCGACAACGCGCCCTTCCCCGGCGCCTATCTGCGGCCCATTGCGCGGCTCAATGGCGGCGGCGGCCTGGTCTCCACGATGCCCGACATGGTCGCGTTGATCCGAAGCCTGCTGCCTGGCGACCGAACGCTGCTCAGGCCGGAGACCATTGCGCAGATGATGACCAACCAGCTGCCGGACGGCCAGTGGATCCGCTTCGCGCTGATGGGCGAACAGGTCGGCAAGGCGCACACGCTGGCCGGCGGCCTGATCGTCAATCCGACACCCTTCGACCACCCGGACGCTTCGGGCGAGCTCTATTGGGGCGGCGTCGCCGGCACGCAATGGTGGATTTCGCCGCGACACAACATGGCCGGCGTGATGATGGCGCAGCGGCAGATGGCGTTCGTCCATCCGTTCTCGTTCGAATTCAAGCGTCTGGCGTACGACGCGGTGAAGCGTGGGCGGTAGCTCGACTGCGACCATTACAAATGCTGTCATCACCCGCGAATGCGGGTGATCCAGTATTCCAGAGACGTTAGCGATTGAATCGAGAAGCCGCGGCGTACTGGATCACCCGCATGCGCGGGTGATGACACCGAGCTAGGTGAAACGCCAATGCTTACGCCGCCGCCGAAACCACGACCCTGTTCCGTCCATCGTGCTTGGCGCGGTACAGCGCGGTGTCGGCGCGTTTGAGCACGTCGCCGATCGGCTCGCCCTTGCGCTCCAGCGTCGATAGTCCGATCGAGACCGTGACCTCGATGCGCTTGGTGCCCTTGGCGATAGCGAACTTCTCGCTCACGATCGAGCGGCGCAGCCGCTCCGCCACCATGCCCGCGACATGCAGGTCGGTTTCCGGCATCACGATGACGAACTCCTCGCCGCCATAACGGCAGGCGAGATCGATGCCGCGGATCGACTTGCGGATGCGCACCGCGAATTCACGCAGCACGTCGTCGCCGCCGTCATGGCCGTAATTGTCGTTGATGGCCTTGAAGAAATCGATGTCGAGGATCATCAGCGCCAGCGGCTTGCCGCGGCTCGAGGCCTGCTCGGCGAGCGTCGCCAGATGGCTCTCCATGTAGCGGCGGTTATGCAAGCCGGTCAGCGCGTCGGTGATCGCCATTTCGATCGAGTTCTGCACGTTGTCGCGCAGATGATCGGTATAGCGGCGCCGGCGGATCTGGGTGCGCGCGCGCGCCAAAAGTTCGTTCTTGTCGACCGGGCGCAGCAGATAGTCGTTGACGCCGATCTCGAGCCCGCGGAGCAGCCGCGCGTTGTTGTCGGCATCAGAGATCGCCAGTATCGGCACCTGACGGGTCCGCTCCAGCGAGCGCGCCTGGCTGCACAGCCGCAAGCCGTCGTAGTTTTCGAGGCTGAGCGAGACGATCAGCAGATCGTAATTGCCTTCGGCAGCGTGAAATAGCGCTTCGGCCGGATTGGCCTCGACATCGACGGTATGCTCGGCGGAAAGCAGCGGCGCCAGCCGCTCGTAGGATGACGGGCGGTCGTCGACCAGGAGGATGCGTCCGCCGATGCCCTTGTCGGCCACGGCGGTTCGCTCGGGGGCTTCCATGCCGATTTCGAGCGAGGTGATGGCGCGCATGCGCAGCTCATCGGTCATCATCTTCAGCCGCGTCAGCGAACGGACGCGCGCAATCAGCACCACGTCGGATACCGGCTTGGTCAGGAAATCGTCGGCGCCGGCCTCGAGGCCGCGCACGCGGTCAGCCGGGCTGTCGAGCGCGGTGACGATGACAACCGGAATGAAATGCGTGGCCGGATTGGACTTCAGCCGGCGGCAGACCTCAAAGCCGTCCATGTCGGGCATCATGACGTCGAGCAGGATGATGTCGCATTCGGCGCGCGAACAGACTTCGAGCGCCTCGGCGCCGTTGGTCGCCGTCAGCACATCGAAATACTCGGCCGACAGACGGGCTTCCAGCAGCTTGACGTTGGCGGGAACATCATCGACGACCAGGATACGCGCAGACATCGAAACTCACTCCCACTACCCAATAAAACGCCGTACCGTTTCAATAAACTTGCCGACCGAAATTGGTTTGGACAAATACGCCTCGCAGCCGCCCTCGCGGATGCGTTCCTCGTCACCCTTCATCGCGAACGCCGTCACCGCAACGACCGGTATCGCGCGGAGTTCCGGATCGTCCTTGATCCAGCGCGTCACCTCGAGGCCGGACACCTGCGGCAGCTGGATATCCATCAGGATCAAATCGGGGCGCAGCTTGCGAACGAGATCCAGTGCCTCGAAACCATTGCTGGTGCCCGAGGTCTGATAACCATGCGCCTCCAGCAGGTCGCGAAAGAGCTTCATGTTGAGCTCGTTGTCCTCCACGATCAGGACGGTTTTGGCCATCCCGTCCCTCCCCTATCCCAGGAAACAGGCCCGGCCTTGGGGTGCTTGCGCACCGCCTTTCCGGGCTTGTCGAAAAGTGAAATCAAACTAGCGCCAGATTCGCTCTAACCCGTTAAATCCGAGTCCTGTTTTTCTACTAACAAGTGCCATCTTTTCGCGAAGCGGTTTCCACTTGCTTGAACACATTCCGCAGACTCGGGCATGATGGCCGTCAAACTAGAGACCATAAGTTAACGGAAAGGCAAACCCATCTGTTGAAAAAGCCTGTTCACAACCCCCGGGAAGTAGCTGAAATCGTTGCGGTTCAGGCGCTGTCCTTCATTGCGTCCGATCCGGAGCGGCTGGGCCTGTTTCTGGCCGAGAGCGGTTTAGGCCCGGAGACGCTCCGGACGGCCGCCGCCGACCCGCAATTTCTGGCCAGCGTGCTGGATTTCGTGATGCGCGATGACGCAACCGTGAAGGCGTTTGCGGCCGCCTCCGAGCTCCATCCGACCAACATCGCCGCCGCCCGTCAGGTGCTGGGCGACCCGCATTGGGAGCGTGACGTGCCGTGAGCGCGCTGGCGCAGGGGCCGCGCTGTTTTTGCCGGGATTGCCTCGGCGACCTCGACATCAAGGCCAGGCGGTGCGGTGAATGCGGCTCGCCTCGCCTTGTTCGCCACCATGCGTTGCCGGCGCTGGCGATGGCGCATATCGATTGTGACGCGTTCTACGCGACGGTGGAAAAGCGCGACAACCCGGAACTTGCCGACAAGCCGGTCATCATCGGCGGCGGCAAGCGCGGCGTGGTGTCGGCCGCCTGCTACATCTCGCGGACGTTTGGCGTGCGCTCGGCGATGCCTATGTTCAAGGCGCTGGCGCTTTGTCCCAACGCCATCGTGATTCGGCCGGACATGGCCAAATATGTCCGGGTCGGCCGCGAGGTGCGCCACGCCATGCAGACGCTGACGCCGCTGGTCGAGCCGCTGTCGATCGACGAGGCGTTTCTCGACCTTTCCGGCACCCAGCGCGTCCACGGCATGATCCCCGCAAAAGTGCTGGCGCGCTTTGCCCGTGACGTCGAACGGGGCATCGGCATCACCGTGTCGGTCGGCCTGTCCTGCAACAAGTTCCTCGCCAAGATCGCCTCCGATCTCGACAAGCCCCGCGGCTTTGCCGCCCTCGACCAGGCCGAAGCCCGCGAGATGCTAGCGGACCGGCCGGTCGGATTCATCTATGGCGTCGGCCCCGCGACCCAGGAAAAGCTGCTGCAGCGCGGTTTTCGCACCATCGCCGATCTGCAGCGCGCCGACGAGGTCGATCTGATGAAGCAGTTCGCCAGCGAAGGCCGCAGGCTATGGCGGCTGGCGCGCGGCATCGACGACCGCCTGGTGGTGCCCGATCGCGGCGCCAAGACCATTTCGAACGAAACCACCTTCGATAAGGACATCCGCGATTTCGCGACGCTGGAGCGGACGCTGTGGCGGCTGTCGGAGAAGGTGTCGTCGCGCCTCAAAAGCAGCAACCTTTCCGGATTGACCATCACGCTGAAATTGAAGACCGCCGATTTCAGGCAGCGCACCCGCTCGCAATCGATCCAGGCGCCGACGCAACTGGCGGCAAAGATCTTTGCGGTGTCCCGCGAATTGCTGGCGAAGGAGATCGACGGCACCGCCTTTCGCCTGATGGGTACCGGCGTCAGCGCGCTGCGCGCAGGCTCGCAGGCCGACGACACCGACATGCTGGATCGCCGCTCGGCCCACGCCGAACGCGCGATGGATGATCTGAGGAAGAAGTTCGGCAATGCCGCTGTGATCAGGGGCATTGCGTATCGAGGGCCGGAAAAGGACGAGGAAGAGGAGGAGGAATAGCTCGCGGAAACGTCATCCCCGCGCAACGGCTTCGCCGTTGTCGCTGGAGGTGCGAGCGCTTGCGAGCCTCGAAGGATGCGAGGAAAGATTCGGGCCGTCGCCCTTCGAGACGCGCGCAAGTGCGCGCTCCTCAGGGTGACGGACCACTGGGATCGCCCCCGCCCGTCACTTACAAGGCTTGGAATCCCTGACGTCAAACTTCCCCATCGCGCCGGAAATGACAAAGTCATTGTAATCCAGCATCAGCGCGCGGGAGACGCCGTTCTCGAATAGCTCGAACGACATCGCATAAACCGGCGTCTGCTCGCCATCCTTGGCCTTGGCGTCGCGGTCGTAATAGCTCACCGTGACCGGCCAGCGCGTCAGCGATTTCATCTGGTCGTTCGCGGTGGAGGGATCGGGCGAAGCGATGGTCTTGGTGCCGGGAATCGGCTGCCCGATCACCGACAGCGTGTTGTAGACCTTCTCGCCATTGTCAGAGCCGTCATAGACCATCAGTTCCAGCACCGACTTGCCTTCGCGCGCGGCCGCGATGATGTGCTGGATCTGCTCGGTCGGGAACACGATCTTGCCTTCGAGGTTGAACGTCTTGGCCACCGGCTGCTTCAGCTTGACCGTGATGTGATCGCCGGTCCGCTCGGCGACGCCGTCGACCGGGGCGGATTCGGTATCGTTCATCCGCGTGTCGATCTTGAAGCGGTAGCTCTTGCCTGCCGCATCCTCCCAGGACGTCGAGCGCAAATCGCTGAGCGTCAGCTTGCCCTCGCCGCTGTCGAGCTCCGACACCTGCCTGAATTCGGAGGTGTAGCCCTCGCAGGCGCTGCCGGAGAAATTGTAGAGGATGCGCCCGCGCGCGCCGCTGATGGCGTTGGAGCCGCGCGACTTGACCAGGTTGAGTTCGTAGAGCGCCTGATGGGCAAGGAATGGCCCGCTTGCGGCTGACAGCGCTGGCCCGGCCTGGAAAACCGATCCTGTTGCAACGGCTGCGATTGTCAGCACCCAAGCACGAGGCGGAATCCGGAACGGTCGAGCCATGTGTTCTCCTTGTGCAGCGGAAGATTCGATACATTACTGTCGGCTGTATTGCGTCGCAACTAGGGCGGTGTCACGAAATCGTAGGAATTTGACGTCGGAATGCCACGTTTTCCGGCCTGTTTCTCGGAATTGCCGCCGCTTGCGGGTGTTCGCCTCCAATCCACCCTCGCTTGCAACCACGGACGCGATGCGCGAAACAAAGCGGACCTGAAAAGGTTCAGGTGTGGTCAATTCAAACGGGGACGAAACATGGCGGGCACGGTCGAACAGAAGCTGGCGGCACAAGGTATCACCTTGCCTGAGCCCCGCGCCGCCATGGCGAACTATGTCGGCTTCGTCCGCACCGGAAACCTGCTGTTCGTCTCCGGCCAGGTGTGCGCCGATGCCGAAGGCAAGCTGATCGCCAAGGGCAAGCTCGGCGCCGGCGTCACCACCGAACAGGGCTATGCCGCTGCACAGGGTTGCGCGGTCAACCTACTCGCGCAGATCAAGGCCGCGCTCGGGGATCTCGACAAGGTGGTGCGCGTGGTCCGCCTCGGCGGCTTCGTCAATTCGGCGCCGGATTATTTCGACGGGCCGAAGGTGCTGAACGGTGCTTCGGACCTGATGGTCACCGCCTTCGGCGACAAGGGCCGCCATGCCCGCACCACCGTCGGCGTCTCTTCCCTTCCCTCCGATGCGGCGGTCGAAGTCGACGGCGTGTTCGAGGTCTCCTGAGGGAAATTCGGAGTGTCTGCACCTGACTGGTTGACGGCGCGGCCGGTCGCCCATCGCGGCCTGCATGATGCCGCGCGCGGCATCCTCGAGAACATGCCGGGCGCGGTGCATGCGGCGATCGCAGGAAACTTCTCGATCGAGGTCGATATCCAGCTCACCGCCGATGGCGAGGCGATGGTGCACCATGACAATGCGCTCGGCCGGCTCACCGAGGGCTCGGGCGCGTTGCTCGGCAAGACCGCGGCCGAACTGAAGGCCGTGAAGTTCAAGAACACGCCGGAGCGGATGATGTCGCTCAGCGACCTCTGCGCGCTGGTCGCCGGCCGCGTGCCGCTGGTGATCGAGGTCAAAAGCCATTTCGACGGCGACCGCAGGCTGGTGAAGCGGATGGCAGAGGTGCTCGCGACCTATTCCGGACCCGCAGTCGGCATGTCGTTCGACCCGGACCAGGTGCTGGCGCTGCGCGAATTGATCCCTTCACTGCCCCGCGGCATCGTTGCCGAGCGCGAATATACCGAGGACGAATGGCCGGAGGCGTCGGCGGCGCAACGCCGGGGCATGACGCATCTGCGCCACGCCTTCCGCACCCGGCCGCATTTCGTCGCCTATTGGGTCAACGAACTGCCGGCGGCCGCGCCCTGGATCGCCCGCAATATTTTCGGCCTGCCGCTGCTGACCTGGACCGTGCGCACGCCGGACCAGCGCGCCCGCGCTGCCCGGTACGCCGACCAGATGATCTTTGAGGGATTTGTGCCCTGACGTATTGGGCTCGGAGTTTCCCGCCGGGAACCTGATCCGCACTGCAGGCCTTGAAGTCACGGGCGCAATGCAACATCTTTGCCTGACTTGATCTTTGCCTGACTTGGTCACCATCGCGATGGCTGATCGCAAGGGACCGGCTGCGAATTCTCGATGGCGTCATCCGAAATCACCCTCGAAGCCGTCCCCTCCGCCAGCGATATCCCGGCTGCGGAATGGGACGCCTGCGCCAATCCAAAAGGCGATCCGAACAGCCTCGAAAACCTCGACACGCTGGCTTCACCCGGCGCGTCAGGTGATTCGTGCGCCGACTCAAAACCAGCCTATAACCCGTTCGTTTCACATGCCTTTTTTGCCGCCGCCGAAGCCTCCGGCTCGGCTTGCGCCCGCACCGGGTGGGGTCCGCGGCATCTGCTCGCCCGGCTCGATGGCAGCATCGCCGGCATCGTGCCCTGCTATCTGAAATCCCATTCGCAGGGCGAGTATGTTTTCGACCGCGGCTGGGCCGACGCGTATGAGCGCGCCGGTGGCCGCTATTATCCAAAGCTGCAGGCCTCGGTGCCGTTTACGCCCGCCACCGGTCCACGCCTGCTGATCCGCGGCGACGTCGACCACGAGCGGATCGGGACGGCGCTCGCGCAAGGCCTGATGGCGCTGTGCAACGCCACCAACGCCTCCTCCGTTCACGTGACCTTTGCGCGCGAGGCGGAAGCGAAGTTTTTGGGCGCCCAGGGATTCCTGCAGCGCACCGACCAGCAGTTCCACTGGCACAATGACGGCTACAAGACCTTTGATGATTTCCTGGGATCGCTGAACTCCCGCCACCGCAAGGCGATCAAGCGCGAGCGGCGCGAGGCCGTCTCCGCCGGCATCACCATCCACCGCCTGACCGGAGCTGGTATCACCGAGGAGGCCTGGGACGCCTTCTTTGCGTTCTACATGGAGACCGGCTCGCGCAAATGGGGCCGGCCCTACCTCACGCGAAAATTCTTCTCGCTGATTGGCGAGAGCATGAGCCGGGACGTGATGCTGGTGATGGCGCGGCGGGGCGGCCGCTGGATCGCCGGCGCCATCAATTTCATCGGCTCCGACACCCTGTTTGGCCGCAACTGGGGCGCGGTCGAACATCATCCGTTCCTGCATTTCGAGGTCTGCTATTATCAGGCCATCGAGTTTGCGATCGAGCGCGGCCTGAAAACGGTGGAAGCCGGCGCACAGGGCGAGCACAAGCTGGCGCGCGGATATCTGCCGCAGACGACCTATTCGGCGCATTACATCGCCGATCCCGATCTGCGCCGGGCGATCGCGGACTATCTGAAGCGCGAACGCGCCTATGTGGCCGAGGTCGGGCGGGAACTCACCGAGGCGGGGCCGTTCCGCAAGGCCGCCGACGAGGCTTGACCTTTACAATACCGATCCGAGAATGAGACCAAACCTAAGGGAGCCACCATGTCCGCCGCCTATGACACCAACAACATCTTCGCAAAGATCCTGCGCGGCGAGTTTCCCTGCCACAAGGTCTACGAGGACGAGCATGTGTTCGCCTTCCTCGACATCATGCCGCGTTCGCCCGGCCATACGCTGGTGGTGCCGAAGGCCCCCGCCCGCAACATCCTCGACATCACGCCCGACGACTACGCCCATGTCGCCCGCGGCGCCCACAAGATCGCCGCCGCCGCGATGAAGGCGTTCAAGGCCGACGGCATCACCATCCAGCAGTTCAACGAACCCGCAGGCGGACAGGTCGTCTTCCACCTCCACATGCACGTGCTGCCACGCCACGACGGCGTCGCCATGCTGCCGCCCGCCAGCCGCAAGGAAGACGTCAAGGTGCTGGAAGACAACGCAACGAAGCTGATCGCGGCGCTGAAGGGGTAGCGCGCGATACCACGACCGTCATTGCGAGCGAAGCGGAAGCAATCCATCGCACGGCATAACGGAAAGGTGGATTGCTTCGTCGCCACGACGGAGAAACCAGCTACTCCGTCTCGAAATCCCCTGCCTGCGGCGGCGCCAGCGGTGTGAATTCGCAGCGGTCGGGTTTGAGGTCGATCAGCGGCGTCTCGTCGAGGCAATCGAGGCCGCGCACCAGCACCACATTGCCCTCGACGCCGACCAGCTTGACGATGGACGTGCCGATCGGATTGGGCCGCACCGGCGTGCGTAGCGAGAATGCGCCGCGGGTATTGCCGTTGTTCTTCGGGCTTTGCAGCACGAGGTCACGTCGCGACTGGTGCAGCCAGTAGATCACTTCGAGATTGGAATAGAAGTCGACGCCCTTGATCGCGGGCACCCAGGGCTCGAAAATCTCCAGCCGGCACACCGGCCCGTCGTGACGGCCCTGCCGCGGGGTTTCCAGCCGCGATTTCCAGGGCGTGCGGATGCGCCCTATGAAGATGAGGCCCGCGTCGCGCGCCGGTGGCATATCGACGGCGAGTTCGCCTTCGCGGATTTCACTTTCCCGAACCATATTCTAATGCTCTTACGTTTGACGCGTTTTCTTAACGCGAACCGGTGCCCACTTCGCTTGAAAACGCTAATCGAGTGAGATGTTGAGCGCCTTGATCACGCCCGCCCAGCGCGCGCGATCGGTTGCGATGAACTGGTCGATCTCGGCCTGGCTGCGCGGGCGCAGCGGCGGAAAGCCGACCTTCTCGAGCGAGGCGCGGAACGTATCATCACCCAGCGCCTTGTCGAGGCTTGCGGTGATTTTTCGCGCGATATCGTCAGGCAGTTTTGACGACGCGGAAACGCCGTACCAGACGCTGACGCCGTACTCCGGATAGCCGCTTTCGGCCATGGTCGGCACGTCGGGCAGATCGGGGATTCGTTGCGCGGAGCTGACCGCGAGCGCCCGCAGCAACCCGCCCTTCACCGGCGGCAGCGCGGTGCCGAGCGTGTCGAACATCAGCTGGATATTGCCCGATATCAGATCGGTCAGCGCAGGACCCGCGCCCTTGTAGGCGACATGAACCATATCGACGCCGGCCATCTGCTTGAACATCTCGCCGGCGAGATGAATGGTGCCGCCGGTGCCGGCCGATCCGAAATTGAGCTTGCCGGGGTTTTGTTTCGCGTAAGCCACGAACTCCGCGACCGTCTTGGCGGGTACGGAAGGATGAACCTCCATGACCACAGGCAGATCAGTGATCAGCGCCAGCATCCGGAAATCCCGCTGCGGATCATAGGGCAGCTTCTTGTACAGCATCGGATTGAGCACGAAGATCGATGCCGCTGTGAAGAACAGCGTATAGCCGTCGGGCTCGGCCCGCGCCGCGGCCTCGGCGCCGATCGCGCCCTGCGCGCCGGCCTTGTTCTCGATCACCACCGGCTGCTTCAGGTCGCGGCTGAGATATTCGCCGACCATGCGGCCGAGCACGTCGGTCGGGCCGCCTGCCGCATAGGGCACGATCAGCTTGATCGCGCGGCTCGGATATTCGGCCGCCTGCCCTTGCGACGCGGCTGTAACCAAACCAAAGGCCAAAGCCGCCACTGCGCGCCAATTCATGCTGTTCCTCGCCGTTTCTGAGTTGGAGGAACAGTACCGGATTATGCGGCACCTGCAATCAACCGAGCCACCATTTTCCCGCCACCAACGCGACCTCGCCCGAAACGACGCCGGCAAAGATCGACCGCCGCGTCAGCATGAACACCGCAAAGCCTGCGGCGACCGCGCCGTAGCGCAGCCAGTCCGGCACGCTCGCGAGCGCGCCCGGCGGCTGCACCAGGATCTGCGCGATGACGCCGGCGAGGATCGCGGTCGCCACCGCCCTCACCCAGATCAGCGCTTCCGAGCCCTCGTCGACGCCGCCGCCGAGCCACAGCCCGAGCATGCGCCAGACCTCGTTGGGCAGGAAACCTGCGACGACAAGCACCAGCAGCGCGTGGGGGTCACCCAGAAAATTTGCGAGCCAGTCGCTCATGCGCGCGCCCGCCACCAGTGCGCGCCGTAGGCGATCGTGCCCGCGCTGACACCGCTGATCAGGATATCGACGCCGGTCTGCAGCGTTGCGACGAGTGGATACAGCGCGAGCCCGAGCACCAGCGCCAGCACGTCCGATATCTGCCGGCAGTTGCGCGCGGTGGAAAGCAGGAACGCCAGCGGCGTCAACATCAGGATCGCCGCGGCGAACAGCACCGGCAGATTGGCGGCCAGGCCGTAGCCGACCGTGGTCGCGACCAGACAGACCAAGAGAAGTCCGCAGCCGAGCCCATGCGTGAACGCGATGCGCCGCTCGCGCGGCACCAGCGGCAACAGCCGGTGGCACTCGACCCAGAGCGTGACGGCGATGAAATGCGCCGCGAGCAAGAGATGACGACGCTTGGTGCCTGATGTCCGCATGGTCGGCAGCACCGACACCACCATCGGAAACAGCCTGATGGCGCTGACGGCGACCGCGATCGCGGCCTGCACCACCGTTGCCCCCGAGCCCAGCGTCGTAATCAGGATGATCTGCGCCGGGCCCGCCCAGACCAGAACCGTGCTGCCGAGCACCCACCCCAGGCTGAAATGGCTGTCATGCGCCAGCGCGCCGATGCCGACATAGGTCGCAAACAGCACCAGGCTCAGAACCGTCGTCGCAACCGAGCGCATCCCCAATGCGAAGGCGCGCAACGGGCTTTGCCATGTCACGGAGTCGAGCGGAGGGAGCGCCACGTATAGCCGGCCGAGGGTGAATCCTGGCGGCATAACGGCGGTGAAGCAAGGCGACGTCAAGCGCGGCCCGCCTCAGGGCTGGCATGCAGCCGCGCGTCCGCGGCCTTACGACGCCGCCATCCGCCCGACGGCGTCATCGTAATTGCCCAGCACGCGCTCTTCGAGATCGGTATCGCAATATTCGACCACCTCGGCGATCTTGTCGCCGCGAAATTTGAACACGAAGCAGTATTCGTTGTTGTAGCGCTGGCCGCGCTTGGTCTGCACGTCGCCGCGCACTTCGGCCACCACGTAATCGCCCTCGGCGACCAGATTGATGGCGTGCGCCCGATACTCGGTCGCGAACAGCGCAAACAGCGGTTTCAGCAGCTTGGTGCGGACTTCTTCCTGACCGCTAAAGCGTTTCGACCAGCTGCTGTGGCCCGGAAAGCGCCAGACATAGTCTGGATGCACGGACGCCCCGAACACGCTTCGATCGCCGGTCTCCAGCGCCTGATAGATGCGGCGGATGGTATCCTTGTTCTCGATGGTTCCCATGTTGAATTCTCCGTTGTGGGTGCAACGGTGATGCCTGAGCGGCACGCTATTCGTCCAATCGATCGATTGTATAATCGCCATCCACCAGGTGAATTCACCCCGGCACGCCCCTGTTCCGCAGCACAAAGCACGCCCCGCCGGCGCGGCGGATGCGGTTGCAGAGATCATCCGCGGCCGGCCGCGTGTCCGCGCCGATCCGCACCTGGTAGAAGGCTCGGGTACCGCGGCTGCGCATCACGGAACTGAGCAGGCTCGGGTCCTGGTCGCCGATCACAGCACTCAGTCGCTTCATCGCGCGCGCATACATGGCCAGCGCCTTGTCGCGGTTGAAGCCAGCAGCGAGCTGCACGCCCCACAATTTCGCGGCGGAGAGCGTGATGCGCTGTTCGAGGCCCGTCACGAAGGGATTGGGCGCGCGCTTGAGCAAGGCCATCAGTTCGCGGCAACTGGAGGCTGGTGCGGCTTCCGGCATCTTACCGTTCCGTCCTGCGGTCGCCCACTCCTCGACCGTTGAGCCGGTGATCGCGACGACATAGTTGCGGGTTTCCTGTGGCATGTATCCCGTGCCGGCGAGCCATTCCTGCACCCGCCTCGGGCCGGCATTATAGGCCGCCGCCGCGAGGCCGAGATTGCCGAACTGGTCGCGTAACTCGCTAAGGAACTCGGCGGATTTCGGCAATGCCTGTACGGGATCGAAGGGATCGAGCAGCCGCCGCTCGTTCGCGGTTCCCGGCATGAACTGCGCGATGCCCTGCGCGCGCTGGCCGCTCCTGGTCATCGGCCCCACCGCATCGGATTGAAAGCGGCTCTCCTGCCAGATCACGCGCGCGAAGAATTCCAGCGGCAGGTTTGCCGCCCTCGCCGCCGATTCCACCATCAGGCACAGCGCCTCGCGCGTATCGCTCTCGCGCGCGGTCTCCTTGGGCTTCTCTGGAGCTGTCGCTTCGGGAGGCGGCGCTTCCGGCGGTTTCGCCGGTTCCTCAGCGCCCGGCCGCGCGGCCTCGGTCGGCGGAGATGTCGCGTCCTCCGCGATAGCCTGCGCAAGCGACGCCAGCATCGCCAGCAAGCTCAACCCGGCGCGGAGACCATGACCTGTTCGCATTGCCGTCCGATTTCCATCGAAGGTACTTAATAGCCGCGCGGCGCTGTCGGTTCCAGAGCGCGGCGTAACCATGTTTGGGCCTCCGAAAGCCCCAAATCGCCGCCATCGCGGCCGACGTTGGTTTACGTTAACGCTGCATTTTGCCGGCCAAAGCCTTTCGCGGCCGATAAAGCGGCGTAAAAGTCTTCCTTTGATTGGGAGATATCGATGCAGGACCGACGCGAGAACGCGCGCGACAAGGTGATCTACGGCGGCGTCGCGGAAATCGGCGAGACCGGCACGCGCCGCGAGTGCATCGTCCGCAACATCTCCGACAAGGGCGCCAGCGTCGAATTCAGCGATACCGCCAATCTTCCGAGGGAACAGATTTCGCTGCGCATCGCACGGAAAGGCCGCTCCTTCCTCGCCAAGGTGGTGTGGTGGCGCGACAATTTCGTCGGCCTTGCCTTTAGCGGCCAAGCCCCCGAGCCGGTTTCCGATCTGGAGGAGCGGCTGCGCAAGAGCGAAATCAAGAAGCGACAGCTTCAGCGCCGCATCAACGAATTGCTCGGCGAACGCTGACGGGTTGCCTTCGCATCTTACGCCTCACTCCGCGGCGAGTTTTGTCGCCGGCGGCGGCGACCAACCAACGATACGATTGCGCCCCTGATCCTTGGCCTGGTAGAGCGCCTGATCGGCCGCTTTCAGCAAGGCCTCAAATCCCGGCATGCTCACGGTCGCGGCCGCAAAGCCGATACTGGCCGTGACCTTGAACGGGACCTCGTCAGCCTGCAACTTGCTGGCGGCGACCGCCTTGCAAATCCTGTCCGCCACGATCCGCGCCTGATAGAGATCGGTCTCCGGCAACAGCATCGCAAACTCCTCGCCCCCGATCCGCCCGACGATATCGGACGAGCGTTTGCTCTCCAGGCAGGCATTGGCGACCGCGACCAGCGCGTCATCGCCGACCGCATGGCCGTAGCGGTCGTTCACCGATTTGAAGTGGTCGACGTCGATCATCAGCACCGAGAGCGGCCGGTAGTAGCGCTGAAACCGGCTCCATTCCGCCGCGGCGAGCGCCATGAAATGGCGGCGGTTGGCGAGGCCGGTCATCGAATCCGTCGTCGCCAGTTCCTCCAGTTTCCGCGCATTGTTGACGAGATCGGTGATGCCCACGAAGGTGAGCATCCGGCCGCCGTTTTTCAGCGCCGTGCAATGCGCCCGAATGTGGCGGCCATCGGCGGTTTGCAAAACCCGCACCGGCTCGCTGACATCCCGGATCGCCGCAAGGCGGGCGGTGCAGAAGGCGTCCAGCTCGTCCGGCGGCATGCGGGCGCCCGCGTGGGGCGCTCTTCTGAGCAACGACTCGAAGGAAGGACGGCTGTCCGCCTCTGCTTCGGTCAACGCCCAATACTGCCGGATCTTGCCGTTGAGAAACTGCGCGTTGAGATTGCTGTCGAGCATGATGATCCCTTCCGACACATTGTCGAGGGCGCTGCGCAACACTTCCAGCTCGTCCATATGACGGACGATGTCGGTCACGTAGGAATAGGTGACAATTCTGCCGCCGTTCGGCAGGCTCGCGCATTGAACCCGCACCACAGCGCCGTTGGTCAGGCGCACGTCGATCGGCGTGGCGTCGCCTTCCCTTACCGTGCGGACGCGATTGGCAATGTGACGATCGATCGCGGCGGGCTCAATCTCGTAAGCCTTGGTGTCGCGGCCATGATACAGGAGCGCCACGAAAGACGGGTTTCGATCGGCTGTAGCGTCCGGCAAGGCCCACATGCGGCGGAAGGCGCGGTTGATGAACTGAGACTTCATGTCGGCGTCGAGCAGGACCACGCCGACGTCCATGACATCAAGCGCCGCCCGCAATGCGAGCGTCTGGCTCCGCATGATCTGATCAGCGCCCTTTGATCCATCGAGGCCGGCCTCGGCGGCTTCTGCCTTGACGTCTTCCACGTCGAACACGAGGCCGATCTGTTTCTCCGACTGCCACGAGCGCTTGCACGGAAGCGGATCGCCCTCGCCTGGTATCAGCAGATGAAAATGCTCGGGAATGCCGAGCACGGTCTCCACTTCGATCACGGCGCCGGTGTCGGATATCCGGCGAACGGTGCAGTCGATGGTGGACTGGCCGTAATTGGAGATCACCTTGCCGGCCAGGAAGGTCCGGCCGCGCGGCAGGGGTTTCTGTTCGGACATGGCAGCGTTTTCCAGTTTTGCCTGGCCCAATTAAAACGGGCGCATGGTCTAAACTGGCTTAACTGGTAGGTTCTGAGCGCGCTTATACGGGCGCCAGCCTCATCCCATTGCTAACGACCAGTTAACGGCAATTGAAGCCGGCAATCGCCCAGCAAAAAGCCGGCGGTCTTGCGACGCGCCGGCTTCGTTGATGCGTAAATCCTCGCCGCTCAGACCTTGACCAGCGGCCCCCGCGAGGCCGGCCCATTGGAGCCGCCCCCGCCATTGGGACCCGACTTCGGCTTCCGCGGCGTGGCGCGCTTGCGCGCACCGGGCAGCTTCTCCGGCTTCGGCGTCACCGGCCCTTCGACGAATTCGAAGCCGATCTTGTCCTTGTCTTCCGCCTCGTCCTTGACCAGCACGACGCGGACATGGCCGCCACCCTTGAGCCGGCCGAACAGCACTTCATCGGCGAGCGGCTTCTTGATGTGCTCCTGGATGACGCGCGCCATTGGACGCGCGCCCATCTGCTCGTCGTAACCATGTTCGATCAGCCAGGCCTTGGCGGGCTCCGACAATTCGATGGTGACGTCGCGATCCGCCAGCTGCGCCTCGAGCTGAAGCACGAACTTCTCCACCACCATGCCGATGACATCGGCATTGAGATGGGCGAACGAGACGATGGCATCGAGGCGGTTGCGGAATTCCGGCGCGAACTGCCGGTTGATCGCTTCGTGGTCGTCGCCTTCCCGCTTGCTGCGCGTGAAGCCGAAGGCCTGGCGCGCGAGGTCGGCCGCACCCGCGTTGGTGGTCATGATCAGGATCACGTTGCGGAAATTGACCTGCTTGCCGTTGTGATCGGTGAGCCGGCCATGATCCATGATCTGCAGCAGCACGTTGTAGAGATCCGGATGCGCCTTCTCGATTTCGTCGAGCAGCACCACGCAATGCGGATGCTGGTCCACGCCGTCGGTGAGCAGGCCGCCCTGGTCGAAGCCGACATAGCCCGGAGGCGCGCCGATCAGGCGCGACACCGTGTGCCGCTCCATATATTCGGACATGTCGAAGCGGATGAGCTCGACGCCAAGCGACGCCGCCAGCTGCTTTGCCACTTCGGTCTTGCCGACGCCGGTCGGACCGGAGAACAGGTAGGAGCCGATCGGCTTTTCCGGCTCGCGCAGGCCGGCACGCGCCAGCTTGATCGACGCCGACAGCGCGTCGATTGCCTTGTCCTGGCCGAACACCACGCGCTTCAGGGTCTGCTCGAGATGCTTGAGCACCTCGGCATCGTCCTTCGATACGCTCTTGGGCGGAATCCGCGCCATGGTCGCGATCGTGGTCTCGATCTCCTTGATGCCGATGGTCTTCTTGCGCTTGTTCTCGGCCACCAGCATCTGCGCCGCACCCGACTCGTCGATCACGTCGATCGCCTTGTCCGGCAGCTTGCGGTCGTGGATGTAGCGCGACGACAATTGCACCGCGGCCTCGATCGCCTCGTTGGTGTATTTCAGCCGATGGTAGTCCTCGAAATATGGCTTCAGGCCCTTGAGGATCGCAATGGCGTCTTCCACCGTCGGCTCGTTGACGTCGATCTTCTGGAACCGGCGCACCAGCGCGCGATCCTTTTCGAAATGCTGACGGTATTCCTTGTAGGTGGTCGAACCCATGCAGCGGATCGTGCCCGATGCCAGCGCCGGCTTGAGCAGATTGGATGCATCCATCGCGCCGCCGGAAGTGGCGCCGGCGCCGATCACGGTGTGGATCTCGTCGATGAACAGGATCGCGTTCGGATGCGCCTCCAGTTCCTTTAAAACCTGTTTGAGCCGCTCCTCAAAATCGCCGCGATAGCGCGTGCCCGCGAGCAGCGTGCCCATGTCGAGCGAGAACACGGTCGCCGCGGCCAGCACTTCCGGCACTTCCGAGTCGACGATGCGCTTGGCAAGGCCTTCGGCGATCGCGGTCTTACCGACGCCGGCTTCGCCGACGAACAGCGGATTGTTCTTTTGCCGGCGGCACAGCACCTGGATCGCCCGGTTGATTTCGGAGTTTCGTCCGATGACGGGATCGATCTTGCCGTCGCGCGCCTTCTTGTTGAGGTTGACGCAGTAGGTATCGAGCGCCTCGCCCTTTTTCTTGGCGTCCTCGTTGCCCTTGGTCTCGGTCTCCTCGTCGACGCCGCGAACCGGCCGCGCCTCGGAAACGCCGGGACGCTTGGCAATGCCATGGCTAATGTAATTAACCGCGTCGTACCGCGTCATGTCCTGCTCCTGCAGGAAATAGGCGGCGTGGCTTTCGCGCTCCGCGAAGATCGCGATCAGTACGTTGGCGCCGGTCACTTCTTCGCGACCGGACGACTGGACGTGAATCACCGCGCGCTGGATCACGCGCTGGAAACCGGCGGTCGGCTTGGCGTCGTCGGCCCCGTCCGTCACCAGATTTTCGAATTCGGTCTCGAGATAATTGACGAGGCTGGTGCGCAGCTTGTCGAGATCGACGCTGCAGGCACGCATGACCGCGGCAGCATCCGAGTCATCGATCAGCGACAACAGCAGGTGTTCGAGCGTCGCGTATTGATGATGCCGCTCGTTTGCAATCGCCAGCGCACGATGCAGGGATTGTTCAAGGCTTTGGGAAAAAGTTGGCATTCGCGTCCTCTGTGGCCCCCGGTCATCATGATCGCCATTACCCGGTCAGGCAACAACAACCTTCGTCGTCCCGTGTCATATAGTTACGCACGATCGTGGCGAAAGACAGGTTCCGTGAACAGTGGTTTTTCTCTAAACTTTCGCACCACCGCGATACGAGAACCAACCCGAAAAACTACTGGGTTGCCGCCTACTTCCTCCGGGGCGGAACAATGCAAGACCCGTTCCTTTTAGCCGGTCGCCTTTTAGCCGGTCGAGGCGGGTGCAGCGGCTATTTCTTTTCCATCACGCATTGCAGGGGATGCTGATGCTTGCGCGCAAAATCCATCACCTGCGTCACTTTGGTCTCGGCGATTTCGTAAGTGAAAACGCCGCACTCGCCGATACCGTGGTGATGGACATGAAGCATGATCTTGGTGGCGGCTTCCGCGTCCTTCTGGAAGAACTTCTCCAGCACATGAACCACGAACTCCATCGGCGTGTAATCGTCGTTCAGGATCAGGACACGATAGAGATTCGGACGCTTGGTCTTCGGCTTGACCTTGGTGATGACCGAGGTCGACGGACCGTTCGTCCCCGCATTGCGGTTTTCGTCATTGCTCATCCGGGGAGCAGAGACGGCGGTCGCGGCGGGCGCGGACGAATAGGCTTTGGAGTTAAACTGCAACATGGCTCAGGCGTTCGACATTCCCATGGGAAACCGGACAGCGCATCGTCGCACGCTCGCGAAGGCCCCAAAACGACCACCACAAGGTACCCAGCAACGCTTTCCAGATCGCCGCTCCCGGTCCGATCCAGCGGCGGATCGGCTATTGGAATATGGGTCCAGTTGGAGACCACCGCAAGCGCATCAACGCTGCCCTGCCGCGCCCGCAACCGGCCCCGAATCCCGGTCCGGCAATCCAGGCAAGGTTAATCGTTTCTGGCGGATTTGACAAAGGAAGGCCCCTGCCCGTTTAGCGGTCCTTGAGCATAGGCGGCAGTTCTGGCCACCGGTTTCCCGATACATGGGCTTTGACCCGTTTTTGCGGGAACCAATTTACCGCCTGTTTAGCCGCCCGGGCCGAAATACCGCTTGAAACCACTATTTCGGTGAGAGCCATGCTCAATACAGCCATTTTCAGTCGGGTGCGTACGGCCGCCGGGCGTTTTGCCAAGGCCGATCAGGGCAACATCGCGGTTCTGTTTGCCATCGCCGCCGTCCCGATCCTGAGCTTCGTCGGCGCCGCGATCGACTATACCCGTGCCAACAGCGCCCGGTCGTCGATGCAGGCTGCCCTCGATTCCACCGCCCTGATGGTGGCGAAAGACCTGTCGGACGGAACCATCAAGGCCTCGGATATCAACACCAAGGCGCAGGACTATTTCAAGGCGCTCTACACCAACACCGAAGCCAGGGAGGTGACGGTCACGGCGGAATATACCGCCAACACCGGCAAGGGCTCGACCATCAAGATCAATGGCTCCGGCAACGTGCCGACGGAGTTCATGAAGGTCGCCGGCTTTCCGCAAATCGGCTTCGACACCAGTTCAACCTCGCTCTGGGGCAACGTCCGCATGCGCGTCGCGCTTGCGCTCGACGTCACCGGATCGATGAACGATGACGGCAAAATGACCGCGATGAAGCCGGCTGCAAAGGCCCTGATCGACCAGATCGGCGCCCTCGCCAAGAACACGGGCGACATCTACATCTCGATCATTCCCTTCGCCAAGGACGTCAACGTCGGCGCCAGCAACTACGAACAGTCGTGGATCGAGTGGAGCGAGTGGGAGGCTGCGAACGGCAAGTGCAGCGGCAAGAACTCCGGGAACTACCCTACAAAAAGCTCCTGTGAATCGGCCGGCAGGACCTGGACGGCGAAGAACCACGATACCTGGAACGGCTGTGTGACCGACCGCGATCAGGACTACGATACCAAGAACACGACGCCGACTTCCGATCCCGCAACCAAGTTCTATGCCGAGCAGTACAACGCATGCCCGGCGCAGTTGCTGCCTCTGACGACCGACTTCGCCTCCGCCAAATCCAAGGTCGACTCGCTGACCCCGAACGGCGGCACCAACCAGCCGATCGGCATCGCCTGGGGATGGCAGTCTCTGACCCAGGGCGCGCCGCTCAACGCACCGCCCGAAGATGCCAATTACACCTATAAAAAGGTGCTGATCGTGATGTCCGACGGTCTGAACACGCAGGATCGCTGGCCGTCATACGGCAACGGCCAAGTCCAATACAACGGCGCCATCGACGCCCGCCAGCGCATCCAGTGCGACAACATCAAGGCCGACGGCATCGTCATCTACACGATGCACGTCAACACCAACGGCGATCCGACCTCCACAGTCCTGCAGTATTGCGCCAGCGGCTCGGACAAGTTCTCTACCGTGACGTCCTCGAGCCAGATCGCGACGGCCTTTAGCGCGATCGGCACGTCGCTCTCCAAGCTGCGCGTCGCGAAATAATCGCGTCGCAACCGGCACGAACAAAGCAAACGAAAAAAGCCCGGCCGCAACGGCCGGGCTTTTTTGTTTTGGAAGGTATCGCGCAGCGCTTAAAGCGTTTTCGAGCGAAGTGGATACCGGTTCGCGTAAAGGAAACGCGTCAAACAAAGAGTTTAGTGCGTGGCGGGAGCGAACTTCGCGACCAGGCCTTCGTAAGGCTTGAAGGTCTGCTTGGCCAGATCGGTATAGAGGCCGGCAATCTTCTGCGACTCGGCGACAAAGGTCTCGTAGGACGAGCGGGCGAATTCGGTCTGGGCTTCAATCGCCTTGTCCACCGACTTCACGCCCGACAGCTTTTCAACAAACGACTTGGTATCTTCGAACGACTTCTTGGCGTAGTCGCCATAAGCGGTCGCAATCGCCTGAACACCGCTCTGCAGGTTGCTCGCGGACGCGGCGACCGTTTCGAGATGCTCTTTTCCGTAGCTCTGAATGTCTTCAACCTTGACCATCTTGGAGTCCTTTCCCAGACTGAATGTAATTCGCCGGGAGGTCCCGGCTCCCTGACCACCCCTCCCTTATAGTGCACCGCACAATGACTGTCAAGGAATCTTGTGCGACGCACAAATATCGACGATTAGCGCCAAACCCCGGAGTGTTACGCAACGGTTACTTAACCTTTTGGAAACTCGCGCCGCCTAACCTGATTCCCGGACGTGTTCGCCTTCCGACAGACAGCCTGAATGCTGTTTGTGAACAATACCTTAGCTAGAACAGCGACCTGATCGGCCAGCCGGGGCCAAATTGCAACCAGGCTAACCGCTTCGAACAGGCAGCGTCACCGGGCCGATGGGCACAATTTCGCCTCACGAACCGGTGATCAAGACAGAAATTGGGACGGGGAAGTAAATGCTTCGTACAACCTTAGCTTCCTCGCGCACGTTGCGAGTTTGCGTTCTCGGGCTGGTCACTCTCACCACTGCAATCATCTACACCAGCGACAGCGCAGAAGCCCGCCGCTACCGCCAACGCCACCATGCCCGGCACCACGCCGCCGTGGCGAGCTATAGCCCGCAATTCGCTTCCATCATCGTCGACGGCAATTCCGGCGCCACGCTCTCCTCCAACAATCCCGACGCCCTCCGTCGTCCGGCCTCGCTGACCAAGATCATGACGCTCTACCTGCTGTTCGAGCAGCTCGAGCGCGGCAAGCTGAAGCTGGATTCCGAACTGGAAGTGTCCGCGTATGCTTCCCGACAGGCGCCGACCAAACTCGGCCTGAAGCCCGGCCAGACCATCAAGGTCGAAGACGCCATCAAGGGACTGGTGACGCGCTCCGCCAACGACGCCTCCGTCGTGATCGCGGAAGCCATTGCCGGCGATGAAGATGAATTCGCCAAGCTGATGACGCGCAAGGCGCGCGCGCTCGGCATGACCAAGACGGTCTATCGCAACGCCAACGGCCTGCCCAACGAGGAACAGCTCACGACCGCGCGCGACCAGGCAACGCTGGGCCGCGCGATCCAGGAACGCTTTCCGCGCTACTATCGCTACTTCGCGACCAACATATTCTATTATCGCGGCCAGGCGATCCGTAACCACAATCGGCTGCTCGGCAATGTCGAAGGCGTCGATGGCATCAAGACCGGCTACACCCGCGCGTCGGGCTTCAACCTCGTGAGCTCGATGCGGCGCGGCAACCGCCATCTGATCGGCGTGGTGCTTGGCGGCCGCAGCGGCGGATCGCGCGACGCCACCATGCGCACCCTGCTCGCGGAAAACCTCGACAAGAGTGCCACCATCCGCACCGCCGCCGCCGTTACCGAACGTAATTCCGCCGAGGCCAGCGTCGAGGTGGCCGAAGTCGCCAGCACGCCGCGCCCGACCGAGGCGGTCCAGGCCAACAACGCCGTCGCAGCCTCCGAGCCCAGCATGGCCGCGATGCAGCCAACGCGCAGCGTCGCCCCGGCCAGGCCCTCGTTGATGGCCGCAGCCGCGGCCGCCCTGCCGGCGCCGCAACCGAAACCCGAACAGTCCAAGTTCGTAGCGCAGGCCAAGCCCGAACCGGCTCCGCTGACCAGCGGCGTGATTCAGACCCAGGCGATATCGGCGATCCCCGGCTCGGCCGAACCAATGAAGCCGGTCAAGGTCAAGACGGTTCAGGTCAAGGCCGGCGTGATGAAGCTGGCTTCCGCCAGCCCGTCCCAGCCTGTTGCCCCGCCGATCACCAGCACGATTGCGCCCTCCCGCCCGGAAGTGGCGGAGACCTCCAGCGCCGTCGTGGCGCGGGCCGAGCCCCGATCTGAAGCCGTCAAGCCTGAAGTGATCAGGCCCGAAATGGCCCGTGCCGAACTGCCGCCGCAGCCCGCCAATCACGGTACCGGGCATGGCGTACTCGGCGTGCTGCCCGCCTCCAGCGTGCCGGCCGCCGCCCCGCAGGCACTCGCCTATGCCCAGCCACAGACGGTCCAGCAGAACGGCGCCATCAAGCCCGCGGCCGCCGTTACCCATACCGGCTGGATCATCCAGGTCGGCGCACTGGAAAGCGAAAGCGAAGCCCGCGCCCGCCTCGATCAGGCTCGCAATCAGGCCCGTGGCCTGCTCGGCAAGGCTGACTCATTCACCGAGCCGGTCGTTGCCAAGGATAATCGCAAGCTGTTCCGCGCCCGCTTCGCCGGCCTCGAGCGCGATCAGGCCGAGGCGGTCTGCAAGACGCTGAAGCGCGCCGACATCTCCTGCATCACCGTTCGTAACTGACCTTCTCTCTCTTTGTTCGCAAAGCCGGCGCCGCAAGCGCCGGCTTTGTTGTTTCCAGAGCACAGTTGCAGACGCCGTTCGGTCGCCGGCGGCAAATCGAACCTGCGCAAACTTCTCGTCAAGAATTTACGGTTAAGTTTTCCGGAATGAAGGATCGACCACGCCGGAAAACGGCGGGCGACACGGGGCATCAACCAGAGAATAGGGCAGCGGCAGCTCTCGGTTTGTAGCGTTTGGTAGCGTTTGCCGGAGTTAGCTGAGATGCGCGCGAAGCAGAGTATCCTTGGCCTCGTTTACACGGGCGGCGAGGTACGTCGAGCCCCCCTGGTCGGGATGCAGTTTCTTCATCAGGGCGCGGTGCGCCCGGCTGATGTCGTCACGCCCCGCCCCCGGCTGCAGGCCAAGGATCTGATAGGCCTCCTCGTCCGTCATTTTACCGCTCGGCGGCGCGCGGCGCTGCCCCCCTGCCGCGTCGCCCTGCGCGTTCTGACGCCAGGCGGGAAACCGGCGGTCCAGATAGCTTTCAAGTAAGGCTACGCTCTCGGCGTCGAAGCCGGACATGATCGTCGTCAGCTGCACCAGGTCGAACTCGTCGAGCGAGCGGCCGGCATAGGGCCCGTCGACGATCTGGCCCGACAGGGCGCCGCTGTCGTGATCGAGGCTCATGTCGAGAAACTGCGATCGCACGCGCGAGGTCTGTCCAGGCGAGCGCTGCGCGCCGCCGCCGAAGATCCCGCCGATATTGCTGAAGCCGGACGGGCCGAACGGCGACCAGCCGAGCAGTCCCGCTCCGAAGATGCCGAGCGGGATCGCCACCGCCAGTTCGCCCCTGAGCCCGGTGAAGGCCGCGACCGCCAGCGCGATGATTCCGCCGCCGATCTTGAGCAGCCGCGCAAGCACGACCGGATTGGCTGCACGAAACATCTGCAGCAGCAAATATAGCAGGACAACGGCGACGACACCGGCAATCAGGGTTGGCATGGGCCCAATATAGTCGCCCCGGCGGCAAAAAGCATGGCGATCCGCACCGGAAGAGCCAAGCTGGCGATCATTTCATCTGGCCGATCAGCTTGGCCGCGCCGCTTCCGGTCTTCGACAGCCGCAGCAGCGCTTCGCGTCCACCGGCGGCATAGGCCGCGGCAGCTCGCAACAGCTCGCGCAATTGGGCTGCGGCGCCGGGATCGAACCTGCACCATGCCCCGCCGGTGAGGCGCGCGATCTCACGGAACGCGTGCTCGGCCGTAACGTCGTGGCCTTCCTGGAACATGAACACGGGCACCTTGAGCAGGCCGAGTTCACCGGCCTTGGCGCAGAGGTCGTCGACCGACTCCTCCATGGCGTCGCCGACGAACACCACGGCGCGCACGGCGGAAGCGACCGCTTCGCGGCGGGCTTCCGAGAGCACTTTGCCGATCTGGGTATTGCCGCCCTGGCAATCGATCTTGGTCATCAATTTAGCGAGTTGCGCCGAGTCGGAGATCCATCCCGTCGCGCGGCATTCATTGAGGCCGCGGTAGTAGACCAGGCGAATGTCGAGGCTGCCGAGCGAAGCCGCTTCGCGAAACATGTCGGCCTGCAGCGCGCAGGCCATGTCCCAGGTCGGTTGCCGGCTCATGGTGGCGTCGAGCGCGAACACCAGCCTGCCCTTCGCGCCGGTCCGGTGCGGGGACATGGCGCGAGCCTTGGCGACAAAGGCAGCGATGTCTTCGGCCGCCGAGGGCCGCGCTTCCGGCAACGGAGCGCTGCGCGATTGGGGTTTCTGCGCCGAGAAGATGTCGGCGGAAGATTTCGGTTTGGTGGGTTCGCCGGCCATGAGCGCTCGCAATTACAGCAAGCTCTATGTGGGACTGTCCATACGGGGCGTCAATGCACCCGGTCGTGATCCGCCGGGATCAGGCAGCGGAAGCTTAACAGCTGCGCCGTTAGTTGGTCGCCGACTTGATGGTCGGTGGGTTGCTGGCCAGCGGCACCGGTCCCGGATTGCTCACGAGCGGATCCGGCACCTTGGTCGGTACCGGCTTCAGTGTGCTGCTGTCGCTGTTGTCAGCGATGAACTTGTCGAGCATCGTCTGGATCGACGACTTTGCCGCATCGGGCCCGGTATCGCGCATATCGTTGTGCTGGTAGCCGGTGTTCACAACCGTAATACCGGCCTGCTCGCACTGGTCGTCATCCGGCACCACGCCCGGGTCCGGCTTGAACTGCGTATCCTTCGAACGGAACGACAGGATCTTGAACTTGCCGTCGGTCAGGAACGGCACGCGCAGATTGTCCAGCGTGACCACCTTCTTGATCTCGTCGGGATACTGCTTGGCGAAATACATCGAGATATCGCCGCCCATCGAATGCCCCACCATGGTCACCCTGGCGTAGTCGGCGTTGGGCTGGACCTTCTTCATTTCGTCGATGGCAAAATGGATGTTGGCGACGCCGCGCTGAATTTGCGGCAGGCGGCCGACATAGAGTTCGCCGACCTTGGTCACCATCGGCGGATCGGTCGGCAGATCGTGCTGGGGGCTGACCGCAAGATAGCCGCGCGCCGCAAAGGCGTTGGAGAGGAACGAGTACTCGGTATGCTTGACGGTGTTGCCGTGGTTGATGACCGCAACCGGCAGCCTGATCATGCCGGCATTGGCCTGCATTTCCTTGTCGCGCCGAACGGCGATATTCACCGCAACCAGACGATTGTCCCGCGCCGGATCATGGAACGCGATGGTCTCGTGACGGATCGCCCACTTGCTCGCGGTAAAATACGCGACCGCAACCAGTACGGTAAGTGAAAGCAGAACGGCAATTCCACGTTTCATCGGCGTCCTCGGGGCCCGGCGGGCTATGTGGAGACTCTTCGGCCTCGTTCTTGATGATATATGTCACAGCGGCGTGACATAAAGTCCAAATGTTGTGAATTGACCGCCTGATCGTTGTGCGATGCACCCATCTATTGTGCAGCTGCTCACTACCCGGCGATCATCTCCTATTGCCTGTATATGACGGTCCCAACCAAGCTTCGGTTCGACCGATCGATAAAAGTCTAATGAAAACGGTATTGTAGGCAGTTCGTTCCCTTATTTCGCACGCCGGGTCTGCCCCGGAAATCCCGGAAAACCACCGGATTCAGCCGGCGGTATAATGATCAGCTTCAGCGCCGGATCGTCATTGGCCTGGAAGCTCGCGTATTCCAGCTTCAGCCGCCCCTTTCTCGGATGGCTCAGGGATTTCTGGCCGGCTGCGGCGCCGCCAATATCATGGGCCTCCCACCAGCCCGAAAATTCGGGACAGCCCTGCCGCAGCCGTGCAAGCAATTCCTGGAACGCGGGATCGCCGGCCCACAATCATGCGTGGCGCGGAATTGCGCCACGATGCGCCGGGCCTCTTCTTCCCATGAAGCGCCGAATAACTTTCGTGTCGCGCGGTTGGTCAGCACCGTGAGGAGAATGTTGCGGTCGCCTTCCGGCAGGCGGCTGAACGCAAAGATTTCATCCGCGGCCGCGCGGTTCGGCCTTACGGACGCGTGGTGCTGATGGGCGGCCTCGGCATGCTGGATGGCGCCGGTCCCGAACTGCCCTATTCATGGATGATGCGGAACTGCATCACACTTCGAGGCCAATGGATGTACCCGCCGCACGCGGCCCTGTTGATGGCCTGGGCTTATTGGCGCGGGCCTGGTCAGCCTGGATCAACTCGAGGTCACGGCGTTTGCACTCGACGACGCCAACGCCGCGGTCGCGCATGCGGCAGGCAACAGCGGTCCGTTCCGGATGACGGTGATCGAGCCACCGAGATCGCGCTGAGGCCGCGGCGATCAGGCGCCGAGGATCGAGCGCCTGGGTCAGGCGCCGAGGATGTCGTGGACTTCGAGCGGCTTGTCGACCTGGCTGAACCATTCGGCGCGGTTGGCGGCCCGCCGCCGGCCCCGCTCGTCGAGCGGCAGCTTCAACTGGCGGAGCAGGCTCGTCACCTCCTCGCGCGCCGTCACATGGCCCATGCTCGGCCGCGTGCCGAGGGTGGCCTCATCGATGTCGTCGAGCGCAGTCAGCCCGCGCGGGAAGAATTCGCGGTAAACCACCCGCTCGGCAAGGCCGTCGATCGAACGGAAGCCCAGCCGCAACGACAGATCCTTCAGACTGTCGGCGACGAGCTGCTTGTTGCGCGAGCCGATCATCGACAGCCGGTTGCGCACCACGATCCAGTCGGTCGAAGCGCCGTCGAGCTGGCGGCGCTTGCGCCTGGTGTCGCGCACCATCTCGGCATAGTGGCTTTCGCCGGTCACCGAATAGGTGGCGGGGTCGACGGTGCCGAGCACGTCGAAATCGAGGAAGCTGTCGTTGATCGGCGTCACCAGCGTATCGGCCATCGAATGGGCCAGGCGCATCAGATAGGAATCCGAACCCGGCGTATCGATGACGATGAAGTCGAAGGCGCGCTCGACCGAACTCACCGCTTCCATGAACTGCTGGAACTCGGAATTTTCATTGTCGGCGATCTGCATCGTCTCGCCGAGCTTGATGCAAAAGTGGACGGGAACCTCGAGATCGAGGCCGGTGCGGCGGGCCCACGCGGTACGGTTGCCGACGTACCGGGTGAAGCTTTGCTGGCGGCAATCGAGGTCGATGGTGGCGACCCGCTGACCGGCTTTCATCAAGGCGACAGCGATATGCAGCGCGGTGGTGGATTTCCCCGAACCGCCCTTCTCGTTGCCGAGCACGACGACGTGCGCCGAACCGGACTGACCCTGACTAGCCTGAACCAACATGACTCAACCCCAACCCCCGTTTGATATCTTCAAATCACGCGCGGCTGTGGTCAAGCAAAATGCGTGATAACACTTTTGAATCACTGCCTGCGTGCCTTAATCATGAATCCGCTTGGCGACGTCGCGTTCAACTGTGATCGAGCGCACGTTTCCACGCGTCGGCCCCTCTGGCGATACATGACCCATGCAGCTACGTCGGACTGCCGTGATGAGTTGCACGGGTTGATCACCTTGGCGGCAATGCCTCGGCCTTATAAGGTCGCATCGCCCGCCAAGAGGCCGCGGCTAACAGCCCCCTCATCCCAAAACATCGTGCAAGAGATCGAGCCCAGATGCCGCGAAGCCCTATGGTCGTCCGTACCGTCCCCGCATTGCGCCGCGCGCTTGATGGCCTTCGCGCCAGAAAGGCCACGGTCGCGCTGGTGCCAACCATGGGAGCGCTCCATGACGGCCATGTGTCGCTGGTTCGGCTCGCCAAACGCCGCGCACAGAAAGTCGTCGTCTCGATCTTCGTTAATCCGACCCAGTTCGCGCCAACGGAGGATTTCGGCTCCTACCCGCGGACCTGGAAGTCCGACGTCGCCAGGCTCGCGGCCGAGAAGGTCGACCTGATCTGGAATCCGGACGTCAAGGCGATGTATCCGGAAGGCTTCGCCACCCGGATCGTACCCGAAGGTCCGGCCACTGCCGGGCTGGAAGATCGCTTCCGCCCGCACTTCTTCGGCGGCGTCGCCACCGTGGTCGGCAAGCTGTTCACCCAGTGCCGGCCGGATGTCGCGATCTTCGGCGAAAAGGACTTTCAGCAATTGCGGGTGGTGACGCAGATGGCGCGCGATCTCGATCTCGGCGTCAAGGTGATCGGGTCGCGCACGGTTCGGGAGCGCGACGGGCTGGCGATGTCCTCGCGCAACGTCTACCTCGCGCCCGAACAGCGCCAGGCGGCGCCCGAGCTCTATCGCGCGATGAAGCAAAGCGCGGCCCGCCTTCGCGCTGGCGAGCCTGTCGACGCCGTCATGCAGGCCGGCGCCGAGCTGATCGAGAACGCGGGTTTTGCGCTGGACTATTTCGAGGTGCGCCACGCCGAAACGCTGGCGCCGGTCGCCTCGCTCAAGGAGGGGCCGATGCGGATGCTGGTCGCCGCCAAGATCGGAACCACGCGGCTGATCGACAATATCGCGGTCTGAACGTAGCTACAGCAGCCCGAGGTCGCGCAGTTCCCGCCGCATCGGCTCCGGCATCGACGCCACGACCGCGGCGGACTTGCCGAGATCGGCCGGCGCGCCGTCCTCGGTCAGATAGCGCCAGCCCTGGAACGGGCGCATCGGCCGCGGCGAGACGGCAATGACCTTGGGCTGCATCACCAGGCGGCACCGTCCGATACCGTCCTTGTCGCGGAACGGCTCGATCGCGATCAGCTTTTCGCGCGCCGCGATCTCTCCCTTGATCACCCAGTAGAGCGAACCGCCGGCAAGCAGTTCCTCGTCGCGTTTCGGCATCATCCGGGTGACGTGGATATGGCGGAGCGGCAAACCCTTTTTCCTGGCGGTTGCCATCCGTTCGGCAACCCAGCCCTTGAGTTCTTTGACCGACTCGCAGCCAACGGCGAGCTTGATGAGATGAAGCGGCATGGATCCGGGTTTAGCGGGCCCCGCGCCGTTTGAAAACGATCATTCGTTGGCGGGCGCAGCAGCTGTGGATGACACCGTCGGTGCTCCCGGTGCCCCCGGTGCCGGCGATAGCTGGACCGGCGCGGCCGGTGTGCGTTTCGGCGCCGGCGGTTGTTTTTTAGCTGCCGCCAGCGCTGGCGACGCCGTTGTGGTTGGTGTGGCTGGTGCGGCGGTCGTTGGTGCTGCTGCGGCCGGGGCTGGACGTGGTGAAGCCGGTGGATTGGCAGCAGCTGGCGCCGGAGCGGCACGAGCGGCGGGCGGCTCCGGGTTCATGATGCTGATGGGCGGGGTATTGGCCGCGCTCGGGAACTCGGCATTGGTGGGTTTGCCGGTGGGCATCGACGGCGGCAGCCCCGCGAGCAGCCCCGGGGATGTCGCAGCCAGGGGCGGCGCGTTCCATGAAGGTGCATAGCGCGTGATCAGGTTCTCGTAGAGGCGCTCGTCCATATTGGCGACGACCTGGCGCTTGTCGGCCAGCGCGGCGAACGCCGCGCATGCAGCCGGCGTGCATTGGTCGCGCGCCATCAGCACATAGGCCATCAGCCCGTAGCGGTCGCGCTCGACGGCGCGGCGCAGTGCCTGCAGGTCGGAACTCGTCGCTTTGTCGGCTGTGGCAGCATCGCCGAACCCGGTCAGGCGGGTGATCTGGGACGCCGCATAGGTGACCGCGGCAGCGACCGAGTCGGCGGACCCGAACAGCGTCTTCTCGCAGGCATTGAGGACGGCATCGCCGGCGAGATCGTCGATACAAGAGAGCTGCGGCAACGCTGCACTGACCGAAGCCACCGGGGTCGCAGCGGAGGAGACGGCGCCATCCGGCCCGAAGCTGCGGATGGTCGCGGCGACAGCGACGACGATCGCGAGCAGCGTCATGACCGTCAGCACGCCATTGGCCACGGATTTCTCCGCGCGCAGCAGCGTGATCAAAACGATGATTCCCAAAAATCCCGCCGCGGCCAGCGTCAGCCACATCGGAAAGGTCGGTGTGCGCCAGATCTGATCCAGCGAAGAAGCCCAGTCCCAGCTCATGCGCGGTGTCCCTCACGCAGCATAACGCGATCAGCGAATGCGTGTTTGCCCGCACTCGCTTCCGACAGAATGGTCCTGCGAACGGGGCCTTTTGACGGCGGGCGATATGGAACCGCGTCAACCGCAGGTTTGCGCACAGCTTCAGGAGACCGCAAGCTGCTCAGGAGACCGTAAACGGCTCAGGAGACCGCAAGTGCGGCTCAGGAGACCGCGAGCTGACTTTCCTTGGCTACCCGTTCGAAAGCTTCGGTCGAGCTTTTGATGCGATACTGGCAGTCGTCGCCGTCGGTCGGAAGCAGCCGGATCACCTCATAGGTGCCGCTGGCGGCCGGTCGGGCAACGTTGCTGGCAGTGAAATAGACAGTCTCTCCAACGGTGAACTTGTGCTTCAACGCCCTCTCCATACGCAAGATTGTCGGCGGCGCTTAGTTGTCCCGCTAGCGATCGGCCGACTTGAGAACCCTGCGTCAACCTAGCACACCACGGGCCCAAAAATCCAGTAACATCGAGGCCTCCCGAGAACGGATATTTTACAGATATTTCAGTGCGTTAAATGCCCGTTTGGGGGAATTTGCATAGCCGCTATTCCGGCCGCGATCTCCCCTCGCCCGGCTCCATGCCGCAGTCAGGGCGGGTGCGGTCAGGACTATTGGAACCGGACGGGCTGACGCAGCCCGCCTCAGATCGTCTCGAACCGGTCGATCAGCATGGTTTCGGCCAGCCCGTCGCGGGTCCACTCCTGGAACGCCGGCAGCGCCTCCATCGCATCGACGTAGTGCCGCGCCTCACCGGCGACCGGAATCGCATAGGTGCGGAAACGATGCACGACAGGTGCGAACATCGCATCCGCGCCACAGAAGGCGCCGAACAGGAACGGCCCCGCTTTGCCGTAGCGCTGATGGCACTCGGCCCAGATCGCCTGGACTCGCGCCACATTGGCCTTCGCGTCATCCGACAGCGCCACCGCACGGATCGGGCGATGCAGGTTCATGCCGCATTCGTTGCGCAGCGCCATGAAGCCCGAATGCATCTCCGCCGAGATCGAACGCGCATGGGCGCGGGCGGCGCGGTCTTCCGGCCACAGCTTCGCTTGCGGGAATTTTTCGGCGAGATATTCGATGATCGACAGCGAATCCCACACCGTGACGTCGCCATCGACCAGCGCCGGCACTTTTCCCGCATCGCTGAAGCTCAGGATGCGTTGCTTGTCGGCCGGGTTGTCCGTGTACAGGGGAATCACGACCTCCTCGAACGGAATATTGTTGGCGCGCAGCGCCAGCCACGGCCGCAGCGACCATGACGAATAGTTCTTGTTGCCGATGACGAGCTTCAACATTTGCGGGAAATCCTGTTGGGGACGCCATCATGACATAGTGCACGGCAACCGTTCAACCTGTACATCTCGTGTGACCGAGCGATCACGGGAAATGCAGCATGGCTGGTTACTGGGTGGACATCGCGGCCATCACGTTCTTCGTGGTGGAGTGGACCGTCTATGCCTTCACCCTCGAACGTACCGCCTACGGCCGGGACAGCCTGTCCGCCCGCATGCATGTCTATCGCGAGGTCTGGATACGAAACCTGCTCGATCGCGAAACCCGCATGGTCGACATGCAGATCATGGCTTCGTTGCAGAACGGCACGGCGTTCTTTGCCTCCAGCAGCCTGATCGCGATCGGCGGCGGGCTGGCGCTGCTGCGCGCCACCAATGATGCGCTGGCGGTGCTGGGCGCGCTGCCGATCGATCTCAGCCCCTCGCCCGCTCTGTGGGAAATCAAATGCGTCGGGCTGATCCTGATCTTCATCTACGCCTTCTTCAAATTTTCCTGGGCCTATCGCCTGTTCAACTATGTCGCCATCCTGCTCGGCGCGATGCCGCCGGCCTCGGAAAAAGGCACGCCGGAAGCGGAAGCCCATGTCATCCGCACCACGCGATTGTTCGAATCCGCCGGCCAGCATTTCAATCGCGGCCAGCGTTCGTTCTTCTTTGCGCTCGGCTATCTCGGCTGGTTCGTCAGTCCATGGGTGCTGTTCGTCACGACAGCGATGGTCGTGATCGTGACCTGGCGCCGGCAGTTCGCGTCCAATGCGTGGAAGGCGATGGGGAGTTGAGGGGGACAAAGGCTCTTTCCACGTCATTGCGAGCGAAGCGAAGCAATCCATCGAGCCGCGCGCCTTATCTCAGCTCCGTCACCCTGAGGTGCGCGCTCTTGCGCGCCTCGAAGGGCGACGGCCCGGTCTGTGGCCGATTCATCCTTCGAGGCTCGCCCAGCGGTGCAAGTGCACCGCTAGGCTCGCACCTCAGGATGACGGGTAAACGTACGTTCGCTTTCTCGCGACGCATTGCGCCCGAGGCTTGCAAATTCATTCGCCCTCTCCAATCAGAGGGCGCAGGGAATGCCGGATGCGCGCTGCACCCGCGGTCTCGTGTGCGATTGTGCTAAGAAAGCTGCACACGAGCATACAGGGCAGCGGAGAACATCCGACATTCCCTGCGCAATGGCTTTACGGCTTATGACGCGCTCTCCCCGGTGAGACGGCCTCTATTGCCACCGTCGCCCCCCGGAAGCGTTGGCTCCCGCAGGACTTGACGCCGTTACGGGCGCCAGGACCACACGCTTTCGCCGTACGCATCAGCCGCGACCGTCAATCGCAACCTCGGCGTCCACCGCAACCCGCCCCTCGTTGTGACGATGGCCAACGCCCTCAGAGTGGGACGGGATGGCGATAGATGCGCACTGATTTGGGTCGGACGACAACAGAAATATTTTGATTTACAGAAATTTTCTACTTGACACGATTTCTGTAAATCGGAATTGATTTGCCCGTCGGGTTGTTTTGTCGCACGCAGCCTGCGAGATTTCGCTTGCGTAGGAAGCGACGCAGCAACGTCGGCGACGGATTGAGGTGCAGGCGTTAGCCGCAATCGCTCAACAGGTAAGCCAATCGCCTCTGGCGCAGCCGCAGCTCCGATCCGCTAGATGATCACGGTGCCCACATCCAACGGACGGAGAAAAGAGATGGCCTGGAAAAGCATCGTCAGCCCCCGTGCGACCGCACCGGCTTCTGCGCGCCGGTCCGCAATGTCTGGTTTTGCTCGCAAGACGGCTGAGACCGTATCCGACATTGCCAGCATCGTTCACGATTTGGTTATGGACGTCCGCGACAGCTACCGGCCGGAGCTGCACTACATGCGTGGCCCCGGCCCGAAATGCCGCGCCAAGCGTCAACCCCTAACCAACGTTCGATGCAGAAGTTGCTGGGCAGCTCGCAGGGCGGATTGAACCGACCTGTCCGCCCTACCGACTCTGGAGCAGCGATTGAACTTTCAAGCTGTCATGAGCGACAGACGCTAACGGATAATATTGGGTTGGGATGGCCAACCGCATACTGGACAATCCATGCGTCTTCTTTCGCTCTTCCTTTTGCTGTTTGCCAGTACTGCGTCCGCGCAACCCGCGCCCGCCGTCGACTGCGACGCGATCAAGAACTCCACGGTTCCCGTTGAACTGGCCTATCATGGTCAGGACGGGACAAGGACAGTCGTTCAGGCCCATCGAGACACATCGGGCGGCAGGGTTGTATGGACTCACCAGACACAGCCATCCACCCGCCCAAACCCACCCGTCTTCGTGACGAAGGCAGTTTATGTCGATGGGACCATCGCATCGGCTGAATGGACTACACCTTATGCCGGCAAATACTCGCATCACACATGGAAGTATGCGCCTGATGGACTCCCCAAGCATTTTGATCGTCGATCTGACATAACCTACAAGATGCGTACGGTATCGACGGACGGTGAGAATATTACGAAAGAGAAAACCAGTACGATCGCTTACAAGTTCAAATCAGAAGGAACAGTCGCGGTTGGAGCCTGCGTTCTCCAGGTGATCCGTGGCGAGAGCGAAAACACCAACGATGCCGGCCGCACCCGCCGTACCTTTCAACTCTACTTTCCCGAACTGCAGATATCCGCCACGGCAACCGATGCGGAGCCCATCGTCGATGGTCTCAGCACGGTTCTTTCCGAGATCAAGCCGGTAAATGCCCGCAAGGTGGATTGAGTTGGGCGCCTAATTCTCGAAACCGACGAACACCGTGGCTTCCTCGACGGACTTTCGTTCGGACACGACCGCATTTGCCGGGAAACTTTCATCCGGCCAGCCCAGTGCGATACTTTTCATGATGACCTGATCGTCGGCTATGCCGGCGTGCTCGCGCACCACAGGTGATTGCATGATGCCCTGGCTGTTGATCACGGCGCCCAGCCCGCGAGACCAGGCTGCATTGACCAGGGCGGTCGCCACGGCGCCGCAATCGAAGGGCGTGTCGTCGCTGCCATCGAGCACGCGGTCATAGGTCACGATCACGCATACCGGCGCGTCGAATTGACGGAAGCCGCGCAAGACCCAGTCCTGGCGCTTGTCCTTGTCATCGCGCGCGATCCCCATGGCGGAGAATAATTGCTTGGCTACGCCGACCTGCCTGTCGCGGTGAGGACCGGCAAAGGCCTGACCGGTGCGGAATTCGCGCGACTGCGGTATGCCCGCCACCATCCGCTCGGTGTTGCCGGCGCGGATTCGATTCAGCGGTTCGCCGGTGACGATGTAGAAATTCCAGGGCTGGGTGTTCATCGACGACGGCGCGCGCATCGCCAGAGCGATGATTTCCTCAATCAGCGCCCTGGGTACCGGATCGGGCTTGTAACCGCGGATACTTCGGCGACCAAGGATAACGTCATCAAACTTCATTTTTCCAAGATTCCCCACATGACTTTTGAAGGCCCGATTTTTGAAGGCTGGATTTTCGCGGTTTCTTCGCTCCCGCGCAAGCCCGTAGGGCGGATTGGAGCCGAAGGCGTAATCCGCCGCCCCGCTACAGTGCCAATATATCCGTGCTATGTACCCGGTGCCGAACAATCGTCGCGCGTGCGATTTGCGAGCGGCGATTGCGGCGAAGAAGATTGCGCTACGGCTAAGCCGGAATGGCGGATTACGCCTTCGGCTCCAATCCGCCCTACGGCCTGCTTCGCGTCGCTCGCCAGACTCCAAGATCCGATCAATGCGACATCAATGTCGGTTTGGTCATCGAGGCAAGCATACCACGCGTCGTCCCACCAAGAATAAACTCCCGCAGCCGGGAATGCCCGTACCCGCCCATGACAATGAGGTCGGCACCTGTATCGGCTGCATATGACAGGATTGCATTGTAAACATTGATCTTGCGGACGGGGATGCGCTCAATCGTGGCGTTTACTCCGTGACGGGCCAGATGGGTCGCGATATCCACACCCGGAAGGTCTGCGCTCTTGGCGCTCTGAGCGTCCGCAACAACAATACTCGCCTTGCCGGAGCGGATAAGAAACGGCATGGCATCGGCGACCGCTCGGGCGGCTGCCCGGCTGCCATCCCAGCACACCATGACATGATCGAGTTTGAGGCGCTCCTTCTGAATAAAAGGTACGATGAGCACCGGTCTTCCGGATTCGAACAGCGCGGCCTCAAGGACGACATTCGTGGTTCGATGATCCCGGTCCCCTTCAAATTGGCCAATGACGGAAAGATCGAACCGTCTTGCGATTTGCGCAAACTGGGTTGGTCCGTCGCCGACGTCAGTTTCAATTCTGCGTGTTTCGGCTGAAACGCCAGCGCGACGCGTCGCCTCGTCAAACACGGTGGCCACGGACTCTGCGCGTTGTCGAGCTTCAGCCTGCTGGGCTCGAATAAAGTTGGCTGACAGGTCAAAGCCACCGACCACTGCCGGATAGAAGGCCGTCCCCATGATGTGCGCGCCGAATGTTTCCGCAACCGACAGCGCGTAATTGGAAACGCCATCTTGCGATTTACCGTAAGACAGGTTGACAAGAATATCTTTGATCATGGCTCTGCCTCCAGTTAGGTGATCGCGCATCTACCAGTTCATTTATCCCGGGCCGGCTACTCCCGTTAGTTCGCGTCAAGAAAACGCATCGAAGAATATCACGAACCCGCGAAATCCTGCGGCGTAAAGCTGAGGTCGAGCACCTTCCATTCGCCGTAACGGTCGGCCGGCAGCATCGCGTAGGGCTGGCAGGCTTCCAGCGCGCTGATGGCGCTGCGCATCAAGAGCGGGCCCTTGGCGGAAGCGCTGGCCTCGATCAGCTGCGGCTCCGCGGCGAGCTTGCCGTCCTGGCTCATGAACACGCGCAGCTTGACCTTGACGTCGTCGGAGCCTTTCAACGCGGGCGGAAGTTTCGAGCAGGTCCGCAAGTGCCGCCGGAACGCCGCGACGACGCTTGAATCGATGTCGGCGGACGTGGTCGCGGGCGCGTCGAAATTGTCTTTGCCCTTGTCGCCGGATGCCGGCGCGCTGGGCAGCAGGGCCGGCGGGAGACCGAGCATGACGTTGTATTTGACCGACAGATCGGGCTCGGGCGGCTTGTAGGCCGGCGCCTGCGTCACTCCCTGTGGTGGCGCGGCTGGCTGCGGCGCCGGGCTCGGTGCCGCCACTGCCGCCTGCTTCTGTGGCGGCGGCGGAGGTGGCTGTTGAACCGCAGGCGCCGCCGCGGCCGCGGGCTTGTCGAGCGCGGTGAAATCAGGTTGCGGCGGCGGCGTCGCAGCCGGTTCGGACGCCTTCTCGATCTCGGCAGGAATGTCTTGCGGCGCGACGATATCGACCGCGATCGATTCAGGCGTGGCGGCGCCGAACGGATGCACGTCGGAGAACACAAGCAGCAACGCCAGCAGCGACAGATGGGCAATCACTGAAGCCGTCATGTCCGAAGGTATGATCTGGCGCAGGTTCATCGTACCAAGACAATCCAAGGGCCTTGCGATGGGCTTTGAGCATAACGCCCGGCGCGACCGCGGCTCAATCCCATTTCGGTGCGAAGCCGAAATCGGTGAGCCGGCCGCCGGCGCTGCCCATGTCGGAAATCTCGCGCATGTCGGCGTCCGACAGTTCGAAATCGAAGATCTCGATATTTTCCGACAGCCGCGCCAGCTTCGAGGTGCGCGGGATCGCCGCCACGTTCTGCTGCACCAGCCAGCGCAGGCACACTTGCGCTGATGTCTTGCGATAGCGGTCGCCGATCCGCAGCAAGGCCTGGTCGTTCTTGACGCGGCCCTTGGCAACCGGGCTATAGGCCACCAGCGCCATGCCGTGGCGCGCGCAGGCTTCCATCACCTTGGCCTGGTCCAGATAGGGGTGGTATTCGACCTGGTCGCAGACCAAGGGCTCCGGGCACGCCGCCACCGCCTCCTCGATCAGGGCCACGGTGAAATTGGACACGCCGATATGCCGGGCAAGCCCGAGCTGCTTGACCCGCGCCAGCGCGCCCAGCGTCTCCGACAGCGGCACCTGCGGGTTGGGCCAGTGCAGCAGCAATAAATCGACCTCGGTCAGGCGCAATCTGGCGAGACTTTCCTTTGCCGATCGCTCGAGATCGTTGGGCGCGAAATGCGTGGTCCAGATTTTGGTGGTGACGAACACCTCGCCGCGCTTGACGCCGGAGCCGCGCAGCCCCTCGCCCACTTCACGTTCGTTCTCGTAGACCTGCGCGGTGTCGATGTGGCGATAGCCGAGCCGCAGCGCCTGCTCGACCAGCCGCGCGCAGGTTCGTCCGCGCAGTTCCCAGGTGCCGAGCCCGATCGCCGGGATCCTTGCGCCATTGGCCTCAATAAAGTTCATACGCTCATTATGGGCCGCCGGCAGGTCAGTGCCAACACATAACGTTTTCGTGCGAAGTGCAGTTCGCGTCGAGAAAACGCGTCAGAAGAGACCGGGCGGCGGTGATGCGGCGACGGCCACGTCCACTCGCCTCCAGGATGCGAGCCACACCGGCACATCCCTTGATTTGGCGCGATCTCCGTGGTACCTACGCTTCATGATCAACGTCGTGCGCACCGCGAACCGTAAAAACGTAACCCGCTCTCGCTGGGCCGTGGAAGGAGTCGTGCGCTAGAAATTCGACGACGCGATCTTTTCACCAGGCCCCGCCGGCATCGGACGGGGCCTTTTGTTTGGCCATGCTCCCTGCCGGCGCAACAGCAGGAGCATCCGATGCCACCCCAACAGACGAACATCACATCCGGGACCGAGCGCGATGCCGCAGGGCTCGGCCTCGACCTGCCCATCGCATTACCAACGGCAACGTCGACGCGGAACGTCCTCGGCTTGCTCAAGCGATATTGGCGTGCGTTTCAGGAGCGGCGCCAACGCCAGAGCTTGCGAGCCGGCTTGGCTTACCTGAGCGACAGAGAGCTGATGGACCTCGGCCTGACGCGCGATGAGATCGACTACATCACACCTCAACGCGATAGGATTAGAGATAGCGCGATGTACCTGTTGAGCCGTGGTGGCTAGATGGTGGCCGATTCCGTGGCGAGCGCGGCGAAAACCGTTTCCGGCGAATGGGCGATGACGGCGAGCAGCGCCCGTGCCGGTCCGCGCGGCGCGCGTTTGCCCTGCTCCCAGTTCCGGATGGTCTCGACCGGCACCCCGAGCCGTGCGGCGAATTCGAGCTGGGTCAGGCGCGAACGTCGGCGCAGGTCGCGAACCGCCGGCAGCGGCGTTGGGTCCGCCGCTGGGGCGGCAGTTTGCTCCGGATGCGCAGGCGCGAGCGGGAACTCCTGCCCATCCCGCAGTTCCACGATCCGTCCGTCTGCCTTGAGCCGCAAGCGCTGCATGTTCGATTCCCAATATGGGAATCATCGGCGAAGCCCGTTAAGGACCGATTAACGATACTTTCCCGTGCCGAGCGCTCACTTCAGCCCGAACCACAGCGTGGCGATGCCGAGGAACGAGAAGAAGCCGACCACGTCGGTGATCGTGGTGACGAAGGTGCCGGAGGCCACCGCCGGGTCGGCGCGCACCCGCTCCAGCACCATCGGGATCAGGATGCCGCCCAGCGCGCCGGCGATCAGGTTGACGACGATCGCAAGGCCGATCACGACGCCGAGGCCGGGGATCTTGAACCACGCCACCGCGGCGACGCCGGTGATCACGGCAAAGGCGAGGCCATTGACGAGACCGACCATCGCCTCGCGCAGGACCACGCGGAGCGCGTTGTTGGAATGAAGTTCGCGGGTCGCCAGCGCCCGCACCGCCACCGTCATGGTCTGGGTCGCGGCGTTGCCGCCCTGGCTCGCCACGATCGGCGCCAGCACGGCCAGCGCCACCATCTTTTCCAGCTGGCCTTCGAACAGGCCGAGCACCGAGGATGCCAGGAACGCGGTCGCCAGATTGACCAAGAGCCAGTTGAATCGGGCGCGCGCGATAGTCCAGACGCTGTCGGACAATTCTTCGTCGCTGGTGACGCCGCCGAGCGCTTTGAGGTCTTCGTCGGCCTCTTCCTCGATCACGTCGACGACGTCGTCGATGGTGATGACGCCGACCAGCCGGTTGGTGGTGTCGACCACGGGGGCTGCGACCAGATTGTATTTGCCGAACATCCGCGCGACCTCTTCCTGGTCGTCGAGCACGGAGACGCGGCGGCGGTCTTCCTCGATCAGGTCGGCGAGCGGCACCGGCCGCCTTGCGCGCAGCAACGTGTCGAGCGAGACCGCGCCCTGCCAGTGCTGGTTGGCGTCGACCGCGTAGATTTCATAGAACCGGTCCGGCAGGTCCGGGGTGTCGCGCATGTAGTCGATCGCCTGCCCGACGTTCCAGTCCGGCGGCACCGCGATGAATTCGGACTGCATCCGCCGGCCGGCGGAGTTTTCCGGATACAGCAGGCTGCGCTCCAGCGCGTCGCGCTCAGACGGCGGCAGCTTTTCGAGGATTTCTTCCTGGTCCTCCTCGTCGAGGCCTTCGAGCAGTTCGACGGCGTCATCCGATTCCAGTTCGCGAACGCCTTCGGCGACCGTCTCCGGTTCGAGCTCTTCGAGGATTTCCTCGCGAACGGTTTCGTCGACCTCGTTGAGTGCGGAAAAGTCGAAATCGGTCCCCGTCAATTCGACCAGGGCCACGCGATCGTCGGGTTCGAGCGCGCCGATCAAATCGCCGAGATCGGCCTCGTGCAGTTCGGCCACGAACTCGGAAAGCGACGGGCGATCGGCGGCCTTGATGGCGCGGGTGATTTCCTCGACGAATTCGTGTCGGATGTGGCCCTCTTCATCCCGCATCAGGGCGGGATCGAGCGCGGACCCGTCAACAGGCCGCGCGGCGGCGGTGGCAACGTCGATATCCTCGGCCATGCCTTGCCTCACCGGGTTTGACAGAACTTGCGTTTGAGTTATCGCTGCACGCATTACCCAATCGGCAACGCCAAGCGCAATGCCAAAGATGCACAACGGCTGATGACCCCAGGATTCACCAGGACGCTCTGCACAGCCATCGCGGCCGCGACGGTGTGGACGGCTGCAGCCAAGGCCGCCGAATGCCCGCACAAGGACGGGCTCGGCACCTCACGGGTTCTGCGCGTCGATGCCGCTACCTCACCGCGCGTCGGGCTGAAGAGCTTTCCGCAGACCCTGCCGCTTGGAGATCGTGAGGTGGTCCTGACCTTCGATGACGGGCCGTGGCCGGGCACGACGCCGAGGGTGCTGGCCGCGCTCGCGCGCGAATGCGTGCTCGCCACCTTTTTCCTGATCGGCAGGTCTGCTTCGGCGCACCCCGAGCTGGTGCGCAGGATGGCCGCACAGGGCCACACCATTGGGCACCACACCTGGTCGCATCCCAATATCAAATACCTCAAGCCGGATGCGGCCACGGCTGAGATCGACAAGGGCTTTGCGGCGGTCGAAAAGGCGCTGCACGGGACCAGCACAACGACCCCGACTACCCCGTTCTTTCGCTATCCCTATTTCGAGATGACGCCGGCGACGCTGGACCTGCTGCAGAACCGCGGCATATCCGTGTTCGGCGCCGACCTCTGGGCCAGCGACTGGGAGCCGATGAAACCGGCCCAGCAGCTGAAGCTGCTCATCGAGCGGCTGCAGGCCGCCCGCAAGGGAATCATCCTGCTGCACGATCCCAAGGCGCAAACCGCGGCCATGCTGCCGGCGTTCCTGCGCTATCTGAGAGACAACGGTTACCGCGTGGTCCATCTGGTCCCGGCAGCCTCAGCGGCCACCGCCAGAGCTGTCCAAAACCCGAAATAAGTGTGGTATTTCGGCCATTAAGGCGGCATTCATGGCCCGCCGTTAAGGATTGCAAACAAGGCATTTTTCGAGTGAACCGAATACCGGTCCGCAGGGACCAACATTCGATTGGGAATGAAGCCGGGGTTTTATGATCGCTAACGCAGGTATGGGGCTCCGTCAGCGGGCATCGATTACTTTTTCAGCCGCCGTTTCAGCCACAATTTCAGCCGCAGTTCTCTTGGGAATGCTGACCGGCACCACGGCGCAGGCCGCGCCCGCCGCCAATTGTCCTGGGCATCCCGATGCGCTGGGCACGTCGCGCACGCTGGTGGTCGACCCGCGGCAATATCCCCTGATCGGCACCATGCAATATGCCAAGACGCTGCCGCTGGAAGACCATGAGGTGGTGCTGACCTTCGACGACGGTCCACTGCCGAAATATAGCAACCAGATCCTCGATATCCTCGCCGCCCATTGCGCGAAGGCGACCTTCTTCCTGGTCGGACGGCAGGCCAACGCCAATCCCGAAGGCGTGCGCAAGATGCGCGATGCCGGCCACACCATCGCCACCCATACCCAGAACCATCCTGGGAACATGAACCAGCTGCCGCTCGATCGCGCCCAAAAGGAAATCGAGGACGGCATTGCGTCGATCACGGCCGCGCTCGGCGACGGCACCGCGCCGGCGCCGTTCTATCGCATTCCGGGCCTCGGCCGTTCCGACGTCATCGAGGCCTATGCCGAAGCAAAAGGCCTGCAAATCTGGAGCGCCGATTTTCCCGCCGACGACTGGCGCCCGGTCTCGTCGCAGCGCGTCTATGATCTCGCGATGCAGCGGCTCGAAGCCAAGGGCAAAGGCATCCTGCTGCTGCACGATATCCAGGCGCGCACCGTCGCCGCCCTGCCGCGAATCCTGAGCGATCTGAAAGCCCGCGGCTACCGCCTGGTCCATGTCGTGCCTGCGACGCCGGACCGGCCGGCGACGCCGACCGAGCCGTCGCAATGGCAACTGCATCCGGTATCGGAGCAGGTGGCGACGTCACGCTGGCCCAAAATTCCGAATTTCGCCTATACCGCGACCGCGGCCCTGCCCGCGCCCGCGCTGTCTCATTCCGATTGGCGCAATACGGCGCCTGCGGACCGCGTGCAACGGCGCGCCTTGCGCGATGCGTTGTGGTCGCAGCAGGTGACGCTGGTGCTTGACCCGCCCGCGCTGCCGGTCCCGGCGTCCAGCGTGTTCAAGCTTCCGGAATCGATCCGCGTCACGATGCTGTATTCGCCGCCGTCCGCACGCAAGCTCGAGCCGACCGCGCCCGCCGCGCACGAAGTGTCCGCCAAGCAGGCCGCACGCCCCGGCCAGCACGCAAAACATGGCGGCAAGGGCGCCGCCAAACATGCGGCGCAGGTCAAGCCGGCCAAGAAGAACGCGGTCCGCATGGCCGGCCTGAAAAAGCGCTAGAACCCCGGCTCTGATGAAATCAGAACCGAAGCTCTAGATTCTTGTTTTGACGCGTTTTCTTCACGCGAACCGGTATCCACTTCGCTCGAAAACGCTCTACCCCGCCGCCGACTGCGCACGGCCGAGCAAGCCGCGTTGCTCGGCCACCGCATGCGCTTCGTCGAGCGCCGCCGCCACCGCGTCCATCATCTCGTCGATCTGCTCCGCCGTGATGATCAGCGGTGGGCAGACGAACACCGCATCGGGACCGGCGCGCACGATGACGCCGCGCGCCATCGCCCCTTGCTGGATCAATGCGCCAATGCCTTCGGCCGGCGGCAGCGGCCGCCGTGTGGCCTTGTCGGCAACCAGCTGCAGCGCGCCGATCAGTCCGACGCCGCGCGCCTCGCCCACCAGCGGATGCGAGCCGAGCGCGCGCAGCCGCGATTGCAGATGCGGCGCCAGCGCTTTCACTTGGCTGACGATGTCGCGTTCCTTGTAGATGCGCAGCGTCTCCAGCGCGACGGCGGCGGCGACCGGGTGCCCGGCATAGGTGAAGCCATGGGCGAAATTGCCGACCTTGCCGGCATGGGCGGTGATGGTTTCGGCGATGGTGTCGCTGATGATGGTGGCCGAGATCGGCAAATAGGCCGAGGATAGCGCCTTGGCGACGGTCATGATGTCGGGCTCGATGCCGAACGTATCGCAGCCGAACATCTCTCCGGTGCGGCCGAAGCCGCAAATCACCTCGTCGGCGATCATCAGGACGTCATATTTGCGCAGCACCTGCTGAATGCGCGGGAAATAATCGGCCGGCGGCACGATGACGCCGCCTGCCCCGTTCACCGGCTCGGCGATGAAGGCGCCGATCGTATCCGGCCCCTCGCGAATGATCATGTCCTCGAGATTGGCGACGAGACGATCGACGAACTGGGCCTCGCTCTCGCCCGGGCGGCCGTACAAATAGTGGCTCGGGCAGTCGGTGCGCAGGATGCCGCCGACCGGAAGATCCCATTCGACGTGGTTGGCGGCCAGCCCGGTCATGCTGCCGGAAAACACCGTGATGCCGTGATAACCGCGGACGCGGCCGATGATGCGCTTCTTGCGCGGCCGGCCCAGCGCATTGTTGTAGAACCAGACGATTTTCGCCGCCTGGTCGTTCGCCTCCGAGCCGGAATTGGCGAACAGCACCTTGCCGAGCCCCTTGGGCACGATCTTGAGCAGTTCCTCGGCGGCCTCGATGCTGGGCTCGGTCGAGCGGCTGTTGAAGATGTGGTAGGTCGGCAATTGCTCCATCTGGCGGCGCGCGGCCTCGACCAGGCGCGGCTCGCTGAAGCCCAGCGAGGTACTCCACAGCCCGGCCATGCCCTCGAGATAGCGCTTGCCGGTTTCGTCGTAGACATAAACGCCCTCGCCGCGCGCGATGACGAGCGGCCCGTCGGTCTTGTGCTTGTCGAGATTGGTATAGGGATGGATGAGCGAGGCGACATCGCGAGCCGCCAGGGAGTTGGGTCTGCCCGTCATTGGATTAGTGCTCCGGTTTTTATTATGCTGACGGAATAGAGCACAAAAAAGCGGTGGCCCGAAGGCGCAAGCGGCTAGTTGGTGACGATCTTGGCGATGCAGAGCAGGATGACGAGGGCGAGGAACAGCAGGTCGATATAGGCCTTGATCTCGCCGGCGTGGCGAAGCCCGCTGACCTCGGAGACGATCTGCTTGCGCGAGGCCGCGGCGGCAGCGGCCGCGCTCGGCCCCTCGGCGGCGACCTTGGCCAGACGCCGCGCCTCGATCTCCAATCGCTCAATGCGCTGGAAGAAATAGAACGAACGCAGCGCCGAGGCCGCGTGCATGGCGGCATAAACCAGCACGAGGATCGCCACCACCGCGCGCTGCGGATATTTGTCCAGGAAGTTAAGGGCGAAGTAGACCAGCGCCAGGAACACGAAGTTGGAGACGAATCGATAGGCGTAGCCCAAGAAAACCATTCACGTGCTCCGGATGGATTTGGAAGTGCCGAATTGCGGTCCTCGGACCGGGTAGCCGGCGATGCCCTGTTGTTTTACGCGAACGGTGTAACAGCAAGGCTACTTCCGCCTGCCCTGGCGATTCCCAACTGTTTCGCCCCTGCGGCGCTGCGAAGAATCACGCTGATCTCACCGAATCGATTGGGTCGGGCCCAAACTGCACGATTTTGTGGTGCGCTCGGAGGGACTCGAACCCCCACGATTTTACTCACTGCCACCTCAAGGCAGCGCGTCTACCAATTCCGCCACGAGCGCTTGGGATACCGGCTGGAAGGATGCGGCCTGCCGGATCAACGGCGCCGATGTAACAAATCAGAGATGCAGGGACAAGGCGGTTTTGCGACCGAATAACTACCTAACACCCGGTAATTTCGGCAGCATTTGCTTGACTTCGACCGCGATCCGGTTGCGATCGACCAGCACGACGCCGGAAGCCACCGGAAGGTTGTTGGCGAGGATCTTGACCTCGTCCGCCTCGGTGGCGTCCAGTTCGATGATGGCGCCGCGGGACAGCCGCATCACCTGGTGGATAGGCATCGTGGTGGTGCCGAGCACCACCATGAGATCGACGCTGACTTTATCGAGGGTGGCCACTACGAAACCGCCAAACTTGGACTGGATCTTGGACAAAATTGGGTGGTTTCACCTGACCACGTTATGGTTAGCCAATGGTTAATAGCGACCGCCAAGGCCTTGATTTGACGACATTCGCGCGACCGCCTGGCGGCAGCGAGGTCGAATGGCGGATTGCGGCCAAACCGGTGCCCTACCCTGAGGCCGTGGCCGAGATGGAGATGCGGGCGGCCGCGATTGCGGACGGGCAAGCGCCCGAACTGGTGTGGCTGCTGGAACATCCGCCGCTTTACACGTCCGGAACCAGCGGCAAGGCCGGCGATCTGCTGGCCCCGCGGTTTCCGATGTATGAGACCGGGCGCGGCGGCCAGCTCACCTATCACGGCCCCGGCCAGCGGGTGGCCTATGTGATGCTCGATTTGAAGCGCCGGCGGCCGGACGTGCGGGCCTATGTCGCCGGTCTCGAGGAATGGATCATCCGCACGCTCGCCGCCTTCAACGTGCGCGGCGAACGCCGCGAAGACCGGGTCGGGGTCTGGGTCAGCAGGCCGGACAAGGGACCCGTCCATGAGGACAAGATCGCGGCGATCGGCGTGCGGCTGCGGCGCTGGGTCTCGTTCCACGGCATCGCCATCAATGTCGAGCCGGAGCTGTCGCATTTTTCTGCGATCATCCCCTGCGGCGTCGCCGATCCCAGATACGGCGTCACCTCGCTGGTCGATCTCGGCCTGCCCGTGACGATGGAAGACGTCGACGTCGCGCTCCGGCAGGCCTTTGAGGACGTGTTCGGCGAAACGAAGGCCCGCCTGCCGGAAGCGACTGTCTAGACTAGGACTTACGCCGCCTCTTGCTGCGGCGACACCTCGAGCTTCATCGCGATGTAGCGCCGCTCCTGTGTCAGGCCGCCAAACCCGTAAGCATCGCCCTTTACTTCGTCGACATGCGCGTAGCTCTCGTGGTGCAGCGGCCCGAGCAGTTCGCCCATGCGCTGGAACACCGCGGCCAGATAAGCGGCCTTCTCGTCCTTGGTGTTGGTGCCCTCGCTGACATGGACGTCGAGCCAGAAACTGGCGAGGCTCTGTTCGGCCAGCGACTTCCCACCGGCGAACCAGTCCGCGGCATCGACCGCGCGGACGATCACCGCGGTGACCCTGGGATCCTTGCGCAGGATTTTTGCGGTCAGATCGCTGACGGCGGAAGCGATTTCCGCCTTTAGCGAAGGCGCCTTGTGAAAGCTCGAATAAGTGACGGTGATCAGCGGCATGATGGTTCTCCGTGGTGTCGTTTGCGTTCCCCACACCTAGACCTGTCCGCATCATTTTGGTATCTTATCTATCTTCATAACAGTGATAACTATTAGTGATGATGCCATGGCCACGCTGGATATCGACACCGTTCAGGCCTTCCTGCTGGTCGCCGAACTGCAGAGTTTTACCCGCGCTGCCGAGGCGCTCGGCACCACGCAGGCCGCGGTCAGCCTGAAGCTGCAGCGGCTGGAAGGCGTGCTCGCCAAGCGGCTGGTCGAGCGCTCGCCGCGCGCGGTGACCTTGACCGCCGACGGCACGGCATTCCTGCACCATGCCCGCGTCCTGATGGAGGCGCATGACCGCGCGCTATCGGGCGAAACGCCGGCGCGGCAGCAATTGTCGCTCGGCATCAGCGATCACGCCGCCGGCCCCGAACTGGTGCCGCTGCTGGAGCGGCTGCATGCGATGTCCTCGCAGATGTCGCTGGCGGTCACGATCGGCTTTTCGCGGGCGATGCTCGATGCTTACGATGCCGGCGAACTCGACGCCGTCGTGGTGCGGCAGGAAGGCAGCCGCCGCGGCGGCGAGCAACTGACCGAGGATGAGTTCGGCTGGTTCGCCGCGCCGCGCTTCGTCTGGCCGCGCGGTGACGCCCTGCAACTGGCGACGCTGGCACCGCCCTGCGGCGTCCGCGCCATCGCCGTCCGCGCGCTCGACAAGGCCGGCATCCCCTGGATCGAAGCCTTTGTCGGCGGCGGCGTCACGGCGGTGGTCGCGGCGGCCCAAGCCGGATTGGCAGTCGCGCCACTGGCCCGGAGGATCGCGCCGGCTGGGCTGGTCGACATCGGAATAGCACAGAACCTGCCGGCACTTGGCGCATCGAAGGTGATGTTACACTCGAAGGTCAGCGACCCGGCAAAGCTTGCCGCGCTGCGGACATTGGCGGCGACGTTTCGCGGTGTGGTTACGGTTTCCCGCGCAAGCACTTAAGTATCCGCGCATTTCACAAGATCGCGTCGAACGCGCTGCGCAGCGTTTCGTGGCGGAACTTGAATCCGTTCATCAGGGCCTTGTTCGGCAGCACCCTCTGCCCGCCGAGCAGAAGCTCATTGGCAAAATCGCCGCCGACCCAACGCAGCAATGCATCCGGAATCCGGAACACGGCCGGACGATGCAGCCGCCGGCTGAGTTCTTCGGTGAACTTCAGATTGGTGACCGGGATCGGCGCGGTGGCGTTGATCGGCCCTGAGATGCCGGGGCTGGCGATCACATGGGCGATCAGGCGCACGAGATCGTCGCGCTCGATCCACGACATCCATTGCTTGCCTGATCCTAGCGGTCCGCCGAGACCGAACTCGAACGGCGTCAGCATGCGCGTGATGAAGCCGCCATCGGTTCCGATCACGAGGCCGATTCGCAGATAGGCTACACGCACGCCATGTACGGCCGCCGGGCTCGCCGCACGCTCCCAGGCGTCGCACAATTCATGGCTGAAGCAGGCGTGGGATTTGGCGGACTCGGTCAGCACCTGATCCTGCCACAGACCGTACCAGCCGATCGCGGAGCCGGAGACCAACACCTTTGGCTTGCGTTCGAGACGGCCAATCAAATCAACGACATCGCCGGTCATCTGAATCCGGGATTCGAGGATCTTGCGGCGCTTTGTCTCCGTCCACAGACCGTTGCCGATCGGCTCTCCGGCGAGATTGACGATGGTGTCGATTTTGGCATCCGCTGGAATCTGATCGAGGCTCGTGATCAGGGTGATCGGCGGCGACAGTTCCGCTTTCGCGGGGTTACGGACAAGCGCAATCACCTGATGACCTGACGCGGTCAAGCTTGCGACCAGACGGCTGCCGATGAAACCGGTGGCGCCGGTGACGAGCACGGTCTGGCTATCAGGCAATTTCTCCACGAGGCCAGCCGCAGGCGCGCTTGTCATCCGTCCGAGACGCCGGGCCGCGGTAAAATCCCGCAATCCGCACAGCGCCGCGCCGACGGCGGCCGCCGCGGCGATAATGCTGAGCCACCCCGTATAGGCCGACTTGACCCCGGTCGGCTGCATCGCCCAGTCGATCAGAACCGGCAGCAGCAGCACCAGGATGGCGCCGTAATTGATCGCCAGCAGCGTATGGTTGATGCGCTCGCTGGCCGGCAGTTTCCGGCTCATGTCCTCCTCGACGAAATCCATCAGCGTGATGACGACTTCCGCCACCAGCACCGCGATGATCAGCATCGCAAGGATGCCGTAGACTTCCAGCCAGCCGAGCACCAGGAACAGGAATGCATACATCATGTTGCGCACGCCATGGAGCTGCAACTCGTAGCGCTGCGACGGGCGCCAGGCCAGCCGCTCGGTCAGCTCATGGTGATAGAACGTGTCGAACACGCCCATTGCGATCTGAACGGCAATCAGGATCCATAGCAACGACGTCATGATGCGGCCTCCCGGAACACGGCGGACTGGCGAATGAGCCTGCCAAAACGCGGATGGACGATATCGAGCGTGAAACGGAACGTGCCGCCGCCGAGATCGGCATGGATCACAGTGATGTCGCCGGGCGTCAGCCAGGGCGAGAGCGCCAGCCGCAGCGGCCCGATCTGCAGGGCATAGCCGACGCTGCGAAACACCAGCGCTTCATGCTCGACGAAGATCCGCAGCGCCATGCTGATGCCGTGGCCGACATATTCCTCGAGCCCGGTCGGCCCGGCGAAGCGCTTCGAGGAATGGATGACTTGCGGAAATCCGTGTGAGCGGGCGCAGATGCGGGTCCAGATCTGGCCGCCGCTTGCCGCGTCCTCCGTCACCGTCACGACCATCGGAACGCCGGTCTCGGACCCGGTCGGCAGCGGCCCGCCGACCAGCCGCGCCAGCTGCGCCATCCACCAGCCGATCCGGCTGAACCAGGCCTCCTCGACCTCGCCGACATAGACGACCGTGGCACCGTCGACATGGCGCTTGGAAAACCGCCGCCAGACCGCCAGCGGCAATCGCCCCCAATCGGCGTCGGACAGCAGCGCGTGGAACCTGTCATCGTCGAGCAGTAGGTCGCTGGAAGGTTTTTCGAAACGACTGGACGCTGGAAGGCTTGAGATCCTGATCGCTGACGCCATCGAACGCTCCTGCTACTCTCCCGCCTCGCCCTACGCGCTATTTGGTTTTTCCCATCGGCAGGAAGCTGACGATCTTTTCGCCGAGCTTGATCAGGGCGACCAATCTCGGCCGCGGCACCTTCAGCATCTGCATGTACCAGCGGTCGACCAGCTCGGTGAATTCCAGCATCTCCCTCAGCCGCTTGCTCGCGACCTCGCTGATGGTCGGATCATCGGCGGCATCGGAAACGCAGGCGCGCAGCGCATCGACCGCGGGGTCGATCTCGCGCTCCTTGCGACGGGACGCGATCCGCGCCGCCACTTCCCAGATGTCGGTCTCCGCCTCGTAATGATCGCGGCGGTCGCCGAGGATCGGCACCCGGCGGATCAGGTTCCAGGACAGCAGCTCCTTGATGGAGTTGGAGACGTTGGACCTGGCCATGCCGAGTGTCTCGGCGATATCCTCGGCCGTCATCGGCGCCTCGGCGAGGTACAGCAGGCCGTGGATCTGGCTGACCGAGCGGTTGACGCCCCACTCGTCCCCCATGTCACCCCAGTGCAGGATGAACCGCTCGACGGCGGCCGGGAGTTTCTTCTTTTCCGTTGTTTCTGTCATGACAGAAATATCAGACATTTCTGGACAGACGTCAAGCCCCGTCACGATGCATGACACGGCGGCGCGCTGCAGTATGGCTGTAAATTGTGGGACCACCGTGATCAGCAGCGGTCGAACAACCGCCGCTGACGCTAATCAGGTGATGGCAATGTCTTTGTCCGGGGTGCTGGCCTGCCCGGCGGCCAACATCAAAATCAGCTGCACGTCTAACGCAGTAGGCGCGACTTCATCATTCAGGTTCAATTCTTCGGGGAATTCGAAGGATAGCACGCTGACAGTGATCCGAATTCAATGATCGGGGTGGCGGCTCTAGCTGACCTTGGACGCCAGGACTGCATAGGAGTGCTCCCGCATGGGGGTGATCTTTTCGATCGTGAGTCCTGAAAGCATCATCGGAAAGATGTAGCGTTCAAGGCAGTTCACGTCGAATTGCTGCCGGTAATCGTCAATGAATTCCGAGTGCGTTATGGGGGCGAACATGGTTCCCATTTTCTTGGTGCCTCGTCCGACCGCGACGGAGTTCTTTTCGTTCTCCTCGATCGGGCCGAGCGTGGTCTGCAGCAGCTGGTTGGTCGTGTCGTGAGTGTTCGGGATGATATGGACCGATCTGCCGCCAACTTTGAGCGCGGCCGCAAACAGGTCGCAGGCGCCTTGAATGTCTTCCACATGCTCGAGGCAAAAGACACTGAGCAACATATCGTATCGGTCTCTACGGTCTCTCAAATATGCAAAGCTGTCGCCGGACGTCAGCTGGATATTGTTGATTCCGATCGCAGCGATCAGGTCCGTTCCTACTGCCGGCGCTGATCGGTCAGTTTTGAATGCGACGCCGGGATCATCAAGGTCGACGCCTTCGACTTCTGAGAAGTACGCGCTGGCATAGACGCAGGCGAGGCCGAGACCGCAACCGAAGTCCAGGAACCGTTCGCCGCCTTTCTTGATCGCTCCGCCCAAAAGGCTGTCGATCAGCACCAGTTCCATCAGCCGGATGTTGAAATAATTAACGCCCCAATGGCTGTAGGGCATTGCGGCATCAACGAAATCGGAAATCGCTGGCGAAAGCCGCTTTGAATAATCGATCTGCATATCCTCCCTCTAGCACCGCAGCGCCACAGCGAAAACCCTGACCCGGCGGTCCCCCATGAACATTTCCGATGTGCAATCGCAGCTGGCCGCCGCGCATCTTTATTCTGGCAAGATCGACGGCGATCCCGGCACGAAAACTAGGGCCGCGGTCAACTCATCGCTGCTGCAGCAGGGCGTCGCCAGTTTCGCGATCGGTTAACGCCGCGTCGTCCGGTCGCGGCCAAGCAGCTGGTGTGCCGGCTTGCCGGCATCGACACCGGTGCGATCGACGGCCTGGTCGGCGCGCAAAGCCGCTACGCGTTCGGCGTGTTCGACGTGCCCAAGGCCGCCGGCGGCAAGCCGGTCCCGGTGATCGAAAACTGGCGCAATGATGAAACCGCGCCACAGGCTGTGCCGACCCGGCCGCTGCCGGCGCCGATCACCTCGAGCAAGGTTAACGCGCCGTCGAGTGTCCCGGCATGGCCGAAGCAATCGGTGATGATTCGTTTTTCGGCCCCAGACCCTCCACGCGAGTAACGGGCCACCATCCGTCCGCGGCGTCCCGCACGTTCCCGAACGTGCCCTGACCGATCGCGCCCGAGCTAAAATGTCCCTAAAACTTGTCCATTGCCCGGAACCATCCGGCACCCCGCGCGTTTCGGCCACTAGGTTAGGGGTTTAGATGTCCGAAATAGACCAACGACAGCAGCGGAATCTGTTCGAGAGCGAACGCAGTTTCCGGCTTCTGGTGGAGGGGGTTGCCGACTACGCGCTGTACATGCTCGATCCCACCGGCATCATCACCAGCTGGAACATCGGCGGTCAGCGCATCAAAGGCTATTCGCCGGCGGAGATCCTGGGCCGGCACTTCTCCTGTTTCTACACCGAGCCCGACCGCGCCAACGGCAAGCCAACGCGCGCGTTGCGCATCGCGCGCGAAACCGGCCGCTATGAGGAGGACGGCTGGCGCGTCCGCAAGGACGGCACCTTCTTCTGGGCGAGCGTGGTGATCGACCCGATCTACGAGGATGGCCGGCTGGTCGGCTTTGCCAAGATTACCCGCGACATCACCGAACGCCGCGAGGCCCAGCTCAAGCTCGATCAGATGCAGGCGCAGCTGGCGGAATCGCAGAAGCTGGACGCGCTCGGCCAGCTCACCGGCGGCGTGGCGCACGATTTCAACAATCTCCTGATGATCGTCAGCGGCAGCCTTCATACGCTCAGGAAGGGCGTCTCCGACGATCCCAAAATGCAGCGCGCACTGGCCGCTATCGACGGGGCGACAAAGCGCGGCGCAGCCCTGACCAGCCAGCTGCTGACATTCGCCAGGCGACAAAGCGTCAATCCGCAAACGGTCGATGTCACCGAAAGAATCAAGTCGGTGCGCGATGTTCTCCACACCGGCGTCGGCGGCACGGTGACACTGCAATTCGACCTCGACCGCATCGTCTGGCCGGTCATGGTCGATATCACCGAACTCGAGACCGCGCTGGTCAATCTCGTGATCAACGCGCGCGACGCCATGCCCGACGGAGGAATCATCAAGATCGCTGCCGACAACACCAGGCTGATCGAGGAAGCTCATAGCGGCGACTATGTCGCCATCTCCGTGACGGATACCGGCACCGGCATCGCGCCTGACGTGCTGAGCAAGATATTCGATCCGTTTTTTACGACCAAACCGATCGGCAAGGGCACCGGACTGGGTCTTTCGCAGGTGCACGGTTTCATCCATCAGGCCGGCGGAACGGTCAAGGTTGCCAGCGAACTCGGCAAGGGTACGAAGATCACCATTCTGCTGCCGCGACAGCATGGCGGTCTGCCGGTTGACGAGGTCAGCGTCGTCGAATCCGGTGGAAGCGGCACCGTGCTGCTGGTCGACGACAATCCGGAAGTCGCCGCGGTCAGCACCAGCCTGCTCGAACAACTCGGCTACACCGTCCGCAGGGTAGAGAATGCCGAGGCCGCCCTGCGCGAGATCGAGCACGACGGGATCGACCTCGTATTCACCGACATCGTGATGCCGGGCAAACTGGACGGCCTCGGCCTGGCGCGCCGCCTCAAGGCAATGCGGCCCCAGCTGCCCATTCTGCTGGCGACCGGCTATAGCGATGCCGCCTTGAACGTGCGCGGCGATTTTCCCATCCTCCGCAAGCCATATGAGATCCATCAATTGAGCCAGGCGATCGCAAAATTGCCGCGGTGACCGGCGGGCCGCGCCGTCCCGGTTCCACCGGCATCCCGGCCGAAATGCCGGCTTCTCCGTTGTTTTCCTGACCGGCTTATTAACCGCATCGCCACCTATTGGCCGCTAGATTCCGGCCACGCATTTAGCTTGCCGGTCAGAATGATTTGGCACTCCCCCATCAAGGCGGAAGATGCCCGACCGACACCTCGCAAACCAAAGCGGCCTCCTGCGGCGGATCACGCCGGGGATGGTCGTGGTGTTCTTTGCACTGGTCATGACGGCATGCATCCTGGGCGTCGTGGTCTGGAAGGCGCTCGAAGCCAAGTCGGCGGCGCTGTCGCGCGGCTCCACCGACATTCAAAACCTCGCCCACTCGCTGGCCGAGCACGCCGGGCACACCATCCAGGCGGTCGACATCGCGATGAGCGGCATGGTCGACTTGCTCAAATACCGAAACCCGGTGCCGGAACGTTTCAACAAACATCTGGCCGACACCGCGGCCGCGCTGCCGCAAATACGCGAGATCGGCGTCCTCGATACCGAAGGCAATTGGCGCTACTCGTCGCTGCCGGAAACGCCGCGCTATAACAATAGCGACCGAGGCTACTTCGCCTATCATCGCGACAGTGCGGACAGGACGCTGCGCATCAGCGAACCGATCCTGTCGCGCCTCACCGGGCGGCCGACGATCCTGCTGTCGAAGCGCATCAGCAAGGAGGACGGCAGTTTCGGCGGCGTGCTGACGGCCGCGATCGAAAGCGACTATTTCAGTGGCTTCTACCGCGCCTTCCAGCTCGGCCCGGACGGCGGCATCAGCCTGCTGCGAAATGACGGCGTCGTCATGTCCCGCTGGCCGTTCTCGAACCAGAGCACCGACCTTTCCAGACTGGACCTGTTCACGACACACCTCAAACGGAGCTCGGCCGGATACTACAAGATCACGTCACCGTTCGACGGCATCGTAAAGTATTTCGGCTACGAGCAGGCGCCGCGCTATCCGCTGCTCGTCACGGTGGCGATGTCCGAAGACTGGCTGCTCGCCAGTTGGTCGATGGACCTGCGCACGGATGCGATCGTGGCGGTGGTATTGCTGTGCGTGATCATCCTGCTCGCTGCCCTGCTCTCGGCGCAGTTCAATTTTCGCGTCAGGACCGAACGCGCGCTGCGGGAGAGCGAGCAGCACTATCGCCTGCTGGCGAACAATATCGCCGACGTCGTGATCCTGCTCAATGGCCGCGGGACGCTTCGTTATGTGTCCCACTCGGTCGAACAGATGCTGGGCGTTCGTCCGCAGGACCTCGTCGGCAAATCCTGCTTCGACATGGTTCACGCCGAGGACAAGCAAGGCGTGATGGCCGCGAGCGCGCGGCTGAACGGTTCGGGCGCCGTCAGCACAACCGAGTTCCGGACCTACCGTGCCGACGGATCGATCGTATGGGTCGAAAGCAACTTCAAGCAGGCATCGGAACGCGACAATCCCGCCGAGGCCGAGTTTGTCGGGGTGCTGCGCGACATCACGGAACGCAAGCGGATGGAAGATGAGCTGAACCTGCTCAACCGCCGCCTGACCCGGCTTGCGGCCACCGACGGTCTGACCGGATTGACCAATCGCCGCACCTTCGACGGCTTCCTGGCGCGCGAGTTTGAGACCTGCGAAGAGATTTCGGTGCTGCTGTTCGATATCGACAACTTCAAGGGTTACAACGACACCTATGGACACCAGGCCGGCGACCGCTGCCTGCAGGCCGTTGCCCGCGCCATCGGCGATGCGACCTCGAATACATCGGGCCTCTCCGCGCGCTATGGCGGCGAGGAATTCGCCGTCGTTTTGCCGAACATTTCCGAAGACGATGCATTGAAAGTCGCCGAATCGATCCGGCTGACCGTGCGCGCCCTCGGCCTTCCCAACACCGCCGCCAATCGTGGCTTCGTCACCATCAGCGCCGGCATCGCCAGCCGGACGGGTTCGACGCCTGGTGAGGCTGCGCTGGTCGGAGAAGCCGACGTCGCGCTTTACGAAGCCAAGCGTCTCGGCCGCAATCGTAGCATCGTCTATTCATCGCTGAACCTGCGATATGTCGAAACCGGTTCGATCCAGCACGATCCAGACCTGCCGCCCGTCAAACGGAAGCTGGTGCATTAGCGCGCGCGTGTGCGCATCAAGGTCTTTGGCGAGACCATCCACATATAGTTCTGCATGTCAGCCCTGCTGCCATAGCGGCCGGATTTAGCGCGTGCGCCCAAATTTTATGCGGCTTGCGTCAAGCTGAATCCTTGTGGCGCCACATTGATCCCGAACAATCGCAGCTGCGGAAAACACTGTCAGGTTCCCCATGAAAATATCAGATTTCACCTGCCCATCCTGCGCGTCGGCTTATGAGGTCGCGGAATCAAGTTCACCGATCGGACGGCCGGGCCGGATTGAATGCACGACCTGCGGCCAGCTTCTCGATGCCTGGCAGGGTCCCAAGCTGAGAGCCTATCGGTTGGTGATGTCGTCGGAACACAAGTACCGGCACATCGATGCGCCGCCCTCTCCGATTCGCGCGACCGCATAAGCCGATATCGCATCGCGCCTGTCATCGAACACGCGTAATCTCCGCCGGCCAGCATCGGCCTCGAGGAGACGGCGAGATGACCAAACCCGAATTCATTCCCGCTGAAATCGGGACGCGGGTGACGGTGCACGCGCTGCATGTTGGCGACCGCATCAATACGATCGGCTTCGAAAAAGAGGCGCTCTCGGCGATCCCGCTCGCGATCAGGGTTGGCACGAGCGGCGTCGCGGTTCTGTTTCGCTACGGCGTGGCGGTGCTGATCGGCCTCGCGCCGGAAGAACACAGCCGCTTCCTGGAAACGCTGAAACGCCGGATCGACGGCAAACTGGCGCGTCCCGAAGAGGAAGCCGCCATTCTCGCCTTTTCCGGCGAGGCCGAGGATCAGGTCCAGTCCGGCGGACCCATACAGTTGCGCGACATGTCGCCGGCAAGGTTCCTTGTCGTTGCCGACGTGCTGGCCAAGAGCGTCGTCCTGGCGCACGACGAACGCGAAGTGGCGAAGGTATTCGAGATCATCGAACCGTTTGCCAAAGAGCTGGCAGATCACGGACGAACCCGCCGTGATCGAAAAGGGATCATGCAACTGATCGGAAGCGCCCTGCTGGTCCAGCACAGGGTATCCGGCCGTGTCGCGATCGGAGAGAAGCCTGACGTGCTGTGGGATCGTCCCGACCTCGAGCGGCTTTACGCCCGGCTTGAAGACGAATACGAACTCAAGGAGCGCCTCGATGCCCTCAACCGGAAGCTTGCCGTGGTCGCGGAGACCGCCAACACCCTTGCCGATATCATCGACACGCGCCGAACCCTGCGCCTCGAACTCATCATCGTCGGGCTGATCGCGTTCGAAGTCATCATCACGATCTATCAGCTTTACATGGGCAAGGGTCACTGACCCCGGGCTTGGCCGCACGCCCCTCGCCAGCGCGGACGCTATCGCGTCCCCGGCCGCCACGACAGATCATCCGACCACAGATAGATCGCGATCGCAGCCAGGCACAGCACGAGGCCGACCCAGAACATCGGCGAATGATGGACACGCCTCCAATCGCGTTCGGAAGTTGGCGGTTTCATGGATCACCTCGTTGGCGGGTTTCGGCCAGTGGCGACTATGGCAACGAACTTGATCCGCGCCAATGTCAGATCGTCGGCAACACCGAGAACCGCTCCCCTGGCCGCAGCAGTTTCAGCGCGTCGGGATGGGCGTCCTCTTCCCTTACCGCGTCGACCCGCGCCAATGGCGGCCCGCGCCGGCACGCTGCGATCATGTCGGCGACGACATCCGCAGGCCCCGCGAACAGCGCCTCGACGCTGCCGTCCCTGCGATTGCGTACCCAGCCCTCGACATCACGCGTCATCGCCTCGTCCGCGACCCAGGCACGGTAGCCGACGCCCTGTACCCGGCCCGTGACCGTGACATGGCGGATCGCGCCGGTCATCTATTTCTTCAGCCCGAGAAATTCGGCGCTGCGCGCCTTCACATCGGCTTCGCGCATGGCCCGGCCGGTCAACTCAGACGATGCGAGGCCTTTGAGATTCTTCGGCGAGGCTCCCTCGCGCAGTGCTTTCAGCGTCTCGTAGACGGCCTGCGTGGCGGCGGCGAAAGGCGTGTGTCCCTGCAGCGCAATCTTCACCCGCTGACTTCCGAGAAAGGCCGCATCATCGAGTTCGCCCTGGGGGTTGCCGAGCACGATTGGCAGCGTCGTCACCGCGGCAATCGCCTCGACTTCCCGGCGCGTCGTGAGCCCGGTGAAGAACAGTGCATCGACGCCGGTGGCGTTGTAGGCCTTCGCGCGCACCAGGCATTCCTCGAAGCTCGCCGCCGACGGGCCACCGCCGCGTGTTCCGGTGCGGCCCATGATGACCAGCGCGGGATCGCTGCGCCCGTCCAGCGCCGCCTTCATCTTGCCGACGCCCTCTTCGAGCGGGATTAGCTGCGGCTCCGAGACGCCGAAAGCCTGCGGCAGCAGCGTGTCTTCGATGGTGAGGCCCGCAGCACCCGCGGTTTCCAGTTCCTGCACGGTGCGCCGGACATTGAGCGCGTTGCCGTAACCATGGTCGGCGTCGACCAGCACCGGCAATGAAGCGGCCCGCGACATCCGGCGCATCTGTTCGGCGAGTTCGGTGAGCGTGATCAGCGCAATGTCAGGATCGCCAAGCACCGCCAGCGAGGCCACCGAGCCGCCGAACATGCCAAGTTCAAAGCCGAGATCTTCGGCGATACGGACGGAAACCGGATCGTAAACCGAACCCGGGCGGATGCAGGCGGATCCGTTGAGGATGGACCGCAGTTTTTCGCGGCGTTGTTGGAAGGCCATCGAGATTTCCTCCGTGTCTCGTCATTGCGAGGAGCGTTAGCGACGAAGCAATCCATTCTTGCTTGGCTGTTCTATGGATTGCTTCGCTGCGCTCGCAATGACGGCTTGATTGCTCCGGGGGTTACGCAAACTCCAAAATCAGCGCATCCACCGCGAGCGTGGCGCCGGCGGCGGCGTGAATCTTCTTCACGGTGCCGTCGCGTTCGGCGCGCAGCACATTCTGCATCTTCATCGCCTCGACCACGGCCAGCGTTTCGCCGGCCTTGACCTCCTGCCCTTCAGCAACCGCGATCGACACCACCAGACCGGGCATCGGGCACAGCAGCTTCTTGCCGGTATCGGCCGCCGAGTTCACCGGCATCAGCCGGGCGGCCGCCGCCTCGCTCTCGGTGAAGACGTTGACCGGAACTTCAAAGCCCTGATGCGCCAGGCGGATGCCGTTCGGGATCGCGCGCACCTGCATTGCCACATAATGGCCATCGATGGTGCCCTGCCAGACCGGCTCGCCCGGAGTCCAGTTCGAGACCAGTTGATGCGGATTGCCCGGCAGATCGTCGGTGCCGATGAAGCGCACCGCGATTCCATCGGCTTCGCGCGCGACGTCGAGCGCGATTTCCGCGCGGTCGAGCCACACCGCGCGGCGGCGCTCGCGCTGCACCAGCCGGCCGTTCAACTGGCCGGAAATCTGTCGCTTGCGTTCGCCGATCACGTGATCGATCGCAGCCCCGACCGCAGCCAGCCGCCGCGCGATCTCGCCTTCGGGCGGCCGCGCTGCAAATCCCTTCGGGAACTCCTCGGCGATGAAGCCGGTGGACAAATTGCCCTCGCGCCAGCGCGGATGGCTCATCAGCGCGGAGAGGAACGGAATGTTGTGTCGGATGCCGTCGATATAGAACGAATCCAGCGCCGTCGACTGCGCCTCGATTGCGGCCGCCCGCGACGGCGCATGCGTCACGAGCTTGGCGATCATCGGATCGTAATGGATCGAGATCTCGCCGCCCTCCTGCACGCCGGTGTCGTTGCGGACCGTGATGCCGTCATGGCTCGCTTCCGCGGGCGGGCGGTATTTCACCAGCCGGCCGATCGAGGGCAGGAAATTGCGGAACGGATCTTCGGCATAGACGCGCGATTCCACCGCCCAGCCGGTCAGCGTGACGTCCTTCTGCGCGATGATAAGCTTCTCGCCGGCAGCGGAGCGGATCATTTGCTCGACCAGATCGATGCCGGTGATCAGTTCGGTGACGGGGTGCTCGACCTGCAGGCGGGTATTCATTTCCAGGAAGTAGAAGCTCTTGTCCTGGCCGGCGACGAATTCCACCGTGCCGGCGGAATCATAATTCACGGCCTTGGCCAATGAGACCGCCTGCTCGCCCATCTTGCGGCGGGTGGTCTCGTCGAGCAGCGGCGACGGCGCCTCCTCGATGACCTTCTGATTGCGGCGCTGGATCGAACATTCGCGCTCGCCGAGATAGATCACGTTGCCATGCTTGTCGCCCAGCACCTGGATTTCGATGTGGCGGGGATCGACGATGAACTTCTCGATAAAGACGCGGTCGTCGCCGAACGAGGATTTGGCCTCGGCCTTGGCAAGGTTGAAACCTTCGGCGACCTCGGATTTCGAATGCGCGATGCGCATGCCCTTGCCGCCACCGCCGGCGGACGCCTTGATCATCACGGGATAGCCGATCTCGTCGGCGATCTTGACCGCATGCTTTTCGTCCTCGATGACGCCGAGATGTCCCGGCACCGTTGAGACCTTGGCCTTGGCGGCGGCCTTCTTGGATTCGATCTTGTCGCCCATCGCGGCGATGGCGCCGGGGTTCGGACCGATGAAGACGACGCCCGCCTCGGCCAGCGCGCGCGGAAAGGATTCGCGCTCGGACAGGAAGCCGTAGCCGGGATGCACCGCCTGCGCCCCGGTCTTGCGGCAGGCCTCGACGATCTTCTCGATCACAAGGTAACTCTCGGCCGCGGCCGGCGGGCCGATCAGCACCGCCTCATCGGCCATTTCGACATGAACCGCATCGCGGTCGGCCTCGGAATATACGGCTACCGTTTCGATCCCCATGCGCCGCGCAGTCTTGATGACCCGGCAGGCGATCTCGCCGCGATTTGCGATCAGAATTCGTTTGAACATGTGCTTCTTGCTTGAGCTTTACTTGAAGGCTTGGATTTTAAGGCTTGGGGCAGGATCCTCACCCGCAATGTGACATGCGGGAACGCGGCTAACAAACCCGTCGTACAGCAAAAATCGACCGAGGCAACGGTCCAGTTTCAGGCCGCCTGCTCAGGCCGCGGCCCGCTGCAGCCCATCAGCCGGAATAGCTGTGAAATCGGCCGCGCGCATAGGCGTGCGACACCGCCTTCATCAGTTCGCCGACCTCGGTTTCCAGATATTCATTGGCCACGACCAGCGCGCGGACGGTCGCGCGCATATCCCCGCCGCAGGCCGAAATGGCCTGATCCACCGCCGTTTCCAGTTCGTCATTCAGTTCGGTGGCTGGCTGGGAGGAAGAAGACATGGAAATGATCCTTGAGCCCCATGTTCTCTATTTGTTCTAAACAAGTCAACTGATAGTCCCGACCGGCCCACGATTTCCCCGACTAATCACCGGGAGGCCCCGGGGCCAATGGAACCGAATATCGAGATCGCGAAAGACCCCGATTCGAAAGCGGACCGGATGGCTGGTGGCCGTCATCGTGTTTTTGGCGATGTATGCGGTCGCGATCAGCAGCGACCACACCTGGGCCTAGCGCTGGGATGGCTGCCTTCGGCTTTCCTCGCTGCAGTATTCGGCTGGACTGCGTACAGCTTTCCCTGGCTCTTCAGTGTAGTTGCGACCCTCACGCGCTGCTCACAGCCTTTTTCTAGGTGCCATAGTTATTCCTCCGCTAGCACTGGCCCGTGCTAGAAGGTCGTGCCCGCCGAAATGCATTTGAAGTGAGACAATGCGATTCCTGATTTTCTTTGTCGCGATGCTGCTCGTGACATGCTCCCCCGTATCCCAAGCTTGGGCCGCCACGGCGACCGTCAAGGATGCCGGCACGCTTCAACTGGGCAACGTCACCTACCGGCTCGACGGGATCGACGCCCCGGCGTTCGATCAGCTCTGCATCGACGAACATGCCGACAGCTGGACCTGCGGCATCGAGGCGCGCGATCAACTGGTCAAGCTGATCGGCGGCCGCCAGGTCCGCTGCGACGATCTCGGCCCCGATCCCACCTTCAAAAAGCGGCGCCTCGGCGTGTGCAAGATCGAGGGCGACACCACCAGCCTCAGCCAGTTGCTGGTCCGCCAGGGCTTCGCCCTGAATATCGACGCCTCTGCAACCGGGCGTTTCAAGACCGACGAGGCCCGCGCCAGGGACGACCGTCAGGGACTTTGGAAAGGCTGTTTCGCAGCGCCGCAAGAGTTCCGCCGCGGCCTGAAGGACGGCACGCTGCTGGGCGCCGCATGCCGCGCCGACCGCGACCGCCAGATTCGCGAGGCCCTATTCCCCGAGGATTTCGTGATGCCGTCCGGCTGCAACATTAAGGGCAAGTTCGCGGTGCGCGCCCGCGTCACCGGCAATTTCGGCATCTATCATCTGCAGGCCTGCCGCAGCTATCCGGGACTGACCAATCCGGACCGGTGGTTTTGTTCCGAAGAGGACGCCCAGGCCGGCGGGTTCCGCAGAGCCTATAATTGCCGGCCCCCCGCCAAGAGCAAATGAAAGCAAATGATGCTGGCAAACCTTGCGCCTCTCGTGTGAGAGTGTGGCAAGAGGCTTGCGGGCGCGTATGACTCCTCCTGATCATTCCAACCCACTTCCTGAAGCAGCCGCTGCGGAAAGGCTGCGTCAACATCTCGAAGAAATCGCGCGCGAGCGCGACCGGGCTCATCGCGCGCTGCAGGAACGCGAGGCGGAGCTGGCGCGGATCCAGCGAATAGCCGGTGTCGGCGGCCTCGAGATCGATTTTCGCGACGGCGTCAAGAATCGCCGCTCTCCGGAATACCTCCTCGTTCACGGGCTGCCGCCCGAGGCGGCCGGCGAGACCTATTCGGACTGGGTTAGTCGAATCCATCCCGAAGATCGCGAGCGGACGGTCAAACATCTGTTCGGCGTGCTGCGGAGCGAGAGCGAGGACTATTCGGCCGAATACCGCATCATTCGGCCGAATGACGGCAACATCAGGTGGATCCGCGTCGTTGCGAAGATCGAGCGCGGCCGCGACGGTCGCGCGCAGCGCCTGGTCGGCGCCGATCTCGACGTGTCAGGTCAAATGCTGGCCCAGGAAACGCTGCGCGAAAGCGAGGAGCGCTTCCGCCTGATCGCCGACAGCGCCCCCGTCCCGATCTGGGTCACCAAGCTCGACCGCACGCGCTCTTTCGCCAACCAGGCCTATGTCGATTTCCTCGGGTTGCCGTTCGAGCAGGCGATCGGGTTCGACTGGCGCAAGGTGCTGCATCCGGAGGACCTGCCGCGCATCCTGCAGGAATCGGTTGCCGGCGAGGCCTCGCTGAAGCCGTTCGTGCTGGAGGCCCGCTACAAGCGCGCAGACGGCGAATGGCGCTGGCTGAGGTCGGAATCCCAGCCGCGCTGGGACCCGACCGGAAACCACATCGGCTTCATCGGCGTCGCCCACGACATCACCGCCGCCAAGCAGGCCGAAACCGAACTGCGGAGACTGAACGAAACCTTGGAACTGCGGATTACCGAGCGGACGGCGCAACTGGAATCCAACGAAGCCCAGATGCGCGCGATTTTCGAGACCAGCCACCAGTACCAGGCGCTGCTCAATCCCCATGGCGATGTGCTCTACGCCAACAAGACGGCGCTGGACGGCATTCGCGCCGACGCCGCCGACGTCATTGGCAAGCCGTTCTGGGAAACGCCGTGGTTTGGCGCCACCGAGGGCATGCCTGACGCCGTCCGCAATGCCTTCGTCGCGGTCATGAGGGGCGACGAGGTGAAGACCGAGATGCGGCTGCATCTGCCGGTCGGCGAGCGCTATTTCGACTTCGCGATGCGCCCCTTGCGCGACCAGCACGGCGCCGTCATCGGTGCGGTTCCGGAAGCCATCGACATCACCGAGCGCCGCAAGGGCGAGGAAGCGCTGCGGCAGTCGCAGAAGATGGAAGCGGTCGGCCAATTGACCGGCGGTGTCGCGCACGATTTCAACAATCTCCTGACCATCATCCGTTCCGCCACCGACTTCCTGCGCCGCCGCGACCTGCCGGATGAGCGACGCCGGCGTTACATCGATGCGATTTCCGATACCGTGGAACGCGCCTCGAAACTGACCGCGCAATTGCTGGCGTTTGCCCGCCGGCAGCCGCTCAAGCCCCAGGTGTTCGATGTCGGTGCCCAGGTCGAAGCCGTCGCCCAGCTGGTTCGTCCGCTTGTCGGCCCAAGGATCAGGATCGAGGTCGATATATCAGCACCCGACTGCTTCGCGATTGCCGATATCGCGCAGTTCGAGACCGCGCTGATCAATCTTGCGGTCAACGCGCGCGACGCCATGGAGGGCGAAGGCCGGCTCGCGATCAGCGTCAGGAAGGCTCATTCCATCCCTGCCCTGCGTGCCCAGACCGCACGCAGCGGCGACTTCGTCGCCATCGCCATGACCGACACCGGCCTTGGTATCACCCCCGAGCACATCGAGGCGATCTTCGAACCGTTCTTCACCACCAAGGAAGTCGGCAAGGGAACCGGGCTCGGCCTCAGCCAGGCCTTCGGCTTTGCCAAGCAATCCGGCGGCGATATCGCCGTTCTCAGCGAGCCCGGACAGGGCGCGACCTTCACCATCTACCTGCCGCAGGCCGCGATGCCGACCCAGGCGGCGGAAGCCGCGGCCGCTGGCCAGGAGCCCGGCCCGCGCGGACGCGGCTACCGCGTTCTCGTGGTCGAGGACAATGACGATGTCGGACAGTTCTCCACCGAGCTGTTGGAGGACCTCGGCTACATGGTGCGCCGCGCCGACAATGCCGACACCGCGCTGGCGATCCTGGCCGAGGACGAGTTTGCCGCCGATCTGGTATTCTCCGACGTCATCATGCCCGGCATGAACGGGGTCGAGCTCGCCGGTGTCATTCGCGAACGTTATCCGGGCCTGCCCGTGGTGCTGACCAGCGGTTACAGCAACGTACTGGCGGAAAATGCCCATCGCGGCTTCGAGCTGATCCAGAAACCCTATTCGGTCGAGTCGCTGTCGCGCATCCTGCGGAAGGCGATTTCAGACGCGCGGCTTTAGCGGCGATCGGCAGCCGTTACGCCGCATTCTCGACCGCGGTCGGGCACGCGGCCAGCAGCGCGCGGATTTCATGCGCCGGCCGGGCCGCGCTGAACAGGTATCCCTGCATCTGGGTGCAGCCCAGATTCTGCACGGTTTCGCGCTGCTGCAAGGTCTCGACACCTTCGGCCGTCGTGATCATGTCGCGGTCGGCCGCGATGCTCACCACCGCCTTGATGATGGAGGCCGAACTCGAATTGCAGGTGACTTCCTTGACGAAGCTGCGGTCGATCTTGATCTTGTCGAACGGGAAGCGCTGCAGATATTGCAGCGAGGAATAGCCGGTTCCGAAATCGTCGAGCGCGATATGAACCCCAAGCGCGCGCAATTGATTTAGCGCCACAAGCGCGGCGTCATCGTCCGCGATCAAGACCGCTTCGGTGATCTCAAGCTCCAGCCGGCGTGGATCGAGCCCGGTGTCGGCGAGTACAGCGGCGACCTTCAGCGACAGCGACTGCGAGCGGAACTGGATCGGCGAGACGTTGACGGCAACGCGCACATGCGCCGGCCAGGTCGTCGCTTCGGCGCAGGCGGTCCGCAGCACCCACTGTCCGATCTCCTCGATCAGGCCGGTCTCCTCGGCCACCGGAATGAAATCGGCGGGCGAAACCATGCCGCGCAGCGGATGCCGCCAGCGCAGCAGAGCTTCGCAGCCCCTGACCTCGTCGTTGCGCAAATCGACCAGCGGCTGGTAGTGCAGTTCGAATCCGCCATCGACCAGCGCCGCGCGCATATCGCTCTCGAGCTCGCGGCGACGATTGGCCTGCTTTTCCATGCTCGGTTCGAAGAAGCGATAGGTCCGGCGGCCCGCCGCCTTCGCCGCATACATCGCCAGGTCAGCGCTCTTCAGCAGCGCGAACAGATCGGAGCCGTGACGCGGCGCGACTGCGACGCCGATGCTGGCGTCGCTGGAAAGGCGATGGCCGTTGCAATCGAACGGCGTCCGCAGCCGATCGTAAATCCGCGCGACCAGAATGCTGACGTCGTTATCACACGTGACGTGACGCTGCACGACGGCGAACTCATCGCCGCCGAGACGGGCGACGAAGTCTTCGGGCCCGACCGACTGGCGCAGGCGATCCGCGACGCCCTTGAGGAATTCGTCGCCGATCAGATGCCCGAGCGAATCGTTGATGCGCTTGAACTCGTCGATGTCGATGTAGAGGATCGCGAATTGCGCGGCTTCGGATTCCCCGAGCAGCGCTTCGGCATGGCGCTGGAACAGCGTGCGGTTCGGCAGATTGGTCAGCGCGTCGTAATGGGCGAGATGCTGGATCCTCGCCTGGACGCGCCGCCTCTCGGTCACGTCTTCCAGCGTGGTCGCCCAGCCGCCGTCCGGCGAGCGCTGGTAGATCAGCTGGATCGTGCGCCCGTCAGGTGTCGTCGTCTCGATGATCCGAACGCCGTCGTCCGTGGGGCTCAGAAATCTCGCGCAATAGGCGTCGACGTCGCCGACAAAGGAGCCCTGCTCCTGGCGATGCAGGATGATGTCGCGCAAATGGCAACCTGGTTTGACGATCTCGGGTGATATGCCGAACATGTCGATATATTGCTGGTTGCAGACCACGAGGCGGGCCGAGGAATCGAACAGCAACAGGCCTTGAGTCATGTTGTTGATGGCGGCGTCCAGATGCTGGGTCTTTTCCGACAGCTTGTACTGGGCTGCTGCATGCTGGCTGCGCAACTGGCGCACGATCAGGAAGATCATGACGACAACGACGATGATCGCGAGCGCCGCCGCGCAAAACTGCAGTTTGGTCTGCGCCCGCCAATCGGCCAGCGCGGTCTCGGTCTTGGTGGTCGCAACGATCAGGATCGGAAAATGCATGAGCGAGCGGACCGCACCAACCTTGTCCTCATTCTCCGACGAGCTGGTGAAGCGTCCCGAGATGTTGCCGTTCAGGGCGAGCGCCCGCTGAAACGACGGCGACTTGGCGACGTTCACGCCGAGCAGCTTGGCTTCTTTCGGATAACGGGCGATGATAGTGCCGTCGCGGTGGATCATCGAAATCGCGGTATCGCTGTCCAGCGCCAGGGAGCCCACAAAAGCTTCGAAATGCGACGGCTCGACGCCGCGGCTGGCAAAGCCGATGATCTCGCCATTGCGGCCGACGATCTTGCGCGCAAACACCGTGGTCCAGACTTTCGTGACCTTGCTGACGACCGGTTCGACGATCACGTCGGGCGTCGGCTTTCCCGAGGTGAATTCCTGGAAATAACGCCGGTCGGAAATGTTCACGTCTCCCACCGGCCACATCTGGGAGGTATTGATCAGCCAGCCCTTGGCATTGAACAGGTTCAGGGCGCCGACATGCGGCAGCGTCGCAAGCCTTGTGCGCACCATCTCATGCGCGCTCAAGGTCGACATTTTCCTTTCGAATTCGTCTGGTGTGTTGACCCCACCGGCCCGGATATAGTTCAGGACGTCGTCGTGGACGTGCTGGAGATCGCTGAGCTGCTGGTCGAAATGGCGCGACAGCAGCAGCGCGGTGTTGTTGAGTTCGCGCTCGGCAACGTCCAGCGCACGCTCGCGGAATTGCAGCGCGAAATAGCCGGTGCCGAGCATGATCGCGATCACCGTCGCCGCGGCGCACAGAATGAGCCACTGCACCACGCCCAGGCGCATCCGGGACAGCACGCCGGCGATTGACCACCGCAGGCTCCCCGCCATGACGCTATCCGATGCACTACCCGGCATTCTTGTCCGCCCCCACAGTCGCTTTTGTACGGGAAGACAACCCAAGAGGGCGTTAGCAAAATCAGTTATTGCGGGGTTAAAGCGCGCACCCGGATCAGGCCATTTCCGGAACTTCCGCCTCTTTCAAGCTGCACTCGATCAAGGCCCCGTCGATCGCGAATGCCGAGAATGGCGAAAGCTCCGTCACGACCTGCAGCGCCGCGAAGAACTGCGCATCGCCGGGGCTCTTGAGGAAGAACCGGACATGCCCCGCCGACAGCGTGTCGCGCGACAACCATACGATCCCGGAGAACAGGGCGACCATGGTCTGCGCGTACTGGCCTGATGTAGCGACCCCGAGTTCGTAGAGCGGCGAGACCACGACAAAGCGCGCGCGCAGGATCGGGGTCGGAAATTTGCTCATCATCAGGCGGCTGACCTGACAAGCCGCGTGAATCTTCTCTCCGTCCGAAAGGCAATACAGCGTCGGGTTGTCGCCGTCCTTGGTCAGGGCGTCGAACGCCGCGTAGCTACCGTTCGAAAACGTGGAAAAGTCTTCGCCGACGCTTTCAGCGTCCTTCTTCCATTGCGCCTTGATCGAACGCCAGGACTTGTCGGAGCTCATCGGCAGGAGGCGCATGATTAACCGGTGGTTAACACAGGACGTGGTCGCCGGTATTTTATAGCCTTCGGCTAAACGTTTGCTTACGGCCTGGGTCCGGCGGCAAACATTTGTGACGATTCGTTGATGCCGGGGGTGTCGGCGCAGGCTCGCCTTGCCGCGGGGCAGCATCGCCTCCGACTGAAGCGCTAGCCTTAGCCCGCAGCGATATCGATCAGCGCGATCCCGATATCCGCCCGCTTCTTCCGCCGCAGCCTGGCGGGGACTTCGGTCAGCACCACCTCGAGTGTCGGCCGCACCGTGCCGGAAAGCAAATGGCCGCCCCGCGTCGATCCGTCGGACAGTCCGAGCACGATGTGGACGTGAAGGCTGGCCTTGCCGTCATCGCCGACGGCAACGTCGCCGAGCGCGCTCAGCACTTCGCATTGTTCGTTGACCTCGATCTTCTTGTAGGTCTTCGTTGCAAAATCGAACCAGCCGACGACAGCCTTTTCGAAGGCGCCGATCGCCGTCACGGACGCCGCCGTCATCCTTGCCTCGTTCGCAAACCGCGTCAGCGCCGCGAACGCCTCTTCGCCGGACTCCAGAATGACGACGTGGATCCGCCCGCCGGGGTCGTCGGAAACAAGCTGGTTCTTCATATCGATATCCTGCGTTTGCGGCCGCGGTACATGGCTTCTCATCGGCGAGCGATCGCCTAGGCCTTCTTGCCGGGCGGATCGCCGCCTTTATCCACGCGGCTCACCTGCTGGGCGCGCGCCTTGTCCTTTGGCTGATCCTGTCCGCGCTTATCACGGACAATGCCCTGATCCGCACCCTTGGCACGATCCTTGTCTCGTTCCTTGGCCCGATCCTCGGAGGGTTCGGCCTCACTCTCCGCTTTCCGCAACCGCGACTGTCCTTCCCTCACCAGCAACTCATCGCCGAGCATCTGTCCAATCACCTGCTCGGTTTGCGCCTCTGCTTTCTCTCTGAAGGTGCTCATGCAAATCTCCTTTCATGGAGAACGGTTGAAAGCAGCAAAGTTTCCGGTGGAGCCGATCAAAGATCTGCATACGAATGGGTTCCGTCTGCATACGAGACAGTTCCGAGCTGACTAACGATCCTCTGCTCAAGCGAATTGCGCGAGCCCGTGGCCGACGGACCAATTCTCCTTCGCGGCGTCGAGCACGTTCACGAACACATCCTCCGGCCGTATGCCGGGGCGCTCGCCAAGCAACTCCGCGATCCGCCGGAACAGCACTTTCTTCTGTTCCGCGGTGCGGTTGTCGAACACGGTGATCTGGATAAACACGAGGTCGTCGCTCCGGACGACGCCAAAGGCAGCGCCGTAACGGAAGTTCGCTGCGTCATGCTCCGTGATGGTCATGAACTGGTCGTCTTCGGGCACGTTCAACGCTTCGCGCATCGCGCGATAAAGGCTGTCGAAGATCGCCTGGCGGTAGGCTTCCGGCTTTCCGGCGCGCAGTGAGATGTGTAGCAGCGGCACAGCTGATCCTTTCCATATCGTGCTGGTCCATTTGGACTGGCCGTAACGCTAAACGCCGCCGGACTATTTTGATATGCTATGGATACGGATATCAGCTATAATGGCTGGAAATGACAGAACGCCCCCTCGACCTCGATGCCATCAGGGCTTTCGTCCGCATCGCCGAACTTGGCAGCTTCACGCGCGCGGCTGAGGCCATGCGGACGACGCAGGCCGCGGTCAGCCTGAAGCTGAAGCGGCTCGAGGAGAGGTTCGGCTGCCGGCTCATCGAGCGGACGCCCCGCTACGTGCAGCTTTCGACGCAAGGCGCAGCCTTTCTCGAACACGCCCGTGAACTGCTGGCGGTGCACGATCGTGCGCTCGCCGTATTTGCCGGTGCCCGGCAGCGCCTCACCATCGGCATCAGCGACCATGTTGCGGGGCCGGAGCTCCCGGCGCTGATCGCACGCATGAACGCGCAAGACCCGCAGCTGTTGATCGAAATCCGGATCGGATCGTCGGGCGACCTGCTGCAAAGCTTCGACCGGCGCGAGCTCGATACGGTGATCGTCCGCCTCGAGGCCGGGCGGAACGACGGGGAAGTTATTACCGAAGAGAAATTCGGCTGGTTCGCAGCACCCGGCTGGCAGTACCGCGCGGGCGAGCCCTTGCCGCTTGCCACGATGGCCGAGCCCTGCGGCGTGCGTGCAATGGCCGGGCGGCTGCTCGATGCGGCGAACGTGCCCTGGACGGAAATCTTCGTCGGCGGCGGCGTTGCGGCGGTCGCAGCCGCCGTCATGGCCGGGCTCGGCGTTGCGGCGTTGGCGCCGCGCATGCTGCCATTCGGCGCCGTTGAGGTCGGCTCCAAGCTCGGGCTTCCCGATCTGCCGCGCTTGCCGGTCTTGCTGCACTCCAGGGTCAAGGACGGCCGGCCGCGCGATGCGCTTGCCGCGCTTTCGGCTGCCTTCAGGAGCGCGGTCCGAGGTTAGCCAACGCCTCTGGTTCATGGGGCAAGGCGCTGCTCGCGCGCGAACTCGCGTCCGGCTCCGCCTGCTTCGCCGACGGCTGGCGCAGCCACTTCAGCAACTCGCGGACGCTGAAGGCGATCACCACCTCATGGTGCCGCATGCCCTTACCGCCCTTGACGAGGCCGAGATCGCGCACCACGCAGAAGCGCCCGCTGCTCATGCGGGCCAGGCGGCAACCTTTGAAGAAACCGAACATCGCACAATGATGCATCGGGACGCGATCCCGTCAATTCTTGACGGTGCGCGAATCCCTTTTGCGCGCGGGGATTCGTTCATCAGAACAAACACAGCACGGATGAGCGGGACGACATCCCGGAGACATCATGACCTGAGGTCATTCCCATTGATCGCCGCGTGCGACGGGAATTGCGACGATTGCTGGCGTATCTCACGTGCCGCCGGCCGCTCCGACGGATCACGCCCGAGCACTGGCTTCAATTCGGCAAGATCGATGAAGGCGTCGGCCTGACGCCGCAGGTCGTCCGCCACCATCGGCGGCTGGCTGACAATGGTAGAGATCACGGTCACGTGGACGCCGCGGCGCTGCACCGCTTCGAGCAGCGAGCGGAAGTCGCCGTCGCCCGAGAACAGGAACATCCGGTCGACATGATCGGCAAGCTCCATCGCGTGGACGGCGAGCTCGATATTCATGCTGCCCTTCACCTTGCGGCGGCCGCTGGGGTCGATGAACTCCTTGGTGAGCTTGGTGACGACGGTGTAGCCGTTATAGTCGAGCCAATCGATCAGCGGGCGGACCGATGTGTATTCCTGATCCTCGATAATGGTCGTGAAATAGAACGCCCGCAGCAGCGTACCGCGGCTCTGGAATTCCTTGAGCAGACGCTTGTAATCGACGTCGAAACCAAGCGCTCTGCAGGTCGAGTAGAGATTGGCGCCATCGATAAACAGCGCGATCCTGTCGGACGATAACATCAGGCACCAGCCCCCCAATTCGAGATGCGCAGCTCAGCAGAGTGACCGGCTTCGGCTCTGCGGACAAGTTGAAGGACACCGCAGCTGGCCGACGCGGGTGGCGTTGACGCCCCGGAGCAAGGGATCGTCGATGCACCACGCATGGTTCGGGCGAGCCTTGTCAATCTAGCGGGTCTCTTCATGATCAGTCCACCTGCAGCCGCCGAGAACGGCCGCACTCGCCTCAAGGAAGGCAAGATAGTTTTGATAGCAAACCAGAACGCCAAAATCGACCAGATCCAGCGCGGCCTCCCATGACCGATCGATCGGCACGGATCGCGCGCCTCCAGGAATGACGTAGGGTTGGAAGTTGGAGTTGGTGCTGTCCTGACGGCGTTTGGCACCCGGGCGAATATCGTTCGAGCAGTGGATCAATTGCAGGCTTGGCTTTGGCATCTCAATCCCCGAATTTGTGGCGGTACGAGACGGCGGTCGTTACGCAAGCGATGTTTACAATGCGGCTACCCCGGACAGCGGCGCCGAGGTTCAACGTTCAATCAGCAAGAGCGATGGCGCGAGATACCTGCTGCCGCTCGGCTATCGCGCAAGCCTAGTCGCGGAGATTCGCCGAACCATTGAACGGAGGTTGATATGCACGTTACATTTGGGTGAGAGGAGCATACTTAGGTTTAGGATCAGCCGCCCAAGCCTTGCGAGGGACGAGCGCCCTCCTCCACCCGCAGCGATATCCAGTTGTCGACGTTGCGCGTTCCGCGACTGTCAACCGAGGCTTGCAGGCGCGACGAACGGCCGCGACCGCAAGCGCTTTGAGCCACCTGCGTATCGCGATGCACCATACCTCCGGGCCGGGAAAAGCTGCTAGGATACGGCCCATTCGTGGGGCCACGTGTTGCCGTTGATGGTGATGATCACCTGACGACGCGGCGCGGGGCCGGATGGCCGAATGCCATGCGTAACCAGATACTAAAATCCCGGCGCTCAGCCGAGCAGTCGCTGCTCGGCGGCATGGCGCTGGCATCGTTGACGGCGGCTTGCATCTGGCTCGTGCTCGGTCCCGCCCCGGAGGTTGCCGACTATCTGATTGCCGTCGCGCTGCTGCTCGCCCTGTTTCTCGCCTCATTGATCGTGATGCACCTGGTAGGAAGCACCCGCAGGCAAATGGAAGACGCGCTTGAGAGCCGGGCAAGCGCCGAACAACGCGCAATAGAAGCCCTGCGTGAGAGCGAGGCGCAGTGGAAGGAGGTGTTCGAGCACAACCCCGTCATGTACTTCATGGTCGATGCGGACGGCATCGTCCTGTCGGTCAACACTTTTGGCGCCGCCCAGCTCGGCTATCTCGTCAGCGAACTACGGGGACAACCGGTGCTCGGCGTGTTCTTTGAAGCAGACTGGGACACGGTGCGAAAAAGCGTTGAAATCTGTCTGGCGCATATCGGGCAAACGCATAGCTGGGAGATCCGAAAGGTTCGCAAGGACGGTTCGGCGCTGTGGGTTCGTGAAAACGCGAAGGCCGTACGACGGCAGGATGACCGGCTGATCGTCCTGATCGCATGCGAGGACATCACCGAGCGCAAGGAGGCTGAAAACGCCTTGCGGCAGAGTGGGAACTATCTGGCGGAAGCACAGCGATTGAGCCACACCGGCAGCTTCGGCTGGCGCGTCGCCACCGGCGAAATTATCTGGTCGGACGAAACCTTCAGGATATTCGGTTTTGAAAAGGCACCTTCTGTCGTACTCGACACGGTCGTTCAACGCATTCATCCCGACGATCGAGCGGGCGCGCAACAAAACATCGACCGGGCATCCCGCGACGGCACGCATTTCGATCACGAATATCGATTGCTGATGCCCGGCGGCTCCGTCAAATATGTCCATGCAACGGCGCATGCCGTAACCGATGCATCTGATGGCATCGAATTTGTCGGCGCGGTGACGGACATCACGGCACGAAGGCGAGCGGAGGAGAAATTGCACGAGGCGCAGGCTGAACTGGCGCATGTCACGCGCGTGACGGCGCTCGGGGAGCTGGCCGCGTCGATTGCCCATGAAGTGAACCAGCCGCTGGCCGCCGTCGTCGCCAACGCCTCGGCCGCGCTGCGTTGGCTCGACCGCGACACTCCCGAACTGCAGGAAGCGCGCAGCGCTCTGGCCTCGATTATCGATGACGGCAACCGGGCGGGCGAAGTGATCCAGCGCGTCCGCGGGCTGGTAAGCAAGACCGCCGATCAGAAAGCGCCCCTCGACATCAATGCGCTCGTCAATGAGGTGGTCACCTTGCTGCATCGCGAACTGTTCAGCCAGCGGATCGTGCTGCGGAAGGACCTCGCGCCCGCTCTCGGCCAGGTCCTCGGCGATCGGATTCAGCTGCAGCAGGTCATCCTCAATCTCGTCATCAACGCCATTGAAGCGATGCAACCGGTCATTGACCGGCCGCGCAAGCTGGCGATCCGGACGCACCAGGATGACGCCCACGAGATTCTGGTCACGGTAACAGACTCCGGTGTCGGATTGGCCGTTCAGAATGCCGACCGGCTGTTCGCCCCGTTCTTCACCACCAAACCCGACGGCATGGGCATGGGCCTGTCGATCTGCCGATCAATCGTCGAGTCCCATGGCGGGCGATTGTCGGCCTCCGTCAATGTCGGGCCCGGCGCGACGTTTCAGTTCAGCCTGCCGATGCATCAAGAGGACCATACGCCGTGACCGGCCGCTCAAACTCGCCTCGCACCATTGGCGGCCCGGACGAGCCGATCGTCTATGTTGTCGACGATGACGTGTCGGTGCGTGAAGCGCTCCGGAATCTTTTCCGCTCGGTGGGCTTGCGGGTCGAAGTGTTCGGTTCGGGCGCTGAATTTCTGCAGAGCAAGCTGCCGGACGTTGCGAGCTGCCTGATCCTTGACATCAGGCTGCCTCGACTGAGCGGCCTCGACTTTCAGGCCGACCTTGCCAAGGCAGGCATTCACATTCCCATCGTCTTCATGACGGGCCACGGCGATATCCCGATGACGGTCAGGGCCATGAAGGCCGGGGCTGTCGACTTCTTGACCAAGCCATTCCGCGATCAGGACATGCTGGATGCCGTGACGGCGGCCATCGAACGCGATCGAAGTAGCCGGAATGAAGCAAAGATCCGCTCTGACCTGCACGCGCTGTTCGCGACCTTGACTGCCCGGGAGCGGGAGGTGATGGCGCTGGTCACGTCCGGGCTCATGAACAAGCAGATCGCGGCCGAAATCGGCATTGCCGAGATTACCGTGAAGATACACCGCGGAAACATCATGAGAAAAATGGCCGCGAAATCGCTGGCCGATCTGGTGAAGATGGCCCAGGCACTCGAAATACAGCGCCCGGCGCCGCCCCAATAGCCTGGCGGATAAAGCATGATCCGGAAAAGTGGGTACCGGTTTTCCGAAAGATCATGCTCAAACAAAGAGATGGAGCAGGATGACGGTTCGAAGAAACGTCATTCTGCTCTAGTTGAGCGCTCCAAATCCCGTTCTGCAAACCTAAGTATGATTTTCCGCCCCTGATTTGCGACGCACTCTGCTCCCAAGCGGCTTGCAGCAAGAGGCATTCTGCCAGCACGTCAGGAAGCACCGCTTTGGCCAACCCACCCGTGATTTCAATCATTGACGATGACGGCTCCGTTCGCACCGCGACCTACAATCTCGTGCGGACGCTTGGATACGTCGTTCACACCTTTGAATCGGCCGGAGCGTTCCTGCGGTCGCCTCATCTGGATGACACCTCGTGCGTGATCGCAGATATTCAAATGCCGGTCATGAGCGGTCTCGAGCTGCAAGCTCACCTGGTTGCCGACGGATACCGGCTGCCATTCATTTTCATCACGGCTTTCGCGACCGAGAGCGCGCGCATGCAAGCGCTGAAGGCCGGCGCGAGCTGCTTTCTCACCAAACCCTTCACGGGAGAGGCGTTGATCAACTGCCTCGACGCCGCGCTGGGCGAGCACGGCGAGGAAAAGAGCAGATGACCCGATCCGATTGGGTTAGCACGGCATCGCACCGCTATTCCGATCGGTCTGGCGACAGGGACAGAACAACCATTCCATTCCACCGAAATTGGCGGTTTCGAGCCGGTCATACCTAGGGATAAGCCGATCAACCATCTAGACAAGTTGAATATGGGGCGGGACGGAATGAGAGTGACGCATCGTTGCCCTCCGGTCATCCGACGGCACGACAACCAGTACACCACGATCAGTGAATGGCAATTCCTCAGGAGGAGGTCGCCATGCGTACAGGCCCACGCTGTTCCGAATGCGACAGTGAAGAACCCAAGATAGTATGCCTGCGAAATCCGGCGCGTGAACGTTACTGCGGACGTTCTTGTCTCGGCCAGGGCCAGGAAAAATTCATTCGCCTGATCCTGCGAACGAATGCGGAGGCCGCATCATGACAAACCGTTGCGACAATCCGAACTGCGACCGCCCCTTCGGGTTGGTCCGTTTCAGCTGGCGCTTCGGGCAATTCTGCTCGTCCAGGTGCCGCGAGCAGTGCAAGCGTCAGCGGGATCGTAACAAGGCCTACTGGAGATGGCTCTACAAATGCCCCGAGCCGTCTGTCGCAAACCAGAAATAATCCAGCGATGCGACAGCTCCGGACAGGAGACCGTCTGTCGGACGTAGACGAGCCGAAACCGTCGAGGTGGAACTTGTCGATAGAGTAAGTGGAGGAGCCATCATGACAAGCGCGCAAGCGATGTTGATCGGAGCACTACTCGCGTGGACGCCTTCGGTTCTAGTGCTCGCCTGGCTCTTGCGGGACATTCGAGACACACGCGGCCCGGATTAGCCGCGATCCAGCTTCGGCGCGCGACTTGTCGTCCGCGCCGCGCCATCATCCGGCAAGCCAGCGACCCTTGTGGATGTCGAACTTCACTAGACCTTCGTCGCGCATTTTCAGAAGCAGCGACTGGCAGGCTTCCTCATTCGGAAGATTGGCGCGTTTCATGATCTCGTAGACCTTGAGCGGCTTCTCGCGAAGCGCATTCAGGATATTCTCGCGATCCTTGAGCATGACTATTCCCTGTAGACCAAAACCGACATTGATTGTTGAACGTGCCGCTTAGACCATGGCCAGTTTGATTTGACCATCGTCAAGGATGCCGGTCGCCAGAGCCTCGCGCGCCATCCGCTCGATCACGGGCCAATTGGTGAGCAGATATTTGTGGGCCAGCGCCTGCGTCGGAAGATCGGTTTGCAGAAGGCAGCGCTGCCGCGCGTTGCCGTTCGCGATCTGAAAGGATACCGCTTGCGGTCCCTCGATGATCTCTTGCTCGGTGGGTTTGGCAACCAGCCGCATACGCTATTCCCTGTGAAACTTGTGAGGCCAGGCTGTTCGGATCGACCGCAACTGACGCGGATATATCGTCGGGCGACCCGTCAGGACTGATCGTTCTCGACCTTCGGGGAGCGTTTCGGCTTTTGGTCAGCACCGGGCTGCGTGTTGCGGACCGCGTTCGTCAGCATCTCCCGCAGTTCCGCCTTGGTCATCGGTGGTTGCCGCGCGACAGATGCTTTCCATTGTGCCATGGGATTCCATATGGGGTGCCGGATCGGGAATTAAAGGCCCATGTATGCTCGTGTGCGCATTCTTATGCACACATTGCACACGAGAGCGGGGGTGCAGCGCGCATCCGGCATTCCCTGCGCCCTCTGAACGGAGGGCGAGGAAATTACTGGCAAAGCTCGGTCACAACGTGTCGCGAGAATGCGAAACCGTATCTTCCGTCATTGCGAGCGCAGCGAAGCAATCCATGCATCTGTTATGCCGAGACGTGGATTGCTTCGCTGCACTCGCAATGACGCAGATAGGCCGCGGCGTACTGGGTCCCCCGCATTCGCGGAGGACGACAGCGTTGTGTGGGGCCCGGTACCATCGCGGTCCAACCACCCTGCCCCATCAAACAAAAGCGGCAGGGAAAATCCCCGCCGCTTGTGAATTCAATGATGCGAGAATGACGTTACAGCATCCCCATGTCCAGCATGCCTGGCAGCTGCGCAAGCGGCAGTGCGGCGGCGCCGACCAGGGTCGCGACCATCGCGGCCAGCGCGTGGTTGGAGCGGCGCTTGCCGCGCATCTGGGCGGCAATCCACTCCAGCACCTTGGTGTCGATGTTGACGGCCTTGGCCGGGGCCCAGCTTTCGATGTCGGTGTCCGGCGACAGGGCAACCGTGCGCGGCGGCACGGGCAGTCCGGATTCGGACGCCGCATGATGGGCGACCGCCTTGGCCAAGAGATCGTCGAAACGGCCACCGTCGCTGCGCTCGGCGGCGGCGTCGCTGATTTCGAACAGCGCCTCGGCTTCGGCGCGGCTGACCGGCTGATGCTCGACGGCGGATGCGGTAAGGATGCGGGCGCACCAAGCGGCGTCATCGGCATCGAGAGCACGGGAAAAATGGATGCGGCCCTTGGTGGTCGGGCCCTCGCCGGTGATGACGCCGTCGCGCACGATGGTCAGCGCGTGGGCGGCGGTCTTGCGGCAGGAAGGCTGGAGAACGGCGAACGCTTCAATAGATTTGGTAGTATTAGGGGCAGACATAGCTTGCACTTCTCAATTTCTTTTTCTGATCCAGCATTGCGATGCCGGCGTAAACGAGTGGTTAACGATTCGAAACTTGCATTGCGAGATTTTTAGATGGTTGCCAATTAGTCGCTGTGACTCCAGTTAGTCGCTGTGACTGATGTCACGGTTCAGTTGAATGACCGATGAACGCCCCGGCAACCGGGACCGGGGTCTTGCGGACCATAAAAGGCGATATCGGGGCAATCCGGGCGATTACCGCCGCCGTGGATTTTTCGTCGCAGGGGCGCAGATCGAAAGAAGGTGCTAGGAGTTCCCTATTCGCGGAGAAGGATCTCGCCTTTTTTGGCCGGAGGTTCCCTTCCACCCTGCTAGGGCCTATACAGATCAACAGAAATTCTCCTGCAACTTGAATAAGATGAGGTGTACCATGGCACTCCAGATTGGCGCAGTCGCCCCGGACTTCGAAGCCCAGACCACCGAGGGCAAAATCAAATTCCACGACTGGATCGGCTCAAATTGGGCGCTGTTGTTCTCGCATCCGAAGGATTTCACGCCGGTTTGCACCACCGAACTCGGCGCTCTCGCAAAGTTGAAGGGCGAATTCGACAAGCGCGGCGTCAAGCTGATGGGGCTCAGCGTCGATCCCGTCGACAAGCATTCGAAATGGTCGGAGGACATCAAGGAGACGCAAGGCGCGGCGCCGAACTATCCGATGATCGGCGACACCGATTTCAACGTGTCAAAACTCTACGACATGCTCCCCGCCTCGACCTCGGGGGATGTCGCAACGCGGACCGCTGCAGATAACCAGACCGTGCGCAACGTCTTCATCATCGGACCGGACAAGAAGATCAAGCTGGTGCTGGTTTATCCGATGACCACAGGCCGCAATTTCCAGGAAATCTTGCGCGTGATCGATTCCCTGCAGATGACGGCCAAACATCGCGTCGCGACGCCGGCCGACTGGAAACAGGGCGAAGATGTCATCATCGCCGGCTCGGTCACCGACGACGAGGCCAAGACGATCTATCCACAGGGCTGGAAGTCGCCGAAGCCGTACATCCGGATCGTGCCGCAGCCGAAACAGTAACGGTTCATCGCGCATTCGCGCGTCAGACAAAAATATGACGCCGGTTCTGATGCCATCAGAACCGGCGTCACGGAAAGATAGGCAATAGCCAGATTGCGATCAGGCCGCGCGAACGCGGTCCAGGAACTTCTCGACCTCGGCCTTCAGATGCAGGCTCTCGCCCGACAGCGCCTGCGCCGAGGCAAACATGCGGTTGGACGTCTCGCCGGTCTCGCCGGCGCCCTGCGCAGCGTTGCGGATGTTGACGGCGACGTCGGCGGTCCCGCTCGCGGCGGCCCGCACGCTCTGGGCGATGTTCGCCGTCGCACCGCGCTGTTGCTCGACCGCGGCCGAAATCGAGGTCGCGATATCGCTGATGCGCTCGATGGTCTGGCCAATCGCCTTGATCGCGCTGACCGACTCTTCGGTCGCAAGCTGCATGCTGCCGATCTGACTCGAGATCTCCTCGGTGGCCTTGGCGGTCTGGCCGGCGAGGCTCTTGACCTCTTGGGCCACCACGGCAAATCCGCGGCCGGCATCGCCGGCGCGGGCGGCCTCGATGGTCGCGTTGAGCGCCAGAAGATTGGTCTGCTCGGCGATCGAGGTGATAAGTTTCACCACGTCGCCGATCCGCGCGCCCGCCTCCGACAGCTCGTTGATGCGCTGGTCGGTGGCCGCGGCCTGCTTGACGGCGTCGGCCGCGATCCCGTTGGATTCCTGGACGCGGCGGGTGATCTCGGCAATCGAGTTGGAGAGTTCATCGGAAGCAACGGCCGCGGTGCGGACATGCTCGGAGGCGGTCTCCGACGCGCCCGCCGACTGGCCCGAAAGCCCGGCGGTGGTCCGCGCGGTCTCGGTAAGTTGCTTGGCCACGCGCTCGAATTCACCCGAGGAATTCAGCACCTTGTCGAGGATGCCGCCGACGCTGGTCTGGAACTCGTCGACGAACCCGCGCAATTCGGTCTTGCGCTGTTCGGCGGCGGCAGAAGCGGCCGCGGTCTGTTCGTCGCGAAGCCGGCGGCGCTCGAGCGAGTTGTTCTTGAACACCGCGACCGTGCGCGCGATCTCGCCGATCTCGTCCATGCGCTCGTGATGACCGACCTCGACATCGCTGTTGCCGTTGGCAATGGCCGTCAGCGTCGCCGTGACCGAAGTCAGCGGCTTGGTCACGCGGCGCACGATCAGCATCGTCAGCATCATCACCAGCAGCGCTGCAATGCCCGCCGCGATCGCCATGTTCTGGATCGCATGCGACAGCATGGTCTCGAACTGCGCCATCGGAATGCCGACATAGAGAACGCCGATCACCTTTCCGGTCGAATTCGCGATCGGGTAATAGGCCGTCATGAACGTCTTGCCGAACAGCGTGGCCGGCCCCTTATAGGCCTCGCCGCGACGCAGGATCGGCTGTCCCGGATGGTCGGGCGCAAGCTGGGTGCCGACGGCGCGGTCGCCATTTTCCTTCTTCACGTTGGTGGAGCGGCGGACGAACTGGTTGCTGGCCTCGTCATAGACGAACAGCGTCGCGTTGCCGCCGACATAGCCGACCGAGCGATCGACGATCGCGTGGTCCTTGAATTCGGGCATCTTCGCCGCTTCGGCCTTGGCGACCATGCCGTCTTTCAGCGTGATCTTGGCGTCGGGGTAGGTCTCGGCAAAGGACAGCGCCAGGGTGCGCAGATTGACCTCGATGTCACGAAGCGCCCGGTCGCCGAACTCAGAGTTGAGCGACCAATAGGCCGCGCCTACCACCAGCGCGGTATTCACCGCGATCAGGAGGACGGCGGAAATGACCGCCTTGGTGCCGAGACGAAGTTTCAGCGACGGCAGGAGTTTTCCAAGTGACAGCAAGGACATGTGCAATTTTCCCCAAATCGGGCTCAATTTGACGGTTCTTGCTTACGATCGCATTAATGAATGCAACCCTAGGCAAAGCCTCAGGAATTTGATGAAACTGATGCGCGCATGACGAGTCCTCGCCCGGCCATCGTCTGGTACCGTGAGGACCTGCGCCTTTCGGACCATCCCGCCCTGCACGCGGCCGCCAGCACACAAGCGCCGGTTGTGTGCATTTTCGTGCTCGACGAGAGGACGCCGGGCGTTCGTCCGCTCGGAGGTGCTGCCCGCTGGTGGCTGGCGCAGTCGTTGCGCGCCTTGCAGGAGAGCCTCCGGGATCGGGGCGCGTCCTTCGTATTGCGCCGAGGGTCGGCCTCCACGGTCATTGCCGGCCTTGCGCGCGAGGTCGATGCCGGCGCCGTCTATTGGAACGAGATTGCACAGGCACCGCAGCAGCGGGCGGCGGATCAGGTCGCGGCGGCACTCGGTGGTGTTAGGACTCACAGATCTCCCGGCGACCTGCTGGTGGCGCCGAGCCAGATCCGGAACAAGGAGAACCGTGGCCTGCGGGTGTTCACGCCGTTCTGGCGGCGGGTGCAATCCCTCGGCGATCCGCCAAAACCAGTGCCGGCGCCGACGAAGCTGAACGGCATATCCGGTATCGCCAGCGATGCGCTGGAAGACTGGCATCTCGAGCCCACCCGTCCCGACTGGGCCGGCGGTCTGCGCGAAAACTGGCGGCCCGGCGAAGCTGCGGCGCAGGCGCGGCTCAAGGCGTTCCTCGCCGGTGGTATCGCCGGCTATTCCGGTGACCGCGACCGCCCTGACCGCGAGGGCACTTCGCTTCTGTCGCCGCATCTGCGCTTCGGCGAGATCAGCCCGCGTCAGGTCTGGCACGCCGCAAAATTCGCCGCCGCTGAGCACCCTCGCCTGTCATCCGATATCGATAAATTCCTCAGCGAACTCGGCTGGCGCGAATTCTGCCGTCATCTGCTCTACGACGTGCCGGATCTCGCAACGCGCAATCTGCAGGCATCGTTCGATGCATTTCCCTGGAAGCACGACACCAAGGCATTGCGCGCCTGGCAGCGCGGCCTGACCGGCTACCCCATCGTCGACGCCGGCATGCGCGAACTCTGGCACACCGGCGTGATGCACAACCGGGTGCGGATGGTGGTGGCCTCGTTCCTCGTCAAGCATCTCCTGATCGACTGGCGCGAGGGCGAGCAATGGTTCTGGGATACGCTCGTCGATGCCGATGCCGGCAGCAACCCGGCTAACTGGCAGTGGGTCGCCGGTTGCGGCGCCGACGCCGCACCCTACTTCCGGGTATTCAATCCGATCCTGCAAGGCGAGAAGTTCGATCCCGACGGCGTCTATGTCAGGCGCTGGGTGCCGGAGGTGAAGCAACTGCCCGACAAAGTGATCCATCAACCCTGGACCGCGACACCGCTTGAACTGGCAAGCGCCGGCATCGAACTCGGCAAAACCTATCCGCGGCCGATCATCGATCACAAGGCTGGTCGCGAACGCGCGCTCGCGGCCTATGCGAGCATTCGCAATGCCTGAACATCCTCACGCGGCGCGCCGGTTGACCAGCAACACGGCGGCGGCGCACGCGATCATCCCTACGATGGCGATTGCATCGAGACGTTCGCCGAACAGCACATAGGCCATCAGCGCCGTCACCGCTGGCACCAGATAGAACAGGCTCGCCACCGACGTCGCGGCTGAGCGACGGATCAGCCAGTACAACAACCCGATCGATCCGATCGACAGCACAACGACCAGCCAGCTCAGCGCGAGCGTGAACTCCGTGGTCCAATGCACCACGTTGTTCTCGAACAGCCATGCCCCGATTCCAAAGAAGATCGTCACCGCGACGTATTGCACGAGATTGCCCGCGCGCCAGTCGATCGCGTTGCAATAGCGCCGCTGGTACAGCGTGCCGAGCGTGATGCTGATCAACGACACGCCGGAAGCGAGCCAGCCCCACCCCGCCTCGCCGCTCATCGGCCGGTTGTGCAGGATCAGCACCACGCCCGCCAGCCCGAGCAAAAGTCCGGCCCATTGAATGGCCGTGACGCGCTCGCCGAGCCAGCGGTTGGCGATGGTCGAGGTCAGGATCGGCTGCAGGCCGGGGATCAGCGCGGACAGCCCTGCGGGAATCGAATGCGCAATCGCTATCGCGGTGCCGCCGAGATAGAACCCGTGCACCAGAATGCCGGCGACGGCGCTATGGAAGATGCCGATCCGATCCGGCCAGCGGGGCCGCGCGATCGCGACGATGCCAGCCATCAAGACCACCACCAGCGCCATCCGGATCGCAAGATAGGTCAAGGGATCGGCGTTATTGACGACGTATTTGGTGGCGATGAAGCCGGTGCTCCACAGCACGACGAAAATCGCCGGCGCCGCCCGCGCGGCAATATCTTCATGGTCACGGTTCATTTGCGAACGCGTAGTGCCCGATCACATGCCATGCGGCAAGGACTGATCGCGCGGGTCGATCGCGCGCCATGTCGTGACAACATCGCAAGATCCTGAACGCACTCAAGGCCAGGGCCTGATGCCCGACGGTACCTTGCGTTTCTCGCTCGGCACAAACCCATTGACCACTACATGAGCCACTCGACATCCGCGAAAAGGCGCGGGAAATCGATCCGAGGCTTCGTGACGTTCTAAGAAGAACTGACGGCGCGCGGCCGGCGCGGTTGCGCCCGGCTCAAAACGCTTCCGGACAGGGATCGACGATCTTCCAGAGCTCGCCACCGTTCTTGATCTTCTTCATCTCGGTGGTGAGCCCGCCATTGCGGCGAATCCAGTCTTTCACGGTATCCGGATAATAGGACATCAGGTCCGACGTTCCGTCAGAGCTCGTGACCTTGATGCCGAAGGTGAAGGCCTTGTCGTAATAGGCCTGATGGAAGCCGAGGCTCGCCTTGGGCGTCACGCAAATCTTGTTCATCGGCACGATGCCGAACACCAGTGTGCAGGCCGAGTTGCAGATGCCGTCGATGATGACGCGTTCCTTGCGGTCGCGGATGCGCTTGTACTTAACCTTGTATTCCTCGACGTAGCCGCCATGGTCGCGCGTGATGTGCAGATCGGCCCGCGCCGGGGTCGCGACCAGAACCGAGAGGAACAGCAGGGCAAGGGACGTGATGCGCATGGGTCGATCGGGAACCGGATAGCCTTGTCAAAGCGGAGGGTGGCCCTTGAAGTCCCGACCACACCGCAGAACCTTGGCCGGACTGTGTTGGGATTTCGTTAAGCATCCCTTAGGGGCCAAAAATAGGCAAGCTTCCGCCAGTTTTCCGCAGCTTTTCCGGTCGTTTCGCGTAAAATGGTGCCCGGATCGGCCAAAAACGTCTAGTTTCCAGTGGGATCCCCGGAGAATCAAATGCCCAAAGCCAAGTTCTTGATCGCCGCCGCCCTGTTTGCTGCCGCGGCCCTGGCGCCCAGCCTGGCGGACGCCCGCCATAACCGGCATCGCCGCCATCACCATCACTGGCTGCCCTACCCGATCAGCTACATGCACAATTACGGGCCCGGCTCGCAGCCCGGCACTTTTGCCTATTATGACGGCCCTTCGACCAACTACTGCCGCCAGGGCTCAGCCGCCTACATCGGCCAGGGCGGCCGGCACCCCTGTTACTGACGTTCCGCTGCTGGCCCTGCCCGGACAAGTCTGATAATCGGGCGGGCTACAGGCACTCGTAGCTCAGCTGGATAGAGCATCGGATTTCGATTCCGAGGGTCGGGAGTTCGAATCTCTCCGAGTGCGCCATTTCCGCGCATGACCGAACCGGCAAACCACGCATTCGAGAGCGATTGATATGAGAAAGATGATCCTGGCGCTGGCGATCATGTATCCGGCCGCAGCGTTTGCTCAGGGAACGGCTACGCCCGCCCCAACCAACCCGGCCCCTCCTCCGACCGTTGGCGGCAAACCGCTGGTGCAGGTCGGGTCGAAAAAGCCTTCTGGCGAGAAGAAGTCGGCCAAGGCGGCGCCCGCCAAGCCCCTGTCTCCCGCCCAGAAACTGCAGGCGTGTCAGGACATCGACGACGGAACCAAGGAACGCCTGACCTGCTATGACGGCGTCTATGCGCCGCAGCCGAAACCGAAGCCGGCGGCCGCCAAGACTGTCAGTGAATGCCGGTTCGTGAAGGAAGAAGACGAGCGGCTGACCTGCTTCAACAAATTTGTCGACAAGCTTCCGCAGTTGCCCCGGTAACCGTCAAACCGGTCGTCCTCAGGGCGGCCGATCTCACAAGCGGATAGATGCTTACCAGGTGTTACTCCCGAAGAAGCCAAAGCCAAAGTGCTGCTGCTGGGCAAAGCGCATCGTCGGCTGCTGAACCGGGCGAACCTTGGCGATCTTGCGCTTGCGCGGAGCCTGCGGCTCAACCTTCTTGGCTTCAGCCGGTACGAACTGGGCAAAAGTGTCACGCACCCGAGCCTGGGCGTTGAGGTCGGCAATCGGCGCCGGAGCCGCCGCCACCTGGGTGGTCACAGCCGGCGGAACAATGGTGGGAAGGCTCATGTCGTAAACCACGCGTTCCGGCGGTTTCTGGTCGGAACGGATCCGCACGACGGTCTTGTCGATCGAGCCTGTCGAATTGCTGGCCACGGCGACCTGTTGCGGGGCAAAGGCATCGAGCGCGAACAACAGCGCGAGCAAAGCCGCGCCGACAAACAGGAAATAGCGCGCTACGGGCATTGACGTCGCTCCCCCCGCGCCGTTCGCGCGGTACATTCGGCTAACTGGAGATATGATGATTAGTTCCTGGGGCATCCCCCAGGTTCAACGGCGGCGATCACATTTTCGGGTTCGCAGCGCCGGGTCGCAGGGCTAAGTTCGGCTTGCCGTTACCAGCGAACATTTCGCCTTGTTTGCGTTAACGTTGACGAAGCCGACCAGCACGCCCGAATAGACCTTCCGGCTCCTGGTGTTCACGGTGTCGGGGATCACTCGCCGGCGGTCGGTCAAATGGCTGCCGTCGCGGCGGGTAAAGGCGCAGGCAATCTCGATATCCTTCACCGGATACTCATTGGCGTTGCGCAGCGTGAAGGTCACGAGCGCCTTCGAGCCCAGCCCACCCCTTCGCCACGATTGCGAGGAAATCCGCAAACCCTCGATCGGCGACCTCGCTTCCGGCGCGAGCGACAACGGTGCGGTCACCGCGGCGGGCGTCGAGGCTTGGTCCGGATTCGCCAAAGTGGTCTTAGCCGCCGCATCTTCAAGCAGCGATACATTCTGCGCGTAGATGACCGAGGAAGGTTCTGCTGCGGCGTCGCCCTCGGCGTCACTTGGTCCGGGAAGCATCATCCATATCGTGCATCCCGCGATGGCGATGGCCGGCAACGCGAGCAGTCGCGCTTGCGGGGCTCCGAACGACCGTCCAGCGATCATCATGGCCATGCCCTCACCCGGCGGCGATATCACCGCACCCGCGCATGAAAAAGGCCCTACGGGCGTTACGCCGTACGGCCTCTCACACGACTGCCGCTGTACGGTTCCGCCGCTAGCTCAATAATCACGCACGGTCAGAATGGTTGCACGCGAGCTCGACAATTTTACGGCCGCCGAGGCGCACCGCAGGGGATGGAATTGCGGACCACCGGCCGCTAGATTGGCGGCGCGGCAACAATCACCGCGACGGGCACGAGGCTTGGGGAGACGAATATGCCGACAGTAACTTGGGACCATGTCCACCTGCGCAGTCCCGATCCGGAAGCGACCGCGGCCTGGCTTGCCGATATTCTGGGCGGCGAGATCGTCCGCGGCCCAGGCCGAATCGACGTCAAGCTCGGTGGCGCCAATGTGTTCATCGCCCCTGTTGCGGCCGGTGACGGCGTCAACACGCCGCCGGTGACGCCCTATCAGGGCCTCGATCATTTCGGACTGACGGTAAAGGACATCGATGCCGTCGCCGCCGAAATCAAGGCCAAAGGCGTCGAGTTCACCAAGCCACCGACAACGATCCGGCCCGGCGTACGCATCTGCTTCATCCGCGGACCGCAGGGCATTTCCATCGAGCTCCTGGAGCGCGACCAGAAATACGCGTGATCCACCGCGCTGCGCGCGCATACAAACGGCCTAGCACGTTGACGCTGCGGGTGCCGCTTTGGCATAAAAGCTGACCGGGTTCCGTGGGCGCGGAGGCCGATTGGGACGTCATGAAAAACGGTCTGTATTCGATCCACGTCAGCCTGCTGGACGGGCGGTCCGGCAAGGGCAGCGGTGTGATTCTGTTCCGGGATGGCCAAATCCTCGGCGGCGATGCCTATCTGTTTTACACCGGCAGCTACACGGTGAAGGGCGATACCTTCAAGGGCGAGGTGCTGGTGCAGCGTCACACATCGAGCCCCGATGCCAATCCGCTGTTCGGCGGGCCGGCCCCCGTCGGCATCGGCGTATCCGGCACGTTCACCGATACGCGGGGAACCATGAACGGGACGGCGCTGGTCGGCAAAGCCAGCCAGATTTTCGGCGCCACGCTGCGCAAGCTGGCCGATACGAACTAGCGCGCCGGTCTACTCTGCCGCCATTTCAAGCGGCGCGATGCGCGGCAGGATCATCTGGATCCGCGTGCCGCCGCCCGGCTCCGAATCAAGGTCGAGCCGCCCGCCTAACCGGTTGGTCACGATGCTGTAGACGATGTGCAGGCCAAGCCCGGTGCCGCCCTGGTCACGCCGCGTCGTGAAGAACGGATCGAACGCGCGGCGACGAACGTCGAGGGTCATGCCGCATCCATTGTCGGAAAACAGGACCTCGACATTGTCCTTGCCGGACTCGCGCACCTGGATATCGACCGTGCCCGGCTTGCCGTCAGGGAACGCGTGCGCGACCGAATTGAGAAACAGATTGGTCAGCACCTGTCCGTAAGGCCCGGGATAGCTGTTCATCGTCAGGTTGGGCTGGCAATCGACGTTGAGCGTCAGATTGTGTTTGCGAAGGCCCGGCCGCAAGCTCATCACCACCTGCTCGGTGAGATCGCCAAGGTCGAAGCTGCGCTGGTCGGAATAGTTGCGGTCGGCGGCGACCTGCTTGAACGACTGGATCAGTTCGGCGGCGCGATTGAGATTGGCGACGAGCTGCGATGACGCGTCGCGACTGGTTTCGAGAAAATCGGTCAAACTGGACCGCCGCAGTTCGCCACGCGCCACTTCGGCGGTGAAATTCGCCGCCTTGCGCTCCAGCGCGGAGGCGACCGTGAGACTGATGCCGACGGGATTGTTGACCTCGTGCGCGACGCCCGCCACCAGCCGCCCGAGGGCTGCGAGCTTTTCGGCTTCAATCAGCGAATTCTGCGTTTCCCGCAAATTTCGCAGCGCGCCTTCCGCGGCGTCCTTGGCCTTGCGCATCTCGAGTTCGACGCGCTTGCGCTCGCCGATGTCGAGCGCGACCGTGACGATGTTCTCGATCTCGCCCGAGGCGTCCAGTAGCGGCAGCTTGTTGACCAGCCATTGCCGCATATTGCCGGTGGAATCCTTGTACTCTTCCTCATAGAAGCCGAGTTCGCTGCCGCCGGCCAGCACCCGCTTGTCCGGCTCATCGGTTTTCGCCGCGCCATAGCGCGACATCAGGTCGGCCGTGGTGCGACCGATGGCTTCCCCGGGCTCGATGCCAAAAATACCGGCCATGTAGCGGTTCATCAGGAGATAGCGGAGCTGCCTGTCCTTGACGTTGATCACCGCGGGCACGGTATCGATCACCTGCTGCAGCAAACGGCGACCTTCGGCGATCGCATCCTCGGCCCGTTTCTGGTCGGTGATGTCGCGGACCGTTCCCTCGTAACGGATCAGTTCGCCATCCTCGTTGCGCACGGCGCTGGCGCTGTCAGAGAGCCAGAGCACCGTCCCGTCGCGCGCGCGAACCTGGTATTCGTACTCGCGTACCATGCCGTCGCGTTCCATCAGCCGCTCATATTCCACGCGCGCCTGCGGATCGACATAGACGGATTCGGAGACGTCGCCGAGGCCGTTGATCAGATCCTGCGGCGTGGCGTAACCCATCATCCGCGCCAGCGCCGGGTTGGCATTGAGCAGCGCGCCTCCGGGCGTGGTGACGTAGATTCCGTCCACCGACGCCTCGAACAATTTTCGATAGCTTTCCTCGGCGAGGCGCTGTTCGGCCAGGGCGCGTACCGCCGCCTCGCGCGCCGCGTCGGCATCGACCAGCGTCTGGCGAAACACTTCGGCGGCTCGCGCGATATCGCCGATTTCGTTGTCGACATCGGTCTGCGGGATCGAGGTGTTTTTTTCGCCGCCGGCCACCTTGCGGATCGAGGTTGCGATCGTCGCGAGCGGACGCACGGTGCGCCTGACCACCAGCAGCGAGGCGAACAGCCCGATCAGGACGCCGGCGGTGCCGAGCACGATGCTCTGCCATTTAGCCTCCGTCAGCGTCCGGGCGAAATCGCGGGACAGTACATGGCCGCGACGCGCGCTGACCTCACGCAACAATTCGGTGACGCGCTGGATCAGGCGGCCCTCCGCGCCCAGCACTTCCTTGTCGATGTCGGAAATCTGCCGCTCGCGGGTCGAAATGTTGATAATCGCCAGGGCATAATCATCGACGGCCGCGCGAAGCTTTGGCTCCGCCATGGTCATCGAGCGCATGCTTTGCGCCGCCAGTTCAGCCGCGGAGGGATTTCGCGCCAGCAAAGCCGAGGCAATCTGGCTTTGGGTTTGAAACAGCGCCGACGCCATCAGTGGATCGGGGGTGTCGGCGATCGCGGCATCGAATTTCTCGCGCAGCGGCGGTAGCCCGACGATCAGCTCCGCGCGGCGGTTGATCAGGGCGGAAATACGCTCGATGCCGCTGCGGTAGGTCGACAGGCGCTCGGTGACGCCATCGATCATATCCTGCTGTTCGGGAGCAAGCTCCAGCCGGGTTTTCTTCAGGACCTCGCTGAGCGAGGTCGCCGCCTCGCCGACCTGGACCGATTGGGTGCCGGGGTCGGTGACGAAATCCCTTGCCGCCAGCCGCAACTCGTTCATGCGCCGGTCGATATCCTGGGCGAGGTCGCCGACGCTTTCCAGCCGCTGCAGCTCGGCGAAGGTCGCATCGATGTGGCGGATGGCGATGACGCTGGCGGTGGAGGTGATGATGATCACCGCCAGCACCAGCATGAAACTGCCGAATGTCAGCTGGCCGATCGACAACGAAAACGATCGCGTCGTTGGCGAATTCGGCGGCAATTCAGAGGTCATGTTATCGAGGCCAGGCTCCTATCGGCGGCAATATACGACGTTATTCGGGTCGTGGGGAACATGCTGAAATAGCTCGCGAAGCCGGCCAGACCGGCCTGGCGGTGCACCGGTCCACCCCCCTTGGTCACGCTGGCGTCACACTGCCGGTCCCGGCTGCCCCAATCCGGGATTTTGGGCGCTGCGGGGCTTTGCCGTGCGGCAAAATGGCCAGGTCTTCCCTCGGGCATCACGCCCCACCGCGCCTTGCCTAGCCCTCCACAGGCTGCAAGGTTTTCAGCAGGTCGGACGGCATCATGCCGAACATGTCGCGAAAGGCGCTGCTGAAATGCGCCGAACTGGCAAAGCCGGCGGCGTGGGCGGCTTCAGTCAGGGACGAGCCCTCACCGCAGGCACGCACCGCCGCGCCCATCCGGTTCCAGATCCGGTAACGCCGCAAGGGCACACCGGTCTCCGCCTTGAACAGATGCAGGAACCGCGACGCCGACAGCCCCGCCTGCTCCGCCAGTTCAGTGAGCCGGTGGGCTTTATGCGGCTCATCCCGCATCAGCCGCAGCGCCACCGATATCCGCGCATTGGCTTTGGTGCGCGTGCCGACACCGAGCAATTCGCCGAGCGACGAACGTCCGTCGCGCGTCGGGATGCGATCTTCGGCAAGGCCGGTCATGATCTCGATCACCGCGGCCTCTTCCCGCAGATCGAACGCCGCACGCGGGCGCGTATCCGTCATTCGCGCCAGCAAGGCCTTGAGGTCGCGCCCCAGCGGATCGACATAGAGGAACGCCATGCGCCCGCGCGCGATCCGCAGATGATGCAGGCTGTTGGGCAATATCAACACGCTACGCGTGGAACGATAGTCGGTCGCGGGGTCCGTCGGATCGTCGGCCACTTCCAGCGCCGCATCGAGGCCCATGGCAAGCACGGCGGTCGCATTGCGGTGCGGCGTCAATCCGAAGGCCGGGCCGAGATAGAGCACGCGGGCGCCCCACCCCAACAATTTCGCCCCGCCGATTGCGCGCATAGCCAGTTTCTGAAAGCCCGGATCGTTCAGGCGGAGCTAGGGTGCCGGGATGACAACAGGACCCGGTACGATGACAGATAAGCCTGATGATACCGACAGCCAAGCCGCGATTCAGCGCACCCGGCAGGCCGTGACGCGCTACGCAAGCGCCTGGCTTGCCGGCGACCGCGCCGCGCTCGCCGCCTGCTACCACGACGACTTCACGCTGCACTATTTCGGCCGCAACCCGCTCGCTGGCGACCACCGGGGCAAGATGGCGGCGCTTTCGATCCTGGCCGAGGTCACCCGCCGCACCAGCCGGAAACTGCTCGGCATCGTCGACATCATGGCCGGCCCCGAGCGTGGCGCGCTGCTGGTGCGCGAGCGCTTCGAGCGCGATGGCAAGGCGGCGGAGTTCGAGCGGCTGCTGGTCTATGCCGTGCGGGACGGGTTGCTCGGGGAATGCTGGGTTTGGGATCAGGATCAGGCGGTGATCGACACGTATCTCGCGTGAGGCGTCTGTCTATGACGCCTAACCGACCGAGCCGACCTCGAACACGTCGCCGTCATAGCCGGCCTCGAGCGGAATCCGGAGCTGACGGCCGCCGTTGTTCCTGGTCATGATCGGCGTCACCGTGACGACGGATTTGCCTCTGGAATCCTCGAGCGCGGCCTGCACGCTGTCCTGCTTGCCGAGCTTGATCAGGTTGCGCGTGGTCGGGAACGGCAGCTTGAAGCGGCCGCTCTCGCCGCCTTCCAGCGCCTCGCGCGGCGACACCCAGATTGAATCGGTGGATTCCTTGCCGTCATGGGCGCCGACCTGTTCGGGCGGCGCGGCGGCGAGGAAGAACCAGGTGTCAAAACGTTTCGGCATGCCTTCCGGCGTAATCCAGTGCGCATAGGGCACGAGTTCATCGAGCGCCAGCACCATGCCGTTGTCGGTCAGCACCTGGAGGAAGCTGATCTTGCTGTCGCACAGGTCGGCACGATGTGCGGTCTCGATCTCGCTGGCCCTTTTGGCGTCGACGAGCGTCTTCGAGCCCTTGGGGCGCGCCAGCAGGATGCCGCTCTCTTCAAAGGTCTCGCGGATCGCCGCGATGCGGAAGCTGAGCGTGGCCTCATCGAGCCCCTCGCCGCCTGAATACAGTTCGGGCGCCGCGATGATCTCCTGGTCGCCCTTGTCGACGCTGCCGCCGGGAAACACCAGCGCGCCGGAATTGAAGTCGATCTCATAATGGCGAACCATCATGAAGACCTCGATTTCGGCGCGGCTCATGCCGTCGCCCCTTCGCTCCGTGGCGTCGCGCAGCAACAGGATGGTGGACGCAGGGCGCGGTGCTTTGGCGGGTTCGGTCATCGGATCAACCCGCCGCGCTGGATTGCGGTTGCAGGTTGGCGCGGCGATCGACCCGCGCCACCCGCGACAGCAGATATTCGACTTCGGCCTTTGCCGTCGCCGTGATGGTCGCGCCCGGCTTGCGCTGCGCACTGGAGGCGATCACGCCGCGCTTCTGCAGCACGTACTTGCGCACCGCAAGGCCCGCACCGGGCTGCTGCTCGTAGCGGATCAGCGGCAGATGCGCATCGAACAGATCGTGCGCGGCGTCGCGCTTGCCGGCCTTTTGCAGTTTTACGACATCGATCAGCAATTCCGGGAAAGCGTAGCCGGTCATCGCGCCATCGGCGCCGCGCTCCATCTCGAAATCGAGGAACAGGCCGCCATTGCCGACCAGAATGGACATCGGCTTCAGCGAGCCGTCCTTCTGGAAGCTCCGCAGCGTGGAGATCTTCTCCAGCCCCGGCCAGTCCTCGTGCTTGAGCATCACGCAGGAAGGCGAATCCATCACGATCTTGCGAATCACCGCGGGCGTGAACACGACGTTGAGCGTCAGCGGATAATCCTGCAGCACCCAGGGAATGTCGTCGCCGATCGCTTCCTGCGCCTGCTTGAAATAGCCGGTGATCTGGTCGTCGGTGCGTAAGTGAGGCGGCGGCGCGATCATGACGCCGGCAGCGCCCGCGTCCATGGACGCCTTCGCCAGCGAACGCATGGTGGCAAATCCGGGCGCCGAGACGCCGACGATGATCTGCATGTTCTTGGCGCGTTTTACAAACCGGATCGCCACCTGCTCGGCTTCATGCGCATCGAGCTTCGGCGCCTCGCCCAAAATGCCGAGCACGGTGACGCCGTCGCAGCCGACTTCGGCATAGAAGTCGGTCAGGCGGTCGATCGATTTCTCGTCGATGCGGCCGTCATCGTGGAACGGGGTCGGCGCAATCGCAAAGGTGCCTGCGGCCTGGGCGGTAAGCTTCATGGTCAGTTTCCGTAAATGAGGGTGAGAGGACGAAATCCCTGAACTAGTGATACCACCGACTGACTGGCGCCTCAAAGCGAGAGATTGAGCCTGGGAATGAACCTTCCGGGGATCGAGCCGGATGGAACAACGCCATCGTCGACCGCCCCCATGCGGCGGTAGAACGGGGCCGCATCCGGGTCGGCGTCGATCAGCATGGTCGTGGCCCCCGCGGCGCGTGCCGTGGCCTTGGCCCAATCGAGCAGCTGTCGGCCGGTGCCGGCGCGAAGCATGCCCGGTTCGACAAACAGCCTTTCGAGCTGCGCGACATCGCCTTCGGATTTCACCTCTGCAACGCCGGCGAGACGGCCATCGACTTCAGCGACCTGCACGCGGGATGACATGATCGCTGCAGGCGTCATCGTCAGCTCCCTTCGGCACGCCTGCATGAAGGCCGCGTCATAGCCCCACACGGCCTTGGAGCGCAGGCACAATTCGGTAAGTGCCGGCGCTTCCTCTGGACGAGCGGGCCGCAGTGCGAGCATGAAGCCTCCTTCGGGGACGGGACGCGACGTCAGAACCTTCGCGCGCCCATCTTGATCTGTTCCTCGGAGAAGAAGATCTCCTTGGCGTGCTCGACGATATCCTGCGCCTTCCAGGCCTCGCCGGGCGGCTTCCAGCCTTCCATTTCCATCATCCGCATCTCGCGGACGCCGCGGGGACCGGAAACGCCGAGCGTCTTGCCGGTCTGGTCGCCCGACAAATCGCTGACCATGTATAGCACGGCCGGCGCGATGCCATCGGGCCCCAGCGCCGCTTTGGGGTTCTCGATATAGCGCGGCAGGTCCGCGGTCATGCGGGTCAGCGCACCCGGCGCCAGCGTCCAGATCCGGATGTTGTATTTGCGACCCTCGATCGCCAGCACATTCGACAGTCCCCAGATACCGCCCTTGGCGGCGCCGTAATTGGTCTGGCCGAAATTGCCGATCAGGCCCGAGGTCGAGGAAGTGTTGACGATCACGCCGCCGCCATTCTCGCGCATCCATTTGAACACCGGCTGGGTGCAGCAGAAGGTGCCCTTGAGGTGCACCTTCAGCACCTTGTCCCAATTGGCTTCCTTCGCCTTGGAAAAAGTCTCGTCGAGCAGGATGCCGGCGTTGTTCACGAGGATGTCGGCGCGGCCGAAATTCTTGATGGCGTCGTCGAACACCGACTGGCCGCCGGCCATGGTCGAGATGTCGGCGCCGTTGGCAACCGCCCGGCCGCCCTCGGCCTTGATCGCCTCGACCACCTTCTGCGCCATGGTCTGGTCGCCACCGGAGCCGTCACGCGGGCCGCCGAGATCGTTGACCACGACCGCCGCACCCTCGCGCGCGAACAATTTGGCGTAGGCCTCACCCAGCCCACCGCCCGCACCGGTGATGAGCGCAACCTTGCCGTCGAGTAATCCCATGGTGGTTTCTCCTTTTTTCCGGTTTCGTGTCCCGGACGCGATGCAGCGTGTAACGCTGCTTCGCAGAGCCGGGACCTGGCGCAGTGGGCCCCGGCTCTGCAGCGCAGCACTCCGTGCCGCGCTGCGTCCGGGGCACGAGACCTCTTAACCCAGCACCGTCTTGCCGCTCTTGATCACCGTGACATTGCGCGACTTCACCTTGGCTTCGAACGAAACGACGTTGCCGTCCTTCCACAATTCCATCGTCACGGTCTCGCCGGGATAGACCGGCGAGGAGAATCGCGCCGCGTGCTGCTTGAAGGCGGAGGAGTCATAATCGGCATAGGTCTGCAGCACGCCGCGGCAGGTGATGCCGTAGGTGCACATGCCGTGCAGGATCGGTTTCGGGAAACCGGCCTTCCTGGCGAATTCCGGATCGGAGTGCAGCGGGTTGCGATCGCCGCACAGGCGATAGACCAGCGCCTGATCCGGGCGCGTGGAAATGTCGACGATCTTGTCGGGCGCGCGGCTCGGCACCTTGTGTGGCTCGGGCTGGCCTTCAGACGGTCCGCCGAAGCCGCCATCGCCGCGCGCGAAACGCGAGGCGACCAGTGTCGCAAGCTTCTCACCCTTCTCGTCCCTGAGCACGGTCTGGTGGCGGATCACCGCGCCCTTGTCCTTGCCCTTGTCGAACACGTCGAGCACGGTCGAGTCGGCCGTGATATGCGCCGCGCCGGGCAGCGGCTTGTGGAAGGTGATGTCGCGCTCGCCGTCGACCACCATCACGCGATTGAGATTCATCTCGCCGGGCCCTGCCCCCCAGGCCGCCACCGAAGCGAACGTCGGCACCACCTTCAGCGGACGCGGCGTCAGCGTGCCCTCGTTGACGAAGGCCAGTTCCTTCTCGTCCATCGGATCGGCGCCCATCCCGATGCCGTAGGCGTAGAGCATCACCTCGCGGTCGGTATAGGCGTATTTCTGGCCGAGATTTTTCAGGGCCATCAGCTGTTCGTAATTAATCGGCATCTTCGCGCGTCCTTCCCGAATTTCTTTTCTTTACCGGCGCCCGTTGCTGCGCCCTCTCCCCTTGTGGGAGAGGGCTACACCGGCGCTCGTTACAAACTCACTTGGGTGAGGGGTTGGTTCAGCAAGCACATATGCCAGCCGATAGAACCCCTCATCCGGCGCTTCGCGCCACCTTCTCCCACATCCGCCTTCGCCAAGGCTTCGGCGAACATGAGGGGAGAAGGGAAACTTACGCCGGCGTGAAGAACGGCAATGGCGCGCCGTCGGTCGGCTTCCACACCACCTTCACCTTCTGGCCGATCTTGAGCTTGTCCATGTCGCAATCGACGATGTTGGTCTGCAGCGACGGGCCTTCCTTCAGCGTGACATAGGCGATCGCGTAAGGCCCGGTCGGGGATTTGCGCATCAGGCTGAAGGTGTAGATCGTGGCTTCACCGGAACTCTCCTCCCACTCGGTCTTGTCGGAGAAGCAGAACGGGCAGATCGAGCGCGGGAAATAATGCGGCTCGCCGCAGGCGGTGCAGCGCTTGATCATGAACTTGCCCTGCTTGGCGGCCTCCCAGAACGGCGCGGTCTCAGGGTTGCCTTGCGGCACGGGGAGTTTCTTTGCTTCAGCCATCACGCACGCTCCAGAATGCAGGTTGAGGCGGCATGGCGCACGCCGAGAAGTCCGCCGGTGCCGTGGGCGACCGCGAGATCGCAGTTTGGCACCTGCACCTTGGGGTGCGCTTCGCCGCGCAGCTGGCGCACCGCTTCGATGATTTTCGTCATGCCGCCGCGGTTCACGGGATGGTTGCTGCAGAGGCCGCCGCCATCGGTGTTGAACGGCAATTTGCCGACGCCGGAAATCAGATTGCCGTCGGCGACGAACTTGCCGCCCTCGCCCTTCTTGCAGAAGCCGAGATCTTCCAGCTGCATCAGCACCGTGATGGTGAAGCTGTCATAGATCGAGGCGTACTTGATGTCCTTGGGCGTCACGCCCGCCTCTTCGAAGGCGCGCGGGCCGGACCAGACGCCGGCGGAATAGGTCAGATCGAGATCCTTGCCGCCGCGCGGGCCCTTCATTGCCTCGCCATGGCCGATCAGGCGCACCAGCGGCTTCTTCAGGCTTTTCGCGATCTCCGGCGTGGTGACGATCAGCGCGCCGCCGCCGTCGGTGACAACGCAGCAATCCATCCGGTGCAGCGGATCTGATATCATCGGCGAGTTCAAGACGTCCTCGACGGTGACGACTTCCTTCAGCATCGCATGCGGGTTGTACTGGGCGTGATGCGAGGCCGCGACCTTGATCCAGGCGAGCTGTTCGCTGGTGGTGCCGTAGTCGTGCATATGGCGCATGGCACACATGCCGTAGGCATTGTGGGTAGTCGCGCCATAGGCCGCCTCGAAATCGGCCTCGGCGCCGGCGGCGCGCGGCGGCATCGGGCCGGTGCGCGGCTTGCCGGCGAGCGTGATCAGCGCGATCGAGCATTTGCCAGCGGCGATCGCTTCGGCGGCGTGGCCGAGATGGATCAGATAGGAACAGCCACCGGTGTCGGTGGAATCCATGTGGCGCACTTTGAGGCCGAGATAGTCGACCATCGGCCAGAGGCCGCCCGGGGCATCGCCGGCGCAGAAATAGCCGTCGATATCGGCCTTGGTCAGCCCGGCGTCCTCGATCGCGCCCTTGGCGACCTCGGCGTGCAACTGCGCGGTGGATTTATCGGGTGCGTGCCGGGTCGGATGCTCATAGATCCCGGCAATGTAGGCTTTGCCCTTGATGGTCAAATCATTCTCCGCTGGCGTTTCTTATTTCCATGGTTTTTCTGGCCTGTCGGGAGAGCCTTGGCAAGCGAGGAAATATTCCGTCAGGCGAGACGGGTGCGACGGGACTCAAGTCAGGATGATTATCTCCGGAAATCGTATCAGGTCACCGACGCTGTCGTCCTCCGCGTAAGCGGGGGACCCAGTACGCCGCGGCCTACCCCGTCATTGCGAGCGTAGCGAAGCAATCCATTCTATCGTTACGCGGCGCGATGGATTGCTTCGCTGCGCTCGCAATGACGGGGATACAGTTTCGCATTCTCGCGGCGCGCTGCGCCCGAAGTTTTACAAATCGCTTCGCCCTTCAAAACAGAGGGCGCAGGGAATGCCGGATGCGCGCTGCACCCGCGGTCTCGCGTGCGATTGTGCTAAGAAAGCTGCACACGAGCATACAGGGCAGCGGAGAACATCCGACATTCCCTGCGCAGTGGCTTTACGGCTTATGACGCGCTCTCCCCGGTGAGACGGCCTCTATTGCCACCGTCACCCCTCGGAAGCGTTAGCTCCCGAAAGACTTGACGCCGTTACGGGCGCCAGGACCACACGCTTTTGCCGTACGCTTCAGCCGCGAACGTCAATCGCAACATCAGCGTCCACCGCATCCCCGCCCCTCGTCATGACGACGGCCGACGCCCCTCTGAATGGGACGGGATGGCGAGAATGTGCCGGTGATTTGGGTCGAAGGAAAGAGAAATATTTTTGATTTCCGGAATTTTTCTGCTTGACGCGATTTCCGTAAATCAGAACTGATTTGCCCGTCGGGTTGCTTTGTCGCACCCACCGCAGCCAGATTCCAGTTGCAAGCGAGGCGACGCAGCTGGGTAGGGCGGGTTCTCTTTAACCCGCCGCGCTCCATGCAAGATGGCGGGTTAAAGAGAACCCGCCCTACACGAGCTGATTTTCCCGTCGGGGTTCCATAAGCGACTTTCGTGCATTTCCTCGGAACGAAATCCGGCTTCCCGCGTGATAGTTCACGGGCACCTAGCAGCTGGAGGACCAGGATGTTTAGAGGAATGCGCAAGTATGCGCTCGGCGCCGCAGCGGCAACTGCTCTTTTTGTAACTCCGATCCCGGCCTTTTCCCAATCCGTTGAGGTTGGGCCGGGGGGCGTTCGAGTGTACGAGGGTCGAGGGGGTGGGCAATGCGAGCAATTGCGGCGTGCCTGCGAAAACAAGGACGCGCTAGGGGAGCGTGGGGAAGGAAATTGCCGCAGATACCGGGAGACTTGCCAAGGATCAGCTCGGAGAGACGTGTGCGGCGAACTGAGACAAGCCTGCCTCAACAAGGACCAGTTGGGCGAACGAGGCGAGGGAAATTGCCGCAGGTATCGCCAGACCTGTAGAGGACGCTTATAGAGGTCGCCAATTTTTCAGTGTTGCGGGGTGGTTCGATATCGCTCGGCACCGCCCCGCGCACCATCATCGCGATTTCAACGTCATAAAACGTTGACGGTCGTGGATTATGACTATCAATCATAGCGCAAGCGATGCGCGCCAGTAGTGTCGCGGAGGGCGGATGTACCCCTCGTGACAGTGAAGGCCTCCAGCTTCGGCTCGGAGGTCTTTTGCGTTTTACGAAGCTGGTGATCCGGCTTTCGCAAAGCTGCGTTCGGTGGCTATGGGTCCCCCGATGCGCCATTGCGCATCTGAGCTCAAGGCCGGGACGACGTAGGTGTGAGAGCTCGCCCTACTCCGCCGCGATCTGCCGTGGCGCGGGCGGCGGGTTGACGAGATCGGCCGCCAGTTGCGTGTAGCGTGCCTTGGCGTCGTGCACCGCCTTTTCCTTGACCGGGCCGTAGCCGCGGATGCGGTCGGGCAGCGAGAGGATTTCGACCGCGATGTCGAGCGTGAGCGGCGACAGCAGGCCGAGCACGGTTGCGACGTCCTTCTCGTAGCCGGAGATCAGGTCGCGCTCCATCTTGCGGTCGGCGCTGTAGCCGAAGATGTCGAACGCGGTGCCGCGCAGGCCCTTCATCTTCGCCAGCGTCCGGAAAACCGGCATCATCCAGGCGCCGAACGCGCGCTTCTTCGGCCGGCCCAGCGCATCGACGCCGCCACCGAGGATCGGCGGGGCGAGGTTGAAGCTGAACTTGAAATCGCCCTCGAACTGGTCACGAAGCTGTTTTTCGAAGCGGCCGTCGGTGTAGAGCCGTGCGACTTCGTACTCGTCCTTGTAGGCCAGCAGTTTGGCATAGTTGATCGCGACGGCGCGCGGCAAGGCCTCGTCGTAGCCGCCATCGACAGCGGCATCGCGGACTTTCTTGACCAGCGCCTGATAGCGGGCGGCCAGTTTGGCGTCCTGATACTCGGTCAGGAGGTTGCTGCGGTGGGCGATGATCTCGTCCAGCGTCATCGCATCCAGCGTCTTGGGTGCGACGCTTCCGTCCTGATCCTTCATCATCGCGATCAGCTTTGCCGGGTCGTGCGCGGCGAGACGTCCGAGCTGGAACGCCTGGATGTTCAGCTTGACCGCGACGCTGTTGACCTCGATCGCCTGTTCGATGGCCTTGGCCGAGAGCGGCAGCAGGCCCTTCTGATAGGCAAAGCCCATCATCATCATGTTGGTGGCGATGGAATCGCCGAGCAGCATTTCGGCGGGTTTTGTGAAGTCGAAGAACGACGAATCCTTGCGCAGCGCGGTTTCCAGCACATGGTTGACCTTGCGCGCCTGGAAATTGAAATCGCGGTTGAGGATGAAGTCGGCGATCGGAATGAGGTGGGTGTTGATGATCCCGGTGGTGCGGCCGGATTCGCAGAGCGTGATGGTTTCCTTGGAGACGGCCACCACTTCGTCGGCGGCCAGCACGAGATCGGCGGTGCCGGTGACGATGCGCGAACAGGTGACGTCGGCAGTGTGTTCTGACAGACGCACATGGCTCAGCACCGCGCCGCCCTTCTGGGCGAGGCCGGACATGTCGAGGATCATGCTGGCCTTGCCCTCGATATGCGCGGCCATGCCGAGCAAGGCACCGATGGTCAGCACGCCGGTGCCGCCGACGCCGCCGACGGCGACGTTGTAGGGCCGCTCCAGCGTCGGGCGCGACGCAGGCTCCGGCAGTTCGCCGATATCGCCGACGCCGCCCGGCGCGCGCTTGCGCATCTTGCCGCCGTCGATGGTGACGAACGACGGGCAAAAGCCCTTCAGGCAGGAATAGTCCTTGTTGCAGGTCGACTGGTTGATGGTGCGCTTGCGCCCCAGCTCCGTCTCAAGCGGTTCGACCGAGATGCAGTTCGATTGCACCGAGCAATCGCCGCAGCCTTCGCAGACCGCCGGATTGATCATGACGCGGCGCGCCGGATCCTCCAGCATTCCCCTTTTGCGGCGGCGGCGCTTTTCGGCGGCACAGGTCTGCACGAACACGATCGCCGAGGCGCCCTTTACCTTGCGCAGCGTCTTCTGGACGGTGTCGAGTTCGTCGCGATGCGCGGTCTTCACGCCCGGCGCGATTTCGGACGCCGGATAGGCATCGGGATTTTCCGAGACCAGATAGATTTCGCGGATACCTTCGGCGTGAAGCTGGAAGGTGATCTGCTGCGGCGACAATTCGCCGTCGACATGCTGGCCGCCGGTCATCGCGGTCGCGTCGTTATAGAGGATCTTGTAGGTGATATTGGCGCCGGAGGCGACCGCCTGGCGGATCGCGAGGCTGCCGGAATGGAAATAGGTGCCGTCGCCGAGATTGGCGAACACGTGCTCTTCCTTGGTGAAGGGGGCGACACCGACCCAGGGCACGCCCTCGCCGCCCATATGGGTGAATGTCTCGGTCGAGCGGTCCATCCACAGCGCCATGAAGTGGCAACCGATGCCGGCAAAGGCGCGGCTGCCTTCCGGCACTTTGGTGGAGGTGTTGTGCGGGCAGCCCGAACAGAAATACGGCGTGCGGGTGATCGGCGCCACCGCCTGCATCTGCGTTGCCTGCCGGCCGTTGAACCAGTCGGCCTTGGCGCGCAGCTGTGCTGCGATTTCAGGATTGAGATTAAGTCGAAGCAGCCGCTCGGTCAGCGAGCTCGCCAGCGAGGCGACGCTGAGCTCTTCCGCAAACGGCAGGAAGCGCTTGTCGTGGTCGTCCATCTTGCCGATGATGCGGGGACGGACATCGTCGCGCCAGTTGAACAGCTCCTGCTTGACCTGGTTCTCGACGATCTCGCGGCGCTCTTCGATGATGAAGATTTCTTCAAGGCCGACAGCGAATTGCCTGACCCCTTCCGGCTCCAGCGGCCAGGGCATGCCGATCTTGTAGAGTCTGAGACCGATCTTGGCGGCGACTTCGGGCGTGATGCCGAGTTCGCGCAGCGCTTGCCTGATATCCTCGTAGCTCTTGCCGGACGCCATGATGCCGTAGCGCGCGTTCGGCGAATCCATGGTGACGCGGTTGACCTTGTTGGCGCGGGCAAAGGCGATCGCGGCAAAGCCCTTGTAGTCCTGCAGGCGGCGGTCCTGCGCGAAGCGGTCGTCGGGCCAGCGCAGGTTGAGGCCGCCCTCCGGCAGTTCGAAATCGGTCGGGATCACGAACGGCGTCATCTCGTCGGTGAGGTCGATCTCGGCGGTGGTTTCCACCGTCTCGGTGATCACCTTCATGCCGACCCAGCATCCGCTGTAGCGCGACATCGCGATCCCCAGCAAACCCATCTCGATCATTTCGTGGATGCTGGAGGGATAGAGATAGGGCATCAGCGCCGACATGAAGGCATGGTCCGACTGATGCGGGACGGTGGAGGATTTGGCGCCGTGGTCGTCGCCCGCGAGAACCAGCACGCCGCCGTGCTTGGCCGAGCCTGCCGCGTTGCCGTGGCGGAACACGTCGCCGCAGCGGTCGACGCCGGGGCCCTTGCCGTACCAGATACCGACCACGCCATCATAGTTGGCGCCGGGCGACAGATTGAGCTGTTGCGAACCCCAGACCGCGGTGGCCGCAAGGTCTTCGTTCACGCCGGGCTGGAATTTGATGTTGTATTGCTCGAGATGCTTGCGGGCGGCGAACAGCTGCTGGTCATAGCCGCCAAGGGGCGAGCCGCGATAGCCAGAGATGAAGCCCGCGGTGTTCAGGCCCTGCGCGCGGTCGCGGCGGATCTGCGCCATCGGCAGCCGCACCAGCGCCTGGATGCCGGTCAGGAAGACATGGCCGCTTCCCTGGGTGTATTTCTGATCGAGACTGATCGGACCCTGGTTGATTCCCATTTAAGCCCTCTTTGCCAGCCGCTTTGATCGCCAAGACGATTTCTGAGCAAGGCTGTGTTTTATGTAGGCGTCAGAACTTCTTAGAACCAGTCTATGTCGGATTTTCCGCTTCCCGCACCACAAATCTGGGCAAGGCAGCCGCGCGATCAAAGATCGCAATTTCGTGCCGGGAAGAACGCCGGCCGGTTTCGCTTTGTGTCGCCGGACCGCCCCGGCACGAAACGGCATGACGTGGCCGGCTGCCCTGCGTTTGGGGATAACGCCCCAGGCGGCCTTTGGCTGCAGGCGATTCTGGCTGGTACGTTATGGTGCGCTGCGTTCGTCGGTCAGTGCTGATCGCCGCCGAAGACGAATTTCGGCATCTCCCATTTATAGCGGATCGCGAGCAGCCGCAGCGTCAGCCCGAGCGCGAAGGTCAATCCGGTCCAGAGTTCGTGATTCAACTGCAACCCGAAGGCGGTGACGTAGAACAACCCAGTGACGACGGAAACGCTGGCGTAGAGTTCGGAGCGAAACAGTAGCGGCACGTCGTTGCAGAGGATATCGCGCAGCACGCCGCCGGCGCAGCCCGTGATCATGCCGGCGACGATCACGATCGGCAGCGGCGCGCCGACTTGCCGGGCGACATCGCAGCCGGCCATCGTGAACACCACAAGGCCGATCGCATCGAGCACCAGGAAGGCGAGGTTGAGCCGGTGCACATGGCGCGCAATCAGGATGGTCACGAAAGCCGCGATCGCGGTCAGCGCCAGGTAGGACGGGTTCTTCACCCAGACCAGCGGATAGTGCCCGAGCAGCACGTCACGGATGGTTCCGCCGCCGAGCGCGGTAATGCAACCCAGCATGCATACGCCGGCCCAATCCATGCTGCGGCGCCCGGCGGCCAGGGCGGCCGTCATCGCCTGCGCGGTCAGCGCCACATAGGACAACAGGTGCAGCACGGTATCGCTGGGCGGCAGGGCCCACATGGCAACCTCTTATGCGGCCTCTTCGCACCCTCTGGTTCGATGGAACCCGCGAATCACGGTTCCATCATTAACCGGTTGCAAGATTGACGCGGAACATCCGGCCGCGCCAGCCATTGTATCTCCGCTAAACACTTTGGGGTTCTAACGGAGGAACTGACTGATGACCTACAATCCGAACGACCCATATCGTGCCAATCTGAGTGATGACGAAATCCGCCGCCAGGCACGTATGAACAGTCTCGACAACGAGATACAGGCCGACCCGCAGCTCGCAGAGGGTCCGGCCAGCGGCGCCAAGATCGCGATGTTCGCGATCGCCATCGCCGTAGTAATGGGTGCGTTGTTCTATGGTCTGAACACTACCAGCGTCAACGAGGCCGGCACTACGCCGTCCAGCCAGACCGCGCAGACACAGCCGGCCAACCCCGCGGCGCCTCCGGGCATGCGTGACGTAACGCCGAAGTCCAACAACCAGCCCGGCACGACCACCGGTGCCGCGCCGCCGCGTCCGGCAGCGCCCTCGCCGGCGGCGCCGCCCGCTCCGGCCGACGCACCGGCCAAGCAGTAACGGCTGAAGCAAGAGTGATCTGAAACGACAGCGCAGCGGGCATTACGCCCGCTGCGTTTTTCTTTGTGCGTATTTGTTTGGAAGGTGTCAGCTGAACATCTTGCTGAGTTCGCCGCCGGGATAGCCGTTGGCGAACTCCGTGAACGTGCCCTGCTCCGCCATCTCCTTCGACGCCTTCATGAAGCCGGCCCACGCCATCCGCGCCAGCGCACCGCCGACGCTGATACGGCGCACGCCGAGATCGCCGGCAATCTTCAGCGACGGACCGGCGGCGCCGACCAGCAGATTGACCGGTTTTGGCGCGACCGCCTTGACGACCGCCGAAATCTCTTCCGGCGTCGAGATGCCGGGCGCATAGAGAACGTCGGCGCCGGCCTCGGCATAGGCAGTGAGCCGGTCGATCACGAGCTTCATATCCTTTACCCCGCGCAGGAACGCCTCGCAGCGGCCGGTGAGCAGGACGCCGCTATTGTCGGCGTCGATCGCCTGGCGCGCCGCCCGGATGCGATCGATGGCAAGCTCGCGTTCGAACAGCGGCTTGGAATTGTCGCCGGTGAAATCCTCGATCGAAAGGCCGGCGATGCCGGTCTTGACCGCGCGTGCCACGTTGACGCCGACCTTGTCCGCCTCATGCGCAAAACCGTCCTCGAAATCGGCATTGACGGGAATGTCGACCGCCGCAGAGATCGCGGCCAGATGATCGCAGACGTCGTCGACGGTGACGCCGTTGTCGGCTTTGGCAATGGCCCAGGCAAAACCGGCGCTGGTGGACGCCAGCGCCTTGAAGCCGAGATGCTGCAACGCCTTCGCGCTGCCGACGTCAAACGGATTGGGGATGATGAAGCAGCCGCTCTCGTGCAACTTCTTGAAGGCGGCGCGTTTGTCAGCAGTTGTCAGCATGGTCACTCCCCGAATTGTTTGTTGGCGCGGCCAACATAGGTACGCACCGCCTGCTCCGCCAGACGCTCACGCCACGACCTTGCGCAGAAACGTGCGCTCTTCGGCGAGGATGAACTGGTTCTCCTCGGCAAAGCTGAAATTGGCCATACCCTCCTTGTCGGCGCGCAGCCGCGCCCGGTAGCTCTCGTAGGCCGCGAGGCTGTCGAACGAGATCAGCGCGAAGGCGATGTTGTTGGTGCCCTCATGCGGCATCCAGTAGCCGATCAGGTCGCCGCCGCATTTCGGAATGATGCTGAGCCAGTTTTTCGAATATTCCTCGAACATCACCCGCTTGAACGGATCGAGCTGGTAGCGGATGAAGACGGTGATGGTCATGTTGTTCTCCGGTCCTTGTTGTCGTCATTGCCTGCGACAAACGCGAAGCGTTTGCGCAAGGGAGCGAAGCGACGAAGCAATCCATTCCTCCGCACGTGGCGCGATGGATTGCTTCGCTTCGCTCGCAATGACGGAGCCTATTCTCGGACCGGACACTACCCGCTTGATCGTCGGCGATGCTTCGGCTATCATCGAACTATGAAAGCAGGCCCCGACATCGCAATGGTCGCTTCCCTGGTCGGCGATCCCGCGCGCGCCAACATGCTGACCGGGCTGATGACCGGCCGCGCGTTGACCGCGACCGAACTGGCGCACGAGGCCGGGATCACGCCGCAGACGGCGAGTTCGCATCTGGCCAAGCTGGAAGCCGGCGGCCTGATCGAGCAGGAGAAGCAGGGCCGGCACCGTTACTACCGCCTCACCGATCCCGATGTCGCCGGCGTGCTCGAGGGCCTTGCGGGGCTTGCGGAACGCGCCGGTCACACGCGTGTGCGCACCGGGCCGAAAGAGCCGGCGCTGCGCCGGGCGCGGATTTGCTACGACCACCTCGCCGGCGATCTCGGCGTGCAGATGCTCGACAGCATGAAGAAGCAGAAGCTGGTCCGGCAAAGCAAGGAGACCATCGAACTCACCGGCGAAGGCAAGCGCTTCATGGCAAAGGCGCTGCAGATCGACGCCGATACGCTGGCCCATCCACGCCGGCCGGTCTGCAAGGCCTGCCTCGACTGGAGCGAACGGCGGCATCACCTCGCCGGCACGCTGGGTGCGGCGGTCATGAGCCGGTTCACCGAACTCAACTGGGCCGCACGCGATAGCGCGCCGGGCAGCCGCGTCGTCAATTTCACGCGCAACGGCGAGAAGCGGTTCGCGGCGCTGTTCGGCCCGAGCGAAGCTTAATTCGTGCAGCCGTTTGTTTACGAATTGGCCCCAAATGAGGCGTGGCAACGAAAATGTGACAGCCGCACAACCGGCAATTTCTTGCTGCTGTTTCACGAATCAACAACATTCATTTTCTATTCAGGTCCCGTGACTAGGTTCGGAACCGCGCCGCCTGGCGGCTAAAAATCGGGAGAAAACATGAAGTACCTTTTCGCTGCAGTCTTGGTCGCAGCCTCGTTTGCGAGCTTCAGCGCGGCGAATGCCGCGGGCGGATGCGGCCCCGGCTATCATCGCGGTCCCTATGGCGGATGCGTGCTCAATCGCGGCCGTGTTGTGGTGGCGCCGCGCGCCGTCTACGTCCCCCCGCGCGTCGTGCGGCCCCCGGTTGTTGTGGTGCGGCCCGGCGGCCGGGTTTGCCCCTACGGCATGGTCTGGGCCTACGGGCGCTGCCGCGTTCGGTAATATCAATTCATACGGCCGAAGGCCCCGCTCCGGCGGGGCTTTTTTTATGGGCAGGACGGCATTGAACGCCACGGCGTGTTGCGCAGACGAAGCGGGATGCACCTTTCCGGGCAAGCAGCCATGAACTCCCTCCGCTTTGTCGCCACCGCGATCGCGCTGGCCTGCCTCACCCTATCGGCGCGTGCCGAAGCACCGCCCAAATTCGCGGATTATCCGGTCAGGGTCTACGCCGGCAAAATCGCAATCCCGCGGCTGGTGACGCCGGATTTGCGCGCCCGCCGGGAGACTTTTCTCGCCGCAGCCGACGACGGGAAGATCGATGCGGCGGGCCGTTACATCGTGGTCAAGCTGCCCTGCGGCTCGACCTGCGTCGCGCCCACCTTGCTCGATGCGCGCACCGGCAAGATCATCGAGCTGTTCACGGTCTCCGGCTGGCACGAGGTGTCAGATGATTTCGATCCCGTCGTCAGCCGCGCCAACAGCCGCATGATCGTGTTCCGCGGCGCCCGCAACGAGGCCGGTATTGTCGGAAACCATTTCTATCTGATCGAAGGACGCGGAAGGCTGAAGCACCTTCACACGCAGGACACGCAGGCGAATTTCGAGACTTCGCCGAAAATCAAATAGCCGGATGGAATGAAGCCCACGCCGACCCCATAAGGCAGGGACGGCAAATGCCATCCCCGCCCCGTCCCCACGAACGTTACCAGTAACGGCGTCGCCAGTAGCGACGGCGCCAGCGGCGGCGACGCCAGCCGTAATGCCTGCGGCGCCAGCCGTAATGCCGACGGCGCCAGCCCCAGCGCCGACGGCCCCATCCGCGGCCACGGCCCCAGCCACGGCCACGACCCCATCCGCGGCCACGGCCTCGGCCCCCGCGCACTTCCTCTGGCTGGAGCTGATCGACCTCATCGCCGGACGTGACGGCGGGTTGCGCATCCGGATTGGCAGGGAGTTGGCCGTCCGGAACCAGCGGCTGCGGCGTCAGCGGCGCCGCCTGTGCGCCGGCCGCAAGTGCGACACCACCTGCCGCAAATCCAAAGGCGAGTTTCAGAAAGTGCCGGCGCTCCATGACATCTCCTCCTCTGCGATCGGTTGGATTGAGCAGGAGAGTTTCGGTGCGCCGAGATGAATGCCAGCTGAACTGCGCATTCAGGTTTTGGCTGTCCGCCACTAACGTCGTCCCGGCCTAGTGCGCAATTGCGCACGGGGGCCGGGACCCATACGCCGCGGCCGGTGTTGATGGAAAAAGAAGATAACGACCAGCGTGTTAAACAATTACCGACGGTGGCTATGGGTCCCCCGATGCGCAATTGCGCATCTGAGCTCAAGGCCGGGACGACAGTGAGTTACTTCGCAAATTCCTCGGCCAGCACCAGCGCCTCGCGCGTGCGCGTCACGTCGGGCCAGTCGCGGTTGAAATCGGCGATCAGCCGGGTCATGTCGGGCGCTTTGGTCGCGCGGTCGAGCGCGGCCTCGTCGGAAAACTGATACATCGCGTGATGCAGCGCGGGATCGCTGAGGCTCCAGTAGCGCCACGCTTTCTCGGCGCCGAACGATTTGACAGCGTCCGGCAGATGCTCGCGCGAATACCAGGCATCGAACGCCTGACGCTTTGCGGCATCCGTCACGGTGGCGCGGACGACGAACAGGGCCTTCGGCATTTCGGTTCCTCCCGATTGTTATTTTGCGTAAGATCACCGCCGTGCGACCGCGCGAACTGTAGATAAACCGCAAGCGGGCGCAACCCCACACGCAGGCGTCATAATGTCGTGGTGATATCCGTTTTTTACACCGCCACTTCCGAGGTTCGTTCATGCACTCTCGCCGCCTTCTGGTTCTATTCTCCGCGCTCGCGCTGTTTGCGACCGCCGCTCCCGCCGCGGCGCAAAGTGTGCCCCTGCCGCGCGAGGCGCAGATCGGCCCGCGCCCGTTCTACCTCGTCGACAAGATGAAGGACGGCCCGCTCAAGGAAAAGCTCAGCCAATGCAACGGGCCGTTCCACAAGACCGATTTTTCGATCGGCCATCGCGGCGCGGCGATGCAATTTCCCGAGCACACAAAAGAATCCTATACCGCCGCGGCCCGGATGGGCGCCGGCATCATCGAATGCGACGTGACCTTCACCAAGGACCGCCAGCTGGTCTGCCGGCACGCGCAATGCGATTTGCACACCACCACCAACATCCTGTCGGTGCCGGCGCTCGCCGCCAAATGCACGCAAGGTTTCAGCCCGGCCGATCCGGCCACCGGCAAGAAGGCCTCCGCAAAGTGCTGCACCAGCGACATCACGCTCGCCGAGTTCAAGTCGCTGACCGCGAAGATGGATAGCTTCAATCCTGATGCCACCAACGTGGCCGATTACCAGAACGGCACCCCGCGCTGGCGCACGGATCTCTACGCCGCTTCCGGCACGCTGATGACGCATGATGAAAGCATCGCGCTGATCAAGAGCCTCGGCGCCAAGTTCACGCCCGAACTGAAGTCGCCCGAAGTGCCGATGCCGTTCGACGGCGACTACACTCAGGAAAAGTACGCCGCGCAGATGATCGCCGCCTACAAGGCCGCGGGCATTCCGGCGAGCGACGTGTTCGCGCAGAGTTTCAATCTGGCCGATGTGCTGTTCTGGGTGAAGAGCGAGCCTGACTTCGGCGCGCAGGCGGTCTATCTCGAGGACCGCTACGAGAAGCAGGGTCTCGATCCCGCCAAGCCCGAGACCTGGAAGCCTTCGATGGCCGAACTCAAGTCGTCAGGCGTCCGAATCCTGGCGCCGCCGATCTGGACCATGCTGACGCTGAACGACAAGAAGGAAATCATCCCGTCGGAATACGCCAAGGCCGCGAAGGCCGCCGGCCTCGACCTGATCGGCTGGTCGCTGGAGCGCGACGGCCCGCTCAACAAGGGCGGCGGCTTCTACCACCGCTCCATCAAGCCGGCGATCGACCGCGACGGCGATACGCTGACGGTGCTCGATGTCCTCGCAAAACAGGTCGGCATCCGCGGCATGTTCTCGGACTGGCCGGCGACCACGACGTTCTATGCGAGCTGCATGGGGATGAAGTAACGGCACTCGCCGGAATCGTAGGGTGGGTTAGGCGCAAGCCGTAACCCACCGATGCGGTGGACGGAAAAAGATGGTGGGTTACGCGGAGTTTATCATCGGGCGCGCATTCGCGTGACCCGGTGGCTAACCCACCCTACGACGCCGGTGGCGGGGCTGATACCCGTCAAGCCAGTTTCATCGGCGCATCGCTGACCATCCGCAGATCGATCCTGCCGATCAGATCGGAACGGGCCAGCTCGGCGGCGCCGATGGCTTCCTCCGTCTGTCGCAAGGTGCTGACATTCGATCCGAGCGAGACAATACCGCCAAGGATCATCGCGATCGATCCGAGCGCGGAAACGATGCCGGCCCCGAACAAGCCAAGCATCGTCACAAGCAATAACGCGGCGCCGCCAGCGATCGCCGCCTTGGAAGCCAGAATATACTTCCGGCATCGCTCGGCGGCCTCGGCAAGCTCCTCAAGGCGCGCTTCGATCTTGGAAATCTCGTCGGTCGGGTCGTCTTCGGTCATTAAAGGGCCGATACCAGATTGGTGGAAATTTCACCCTACGCGCTGTGGGCGCCGGGGATCAAGGCGTCGGGCTTCGAGCCTGATCGGCGCGGCACCAGTTCACAGTGCGCGATCCCGATCAAGCGATGGTGACGTTTCGTGAAGGGCGCCCCCCTTCCACTCGAAACCATAACGCCGGTATGTCGTTGCCCAAAGTGGACATCGCTTCTTGATTCCGATGCCGCCACGCGAGGCCAACGCCGTCGGAGTTCCCAATGGATCGTCTTTGTGCCGCGGCGCTGGCCAGCGCCCTGCTCGTTTCACTTCATGCACCAGCCAGCGCCGCCGCGCGCGAGCCCTATGGCATCGGGCTGGAAGGATTCGCCTATCCCTATCCGGTCAACCTGCTGCCGCTCACCAACGACGGCGAGCAAGTGCGGATGGCCTATATGGATGTCGCCCCGGTGCAGCCGAACGGGCGCACCGTGGTGCTGCTGCACGGCCGCAATTTCCCGTCGAGCTATTGGGCGCCGGTCATCAAGACGCTTTCGGACGCCGGCTATCGCGTGGTGGTGCCGGACCAGATCGGGTTCGGCAAATCCTCCAAGCCGCAAGGCGAGCTGCATTTTGACACGCTGGCACGCAACACGATGACGCTGCTGGATCATCTGCAGATCGGCAAAGCCGATATCGTCGCCCATTCGCTCGGCGGAATGCTCGGCGTGCGGATCGCCCGCGCCTACCCTGACAGGGTCGACCATCTCGTGCTGACCGCGCCGATCGGGCTCGAGGATTACCGTCTCTATGTGCCGCCGACGCCGACCGAAAAGATTCTGGAGAACGAGGACAGACTGACCGCCGACGGATATCGCAAGCAGCTCGAGACCAATTATGCGCTAAAGCTGCCGGCAGACCAGGTCACGCCCTTCATCGATGCGCGTTTCAACATCAAGGGCAGCGCCGAATATCCGCGCTGGCTGCGCGCCTTCGTCAGCTCCGCGCAAATGATCTATCGCGAGCCGGTGGCGCATGAAATCCCGCTGATCACGCGGCCGACCCTGTTCATCATGGGCGCCGACGATCACAACGCACCGGGCAAAGCCAATGCGCCCGAAGCGTTGCGGCCGAAGATGGGCCACAACGCCGACCTCGCCAAGGCGCTCGCCGCCAAAATGCCGAACGCCCGCGCCGAAGTGATACCGGACACCGGGCATCTGGTGTTTCTGGAGGCACCGGCGAAATATAACGAGCTGCTGCTGGGGTTTCTCGGGGGCCGATAACGGTGCGTAGGATGGGTGGAGCGACCTGTCCGCCGTAGCTCAAAGAGCGAAGGCGGAAGCGATACCCATCAATTGCGGGCGCGAAGACCAAAGATGGTGGGTTACGCTTCGCTAACCCACCCAACGAAGCTTACAACGGCAAATTGTCGTGCTTCTTCGCCGGCATCTCGACCTTCTTATCCCTGAGCATCGCCAGCGCCCGCGCGATCCGCTTTCTCGTCGAATGCGGCATGATCACATCGTCGATATAGCCGCGTTCGGCGGCGATGAAGGGGGACAGGAAGCGGTCTTCGTATTCCTTCGTTCGCGCGGCGATCGCATCGGAGTCACCGATGTCGCTGCGGAAGATGATTTCCACCGCGCCTTTGGCGCCCATCACGGCGATCTGGGCGGTCGGCCAGGCGTAGTTCATGTCGGCGCCGATTTCCTTGGACGCCATCACGTCGAACGCCCCGCCATAGGCCTTGCGGGTGATGATGGTCACCAGCGGCACCGTGCACTGCGAATAGGCGAACAGCAGCTTGGCGCCGTGCTTGATCAGGCCGCCATATTCCTGCGCGGTGCCCGGCAGGAAGCCCGGCACGTCCACAAACGTCACGATCGGGATGTTGAAGGCGTCGCAGAACCGAACGAAGCGCGCGGCCTTGCGTGAGGCGTCCGAGTCGAGCACGCCCGCCAGCACCATCGGCTGGTTGGCGACAAAGCCGACGGTGCGGCCGGCGATGCGGCCAAAACCGGTGACGATGTTTTTTGCAAATGTCTCCGAGATCTCGAAGAAGTCGCCCTCGTCCACGACTTTGAGGATCAGTTCCTTCATGTCATAGGGCTTGTTCGGATTGTCGGGGATCAGCGTATCCAGCGACATATCGAGGCGTTCGATATTGTCGAAGCTCGGCCATTCCGGCACGCCGTCGGTGTTGTTAGAGGGCAGGAAGTCGATCAGCCGGCGCATCTGCAGCAGCGTCTCGACATCATTTTCGAACGCGCCGTCGGCGATCGAGGAGCGCGTGGCGTGCACGGAGGCGCCGCCGAGTTCTTCGGCCGTGACCACTTCGTTGGTGACGGTTTTCACCACATCGGGCCCGGTGACGAACATGTAGCTCGTGTTCTTCACCATGAAGATGAAGTCGGTCATTGCGGGCGAATAGACGTCGCCGCCGGCGCAGGGGCCCATGATGACCGAGATCTGCGGGATCACGCCTGACGCAATGACGTTGCGGCGGAACACGTAGGAATAGCCCGCGAGGGCAGCTACGCCTTCCTGGATGCGCGCGCCGCCGGCGTCATAGAGCCCGATGATCGGCGCCCGCGCCTTCATCGCCATGTCCTGCAGTTTTGTAATTTTCAGCGCGTGGGTCTCCGACAGCGAGCCGCCGAACACGGTAAAGTCTTTCGCGAATACAAAAGTCTTGCGGCCGTTGACGGTGCCCCAGCCGGTGACGACGCCGTCGCCGGGGATCCTGTTCTTTTCCATGCCGAATTCGACCGAGCGGTGCTCGACGAACATGTCGAATTCCTCGAACGAGCCCTTGTCGAGCAGGAGTTCGATGCGTTCCCGCGCCGTCAGCTTGCCGCGGGCGTGCTGCGCCTCGATGCGCTTCTCGCCGCCGCCGAGCTTGGCGCCGGCGCGCCGTTCTTCGAGGGTGTCCAGGATGTCTTTCATGTGCTGCCGCCCGTCTCAGGTCCAAATTGGCCGGGGTTCTAACACGGCCTTTTGCGAACCGGAAACACCCCTTCATGCCCTCTGGTACCGGTGCGGAAGTGCACCTATATCCGCACCTCTGCACAGGGGATGCAATTGACGGATACTGCGACCGCCGAGCCTGCCGGGGCCGTTACCGGGGGCCTGCGAACCATGCTCCGGCTGGAAGGCCTGGCGCTGTTTTTGGGGATGACGCTGCTCTACTGGGTCTGGGACGGATCGTGGTGGGTCTTCGCCGCCCTGTTCCTGGCGCCCGACCTCAGCTTCGCCGCCTATTTTTTCGGGCCGCGCTTCGGGGCGATGCTCTACAACGCCGCCCACACTTACATGGTGCCGATGGCGCTGATGACGGTCGGCTTTGTCACAGCCGAGCCTTTGGTGCTGTCGATCGCCATGATCTGGCTCGCCCATATCGGCTTCGACCGCGCGCTGGGGTTTGGGCTGAAATATTCCACCGGCTTTGGCTTCACCCATCTCGGGCGGATCGGGAAGAAATCGGCGTAGGGCTGACCGGTTTGACAGGCATTGCTCTGCTTGGTCTAGTTGCTCCCACGACGAAAAATACTGGGGGCATACCGATGCTGAGAGACTGGCGCTTTGCCGTCACGGCCGCGATCTTTTGCGGCGGGATTCTCCTGAGCGGCCCTGAGGCCAACGCGCAATCGATCCCCAGGGACGTCGCCGCGCGCACCGAGATCTACGCGATCCCGTCGCTGACGATTTCGGACCAGCAATTTTTGAATGGCGACAGCAACGGCAAGCAGGTCACCGTCGCCGGTCAATTCCGCATCGCGCAAGGCACTGGAAAGCTGCCCGTCGTTGTGTTGATGCACGGCTCGAGCGGCGTCGGCGCCGGCATGGATCCGTGGGTGCGTCAGCTCAACAGCCTGGGGATTTCGACCTTCGTGATCGACGGCTTCTCGGGCCGCGGCCTCACCGCTGTTGGCCCGAACCAGGGCCTGCTCGGCCGGCTCAATTTCATCGTCGATATTTACCGCTCGCTAGAGATCCTGGCCGAACATCCGCGCGTCGACCCTGAACGGATCGTGCTGATGGGATTTTCGCGCGGCGGACAGGCCACGCTCTACGCCAGCCTCGATCGATTCAACAAGCTCTGGAACAAATCCGGCGCGCAGTTCGCCGCCTACATCCCGTTCTATCCGGATTGCTCGACGAGCTATGCCACCGACACCGAAGTCGCGGCGCGTCCGATCCGGATCCATCACGGCACACCCGACGATTATAATCCGGTCTCGAGCTGCAAGGCCTATCTGGCGCGGTTGCAGGAAGCCAAGCGCGACGTGGTGCTGACCGAATATCCGGACTCCCCGCACGGCTTCGATTCCGGCCTGCTCGGCCTCAGCACGACGACGGTGTCCACCAATGCGCAGACCGCCCGCAGCTGCAAGCTCAGCGAGGGCGAAGGCGGCGTGTTGATGAATGGCGATACCAAGGCGCCGTTCAGCTACAAGGATGCCTGCATCGAGCTCAACCCGCATGTCGGCGGCAACCCGACGACCGCCGCGGAAGCGCGCAAGGCCGTGAGCGACTTTTTGCTGGCGCTGTTCAAGCTGGGGTGAATTGGAAGTAGGTCAGGTGTCTCATCGACAGCGGTGAGCCCCCTCTCCCCTTGTGGGTCGAGACGAGCGAAGCTCGCTCTTAGAGGGTTGGGGTGAGGGGTTCTCTCCTCACGATGAATCTCACGGCGGATAGAGACCCCTCATCCGGCGCCATAGCCGATGCAAAGCATCGGCGTTCTAAGAACGGCGGCCGGAGGCCGCCTATGCCACCTTCTCCCACAAGGGGAGAAGGGAAGAAAAGCCTGTCCTCAGCTGATCAAATCGCGACAATGTCTGTGAGGCATTGCTGCGTCACCGTCATGCGCGCGGCGATGTGGGCGGGCTCCTTGCAGTCCATGTTCATCGCGAACACGGTCTGCATGTTGCCCTTCTCGGCCCACCCAACCATCCAGCCCAGTGACGGCCTGCCCTGCTCGGCGCCCAGCAAACCACTCTTGGCGCGGATCGTGGCGTCGCCGACTTTCGTTACGGGGAGGATATCGCGCACCAGCTCCTGGCTGCGCTTGCCGACCGGCAGCACGCCGCGCCGCAGCCGGTCGATGAAATCGATCTGCTGGACGGGGTCGATGCGCAGCTTGCCGGTCAGCCAGAACTGATCGATGCCGCCGCCGATGTCGCGGTTGCCGTACTCGAACAGGTCGAGATATTTCTGCATCCGCTCCGAGCCGATGCGCCGGGCGATCTCCTGATAGACGGGCACCGCGGAGACCGCGATCGCCGAGCGCAGGGTGTGGTCGGTGTTCCAGGCCGCGATGCTGCGGGTCACCCCGTCCCACTTGAAGATATCCTTGTCCGGGTCCTCGACCACGCCGGTCTCCAGCGCAATCAGCGAATTCGGAATCTTGAAGGTGGAAGCCGGCAGCTTGTCCTCTCCGGAGCGGACCTTGTCGCTGGCGATCATCAGATAATCGTCGACCTTGTAGCCGACGAAGGTGCCGACCGTTCCCAGGCTGAAGAACCGTTTTGCAAGATCGTCGCGAAATTCGCTGCGCTGATAGGAGACATTGGCGAAACTGCGCGAAGGAACGAGGCTCGCGGCGGCAACAAGTCCGAGCGCATGGCGGCGATTGATCACGGGAGCTATCCGAGCTGGTTGAGGGGAGCGGCGGAGGATGCGGATGGCATCGTGGTAAAACGATGGCGCGAGCCGCCAAGATTTACCGAATTCGCCCCGTCAGACGCAGCACGAAAATCAGCACTTCGGCGACCGCCTTGTAGAGCTCTTCCGGGATTTCGTCGCCGATCTCGACATGCGACAGCGCGCCCGCCAGCACCTCGTTCTCCTCGATCGGGATGTCGTGGGCCTTGGCGAGTTCGATGATCCTGGCGCCGATGGTGCCCTTGCCCTTGGCGACGACGCGCGGCGCGCCCTTTTTGTCGTAGTGCAGCGCGACCGCGAGCTGGTTGCGGACCTCGACGCTCATAGCGCGCGGTCCAGGAAATGCCCGGCCTTGGCAGGGGCGGCCTGCGGCGGCGCGCCGTCGCGGATCACGATCTCGCCGGGCTGCAGTTCGGCCCTGGTGAGCGCCTGGCTCAATTCCGCAGCACCGGCGCGCAGCTGCGCGGCGGTGGCCGGCCGCTCCGCCCACATCCGCACGGAGGTCTTTTCGCCAACCAGCGACACCAGCGCATGGATCGGACCGGTCGGCTCGACATCGAGCGAAAACCGCGCCCGCCACACCTGCTTGGCGGCCTCGACCTCGGCGGCAGCACCGTCGCGGGCAATCTCGAACTGCGCCATCGCCGTGCCCTGCGGCGTCACGAACGGGATTTCGAAATTCCAGCGCGGCGTCGTTGCGTCGACCTTCGGGCCTGTAACATCGATGCGGTCCGGCAGCGAGGCGACCTGCAGCAGGGTCTGCCGCGCAATCGCCGCATCGGTGTCGTCGAGCAGATGATGCGCGGTGGTGGCAAGCGGCGCGTCCGGCGCGAGCGAGGGTAACGCGACCGGCTGGGCCGTCGGCGAAGCGCCGCGAAACGGCGGTGGCGGCGTGTTGGTGTGAACGGTGACGTCGTCGCCGGCTAACGCCTTCGACAGTGTTGCCGATCGCGCGGGAATGCCGAGTTGCTGCAGCGCTTCCTGCAGCAGGTTCATGGTCGCGCCCGCGCTCGGTCCGGAGTTAAGCGCCTGGGCGAGAGCGCCCTGCAGGCCACCGCGCGTTTGGGCAATCTCCTGAGCCACAGGCAGCCGCGCCTGCGGCAGCAGGATTTCGTGGACGTCGAGATCGGGAGCCACAGACGGTACGAGGCCGGGGGCGGCATTCGGCAAACCGGCCTGGGCCGGCGCCGCCTTCGTGGCCACCGCTGCATCCCCGCCGAGCGCCGATTGCAGCGTCTGGCGCAGCACGATCAGCGCGGCCTTGAGATCGGGCGCGCCTGATGACGGCACCGCGCCCGAGGCCAGCGACGCCTCGAGGAAAATCCCGGATTTCTGAAACGCGGTCTTGATGTCGGCGCCGTCGAGATTCTGGTCGAGGCTGGTCTGTTGCGCCAGCACCTGCGCAATCGCCGCTTGCAATTTAGGCGGCAGGTTGGCGGATGATACCGCGGCGCCGAGATTGGCGAATAATGGCGCGAGACTGTCCTGCTCGGTCGCCGCACTCTGCGTCGCGACCGACACCGCCGCGCGTTCCAGCGGCGTCAGGACGTTTTTGGAGGGGGCTACGATTGTCGGTCGGTTGGCCGCCGCGTCGACCATCGCCTGCGGCGACAGCGTGACGGCATCATTGGCGACGCCGCCCTGCCCGACCAGTGCAAGCCGGATCCCGTCCTTGGTCTGCGACACGGCGAGTTGCAGCGACTGCCCCGCCTGCAGCGGAATTTCGGTGGCGACATCGATGGAGAGCGCAGCGATCGCGATCCGCACCAGCTTGGCGTCGAGAACCTTCAGGACCTGCGCATTGACCACGCTGCCTTGCGCCAGCACGAGCTCGGGCGCCACGCCGCCGACCTCTTGGGCGGCCAGCACCGGAAGCACGGAATTGTTGATAGAGATCGCCATATCAGAGGTCTCGGCCAGGGCATCAGGCTACCCCGGCGTCGTAAACCTCTCGTTAACCGACCATCCGATTCAAGGCTTCAAGGCCTTCAGAATGGTCACCGCGGCGGTGAAATCGACCAGCCGGGCTGCCCTGCGGGCGGCGACCTCCTCGTCGAGGCCCCATTTTTCGATGTTCCAGTCCTCATCGACATGGGCGGCGGCCCAGACCTCTTCGGCGTTGCGCACGCCGTGGAAGAGCGCCAGCGCCAGCAGCGCCGAGCCGGTCAGCGTCGTCACCACATGCAGCGCCGCGACCGACCAGGGATCGGTTGGGAATACCGCGCGCGCCGCCTTGATCGCCGGCTCCGGCTGGGTGACGTGCACGATCCCCTCGGCCAGCATGAAATGGGCGCCGAGTTCGCTCGCGGCCCAGAACACCACGGGATCCCAATGCGCGGCTTCTTTTGCGACCAGCGCTTCGGGATGGCCAGCGCGATAGAACAGCAAATCGGTGCCGAGATATTTTTCGACGTCGTCGGCCACCGCATCGACGCGATCGATGACGCCTTCCCCGACGCTGTTGGCAAAGCGCGTCAGCGGCATGGTCAGGGGGTTGATGGTTTCGACCTGCGCATTCCATTCTGCCGCGATCGCCTCCGCAATAACAGCGTTGGGCGTGACGACATGGCGGCCGGAGGGCGTGCGGATCGGCTTGCCGTCGAGCGTGACCGTAAAGCCGCCATCCGCCTCGCCGACGCCGGCACTGGCGTAAAAGCGCTTGCGTTGTGGCACGCGGGTCGCGCGCCGCACCGCCTCCTCCGGGTCGAACGGAGACTGGCCGGCAACTTCATCGAATAATTCACGCATCCGCGCCTTATAGCGCTTTTGGGCGAAATGGACACCGCTTCACGCCAAAAAACGCTTCAATTCGAGCCGTGTGCAAGGCTTTCGTCTGATGTCATTTGCCGCCAAAATGGGCCCGGTGAAACCAAGAAAGGTCCGCGAGCCGTGAAACTCCTTGCTGCGATCCTGATTTCGATGGCTGTTCTCGCCGCCCTGCCCGCACAAGCCGGGTTCCGCACCCCGGAATCCCTGGTCCGCAACGTCTACGCCTATTACGGCAAGGGCTCGTCAGACCTGTCGAAGGGATTGCCGCGCAGCGCCGAGATCGCGGAACAGTTTTTCGATCGCAGTCTGCGAAGCGCGTGGATCGCCCCGCGCGAGGCGCCGTACGATTTCATGGTACAAAGCCCGACCTGGAAAATCGGCCCGGTCTCGACCAAAATCCTGCGCACGGAATCGGGCAAGACCTATGTCACCGCCAGCTTCAACAATAACGGCCGCGCGATCACGCTGAACTTCATCGCCGTCAAGGGGCCTGACGGCTGGGTGATTTCGGACATCGAAAGCCCGCAAGATTCCTTGCGGCTGTTTCTCGCGCAGTTCAAGCGCTGACGGAGACGCTACTCCTCCGGCGCGTTCTCGATCGGATCGAAGCGGTCGGCCTCGAGGCCGAGCAGATTCCAGGACTGCAGCATGTGCGGCGGCAGCGGCGCGGTCGCGTCGATCACGCCACCGCGCGGATGCGGGATCACGATCCGGCGCGCCAAAAGATGCAGGCGGTTCTGGATGCCGCCCGGCAGGTCCCAGTTTTCCTTGTTGAAGTATTTGGGATCGCCGACGATGGCATGGTCGATATGCGCCATATGCGCGCGCAATTGATGGGTGCGCCCCGTCACCGGCTTCAGTGACACCCAGGCGAGTTTCTGCGCCGAGGTCTCGACCACGGCGTAATAGGTCACCGCGTGGCTGGCGCCTTCATCGCCATGCTTGGCGATCCGCATGATGGTGTCGTCCTCGCTCTCTTCCTTGGCGAGATAGGTCGAGATGCGGCCCTGCTTCGGCTTCGGGACGCCCGCCACCATCGCCCAGTAGATTTTTCGCGCCGAGCGATGGCGGAACGATCCGGTCAGCGCGGTGGCGGCAAAGCGCGTTTTCGCAATCAGGAGACAGCCCGACGTTTCGCGGTCCAGCCGGTGCACCAGCCTTGGTTTTTGCCCCTTGGCGTCGCGCATCACTTCGAGCATGTCGTCGACATTGCGCGTGATGCCGGAGCCGCCCTGCACCGCAAGCCCTGCTGGCTTGTTCAGCACCATGACGTCGGCGTCCTCGAACAGGATCATGTCCTTGAGCGCCTGCAGCGTCTTGGTCGCGGCTTCCGAGAGCGTGCCGCCGACCTTCGGCGTATCGAGCTTGAGCGGCGGAATCCGGATGCTCTGCCCCTCCTCGATCCGGTCCTTGCTGTCGGCGCGCTTGCCGTTGACGCGCAGCTCGCCTTTGCGGACGATGCGCTGGATGTGGGAGAACGACAGGCCGGGAAAGCGCGCCTCGAGGAAGCGGTCGACGCGCATGTTGTTCTCGTCCGCGGTCACGACCACGGTCTGGACCTTGGTCGGCAACGGCGGCGGCTCGGCGACGATCTTCTCAGGCTCGGGAACGTAAGGCGCCGGTTTCGGCGCGCGGGGCGCCGACGCGGAAAAACGCGCCGGCGGCTTGCCGCCCGGACGATGGGCCGGCCGCTCGGCTTTCGAGCCCCGATAGGGACGCGCGCCCTTGGGACGGTCGCCCGCCGGACGGAGAGGTTTTTTGACGCGACGGCTCATGATTGGCTTGGCTCCGGATAAGGCCGTTGCCTAGCGCAAAAGCAGCGAATCGTCACGGTGAATCGGCCGTTTCGGGGAAAGTTGGCGCAAAACCCGGCCGATCCGGCTTCAATTTCCGCTGCATTTGCCTCGCGCCAAATCCACCTGATAGTGGGTGTGGTGGGTCGCGTGCGGAAGCTTGTCCGACTGGCCGGCGGCCAGGCAGGCAGCGGCCGGATGATGGTTTGGAAGCAAACGGGAGTTGGGGGATGAAATCGACGACATGGGCCGTGAAGCTGTTTCTGGCCGTGATCGCAGCCATCTGGGCGGGTTCGGCTCTCGCGCAGCAGCCGGCGATGTCGGAGGATCTGGCGTGGAAGCTGCTGGAACTCGGGCGCACCATTGACCCGCCCAAAACCGCCGCGCTCTACGCGCCGATGCAGCAAAAGGAGCCCTACGAGGGCATCAAGACCGAGCGCGACGTCAAATACGGCGCGGCGGAGCGGCATCTGCTCGACGTGTTTACGCCGGACACCAATTCATCGGCGCGGCCGGTGCTGATCTTCATCCACGGCGGCGGCTTTGTTGCCGGCAACAAGCGCAACCCCGGCAGTCCTTTTTACGACAACATCATGCTGTGGGCGGTGAAGAACGGCTTCGTCGGCGTCAACGCCACCTACCGGCTGGCGCCGCAATTCGTGTATCCAGCCAGCGCCGAAGACCTTGCGTCCGTGGTGCTATGGGTGAGCGAAAAAATCCGCGAGCGTGGCGGCGATCCGGCGCGCGTCTTCCTGATGGGGCAATCCGCCGGCGCGGTGCATGTCGCCAACTACGTATCGCATCCCGAGCTTCACAAAGTGAAGGGCGGCGGCATCGCCGGCGCGATCATGGTCTCCGGCATCTACGACCTGACGGCATCGCCGGTCGGCGACGCCGAGATCACCTATTTCGGCTCCGATCCCTCGCGCTATGCCGAACGATCTTCACTGCGAGGCTTGCTGGAGACAAAGATTCCATTGATGGCCACTGCCGCCGAACTCGATCCACCGCGCTTCATCGAGCAATACGAATTGCTGAAACAGGCCACCTGCAAAAGCGCCGAGGGGTGCGCGCGCACCTTCATGCTGCCGCAGCACAGCCACATGTCGGAGGTCTACGCGATCAACACCGCGGATACGCGGTTGACTGATGAGATTATGGAGTTTGTGAAGACGGGGAAGTAGCGACGCAACGGTCCGTTCATTACGTCAGCTCAACACGCAAGGTGCGCCCAACGGCGTTCGCAGCGCGGCGCAACGTCTCGAGCGTCACGGACGGTGTGCCGGGATCCAACAGCCGGTCAAGCTGACGCCGGCTGGTTTTCATCCGCTCTGCCATCGCACTCTTGGTAATGCCCTGCGCTTTCATCGCCTCCGCCAATTGCTCGGCGATGATCTCCTTGATTGCGCGTTCTTCGCACGCTCCAAGTACGCCCTGTTCGGCAAGGAATTCGTCGAACGTTTCTTCGCTCACGCGCGCTTTCTTCTTCACCATCACGTCACCTCTCGTTTGCGCTTCAGCGCGAGCTCAATGTCTTGCTGCGGCGTCTTCTGCGTCTTCTTGATGAAGCCGTGCAAGAGGATCATGTGCCCGTCACCCATGCAGAAAATCACTCGCCCAACTCGGTTGCTGTCAAAATCGCTTCACACCTCCCACAAGCCGTGCCCAAGCGGAGCACAATGCCCGATGGGCCAGCCAAACTCCACTTTCTGAATGTCCTTGCCTACCGTTTGACGGTCCCCGGAAGACAATTCCAAAATCCATTCCCGAACAGGATTGCGGCCCTGCTGGCTGATATAGAACCGAGCAGGCAGCTTTTTTTGTTCGGTCAATCATGTGGATTGCTCAATGTGCCATTTTTGGCACATTTTTGCAAGACCCCTTTTTCCGGCAGCGGCGTAGAATTCGTAGCCGGAGCCATCGACTTCCGACTTCGTCAGCTTGGTCGGCGAAGCGACATCAGCGAACGACACTCACTTGCACTGCGCGTCATTTCTCAACTTGGCGAGATCGACCTTCGCATTGGACGACGGACGCTGCTTCATCGCGACATCAGCCGCCGCGCAGGCGGCGTCGCGGTCGCCGTTCTGCAGGCGGGCGTGGGCGAGATTGATCCAGGCGTCGCCGAAGTCCGGCGTGTCCTTGACCGCCTGCTCCAGCACTGGCTGCGCCTCCTTCGGACGCTTGGCGACCAGCAGCACGCGGCCGTAGTCCGCATTCAGCATCTTCAGCGGATTGGGCTGCTTCTGCGCAATCCGGAACAGCTCTTCGGCGTAGTCGAGGTCCTTGAAACGAATTTGCGCGATCGCCGCCAGGCCGTGATAGACGACGCTCTGTTCGGGAGCGACGAGGTAGGCCTGGTTGAATCGCAGTGCGGCTTCGGGGTACTTGCCCGATCCAAGCGCCCGCCAACCACGCTTGACCACTTCGTCCAGCGCCTTCTCCTTGGTCCCGGCCGCCTGCACCAGGGCCTTGACGAACTTGTCGTCCTCCTCCCGCTGCGCGTCGGTCTTGGCTTCGAAGCCAAAGAACGGCTGTTCCTTGGCGGGCGCAGCATAGGTCCGCTTCGTCACCTGTATTCCCGGCGCAACCTGCACGGTGTCAGCCGACGCGGATTGCGCGAACCCCGCGACAAACAGCGCGCACGCAAGAGCGAACACGCCACGGCACTTCAGACCAGTCATTCAGCACTTCCTCCGCCGCGTTCGCGCCGCAGCTTCGCCCAATAGTCCAGCCGCTTGCGGATCTCGCGCTCGAAGCCGCGGTCGGGCGGATCATAAAATGTCTGGCGTCCCAGCGCTTCCGGGAAATAGTCCTGGCCGGAAAACGCATCAGGCGCATCGTGGTCGTATTCGTAGCCGGAACCGTAGCCTTCCGACTTCATCAGCTTGGTCGGCGAGTTGAGGATGTGTTTTGGCGGCAGCAGCGAACCGCCCTCCTTCGCCGTGCGCATCGCCGCGCCAAAGGCCTTGTAGGCGGCGTTGGATTTCGGCGCGGTGGCGAGATAGATCACGGCCTGCGCGATCGCCAGTTCGCCCTCGGGATGGCCGAGGAAATCATAGGCATCCTTGGCGGCGTTGCAGATCACCAGCGCCTGCGGATCGGCCAGGCCAATGTCCTCCACCGCCATGCGCACCACCCGCCGCGCCAAAAACAGCGGGTCCTCGCCGGCGTCCATCATGCGCGCGAGATAATACAGCGCCGCATCCGGATCGGAGCCGCGCACCGCCTTATGCAGCGCCGAGATCAGGTTGTAGTGGCCGTCGGCGGATTTGTCGTAGATCGGCGCGCGGCGCTGCAGGATGTCCTGCAATTGCGTGGCGTTGAAGACTTCGCCCTTGCGCGCGGCGCGCCAGACTTCTTCGGCGAGCGTCAGCGCGGCGCGACCGTCGCCATCGGCCATCCGCACCAGCACGGCGCGGGCCTCGACGTCGAGCGGCAGCTTCTTGCCCTCGATCTTTTCCGCATGGGCGTACAGCTGCTCCACCGCCACCGCATCGAGCGAATGAAACACCAGCACGCGGGCTCGCGACAGCAGCGCCGCGTTGAGCTCGAACGAGGGATTTTCGGTGGTGGCGCCGACCAGCACCACGGTGCCGTCTTCCATCACGGGCAGAAACGAATCCTGCTGCGCGCGGTTGAAGCGATGCACCTCGTCGACGAACAGCAACGTGCCCTTGCCGGTCTCGCGGCGGGCGCGCGCGGCGTCGAACACTTTCTTCAGGTCGGCGACGCCGGAAAACACCGCGGAGATTTGCTCGAAATGCAGTTCGGTGGCATCGGCCAGCAGCCGCGCCACCGTGGTCTTGCCGGTGCCGGGCGGTCCCCAGAACACCAGCGAACCGAGCGTGCGCGTTTCCAGCATCCGCGTCAGCGCACCGTCGGGGCCGAGGATGTGATCCTGGCCGACGACATCTGACAACGACTGCGGGCGCAGCCGATCCGGCAGCGGACGCGGCGCGTCCTGCTCCATCCCTGCCGCGGCAAAGAGGTTGGCAGCTTCGCGTGGCTGCTTCGGGCTCATCCGCCGAGCGTCACGTTGATCTGCTGGCCGCCGCGTACCACGGTGATGCGCCAGATCCGCGACTGACTTTTCGAGGCCTTGTCGAGATCGCTGGTCTTGGCGATCTTCTGGCTATTGACCGCGAGGATGATGTCGCCCTTCTGGAAGCCGACGCTGGCGGCCGTTCCGCCATCGGCAAGATCGATCACGACGACGCCTTCGGTCGAGGCGTCCAGCCGCAGCTCATCGGCCACCGCCGGCGAGATGTTGGCGACCTTGGCGCCCTGGAACGGCGAGCGCGCGGTCAACACGATCTCGTCGCGGTTGGTATCGGGCGCGGTTTCCAATGGCATCGTCAGCTTCACGGTCTTGCCGGCGCGCTGCACGTCGATCTGCGCCGAACCACCCAATGGACGGGTGGCGAAGCGATAGTCGAACGCGTTGGGATCGTCGATCACCTGGCCATCGATCGAGGTAATCAGGTCGGACAGTTTCAATCCGGCGCGCGCCGCCGGGCTGTTCACCGCGACGTTGGCGACCAGCGCACCGGTCGGCGACTTCAGCCCCAGCGTCTCCGCAATCTCGGGCGTCACCGCCTGCAACTTCGCGCCGAGATACGGGCGCTTCACCGCCTTGCCGCCGCTCTTGGCGGAGGCCACGACCACGCGCACCATGTTGGCCGGAATCGCAAAGCCGATGCCCTGCGAACCGCCGGAGCGCGAGAAGATCGCGGTGTTGATGCCCGCAAGCTTGCCCGTCATGTCGACCAGCGCGCCGCCGGAATTGCCGGGGTTGATCGCGGCATCGGTCTGGATGAAGAACTGGTAGTCGGTGATGCCAACTTGCGTGCGCGCCAGCGCCGAGATGATACCTTGCGTCACGGTCTGGCCGACGCCGAAGGGATTACCGATCGCGAGCACGACGTCGCCGACCAGCAATTCATCGGAATTGGCAAAGTCGATCGTCGTGAACTTCTCCTTGTTGTCCTTGATGCGCAACACCGCCAGATCGGTGCGGCTGTCCTTCAGCACGATCTCGGCTTCGAATTCGCGCTTGTCGGCCAGCGAGATCTTGACCTGATCGGCGCCTTCGATGACATGGTTGTTGGTGACGACGAGGCCGGAGGCGTCAACCATTACGCCCGAACCCAGCGAACGCTGCATCTGCTCGGGCTGCTGGCCGGGCACGCCGAAAAAGCGGCGGAAGATCGGATCGTCCAGCAAGGGATTGCGGTTCTGCACGGTCTTGGCGGCATAGACGTTGACCACCGCCGGCTGCACCCGTTGCACGATCGGCGCGAAGGAAAGCCGCAGCTCGGCTCCCGACGACGGCACGCGGCGGTCCTGCGCCAGCGCCGGCGTGGCGACGATCGCGGAAACCAGTAGCAGGGCAAGAGAGCGAATCAACATGCAAGAAATCCCGTAATTTGGTGCGTCAGATATAGATGCGAGGCGGCAACGAGAGAAGACAAGGCTACGCTGCGCGATCGGGCGCTTTGATGGTTTCCGGCGCAGGTCCACAGGACAGCCGGTCCCGATGGCTCTCCCCCCACGCCTTCAGCGTATCGATCACGGGGCGCAGGCTCTCGCCGAGCTCCGAGAGGGTATACTCGACCCGCGGCGGCACCTCGGCATAGACCTTGCGGACCACCAGTTTGTCATCCTCCAGCGCGCGCAGCTGCTTGGTCAGCATGCGCTGGGTAATGCCGGGCATCCGCCGCCGCAACTCCCCAAATCGCTGGGTACCGGCCTGCAGATGGAACAGGATCACGCCCTTCCACTTGCCGTCGATCAGGTCGAGGGTGGCTTCCACCGAGCAGCCGGGCCGATGAGCAAAATTCCGCCTTTTCATGCGTTATTTTCCAATAGTATCCAAACAGGGACTAGTTCCCCGATTTTACAGTACTTGCCAAATTGATGCCAGCGCGACAGGTAGGCTCAATCAACAGAACTGGCAGGAGACAGCAGCCATGAAGGCCGTCGGATACCAAAAATCGCTCCCGATCGAGGACGCGAATTCGCTGATCGATTTCGAGACCGCCAAGGGCGAGCCGAAAGGCCGCGACGTCAGAGTCGCCGTAAAAGCGATCTCGGCCAACCCGGTCGACTACAAGGTCCGTAAGCGCGCCGCGCCGCCCGAAGGCGAGACCAAGATTTTGGGTTATGACGCGGCCGGTGTCGTTGATGCGGTCGGGCCTGACGTGACGCTGTTCAAGCCGGGCGATGAAGTGTTCTACGCCGGCTCTATCCTGCGCCAGGGCACCAATTCGGAATTCCATCTGGTCGATGAACGCATCGTCGGTCGCAAGCCGAAATCGCTTTCCTTCGCACAGGCCGCAGCGCTGCCGCTGACCTCGATCACCGCCTGGGAATTGCTGTTCGATCGGCTCGGCGCGGTGCCGGGCAAGAGCGTCGATCCGCGCACGCTGCTGATTACCGGCGGCGCCGGTGGCGTCGGCTCGATCCTGATCCAGCTCGCGCGCCGCCTCACCGGCCTCACCGTGGTTGCCACCGCGACCCGGCCGGAATCGAAAAAGTGGTGCCTCGATCTCGGCGCGCATGCCGTGATCGATCACGGCAAGCCGATGAAGGAGCAGATCGAGCAGCTGAAAGTGCCGCCGGTCGGCCTGGTCGCCAGCCTCACCTACACCGATCAGCACTACAAGGGAATCGCCGACCTGATGGCACCGCAGGGCAAATTCGGCCTGATCGACGATCCCCCGGAATTCACAATGAGCGCCTTCAAGGGCAAGGCGATCTCGGTGCACTGGGAATCGATGTTCACCCGCTCGTCGTTCCAGACGCCGGACATGATCGCGCAGCACATGCTGCTGAACGATGTTGCCGACCTCATCGACAAGGGCGTGCTGCGCACCACGCTCGACCAGACCTTTGGCACCATCAACGCCGCCAACCTCAAACGCGCGCATGCGCTTTTGGAGTCGGGAAAATCGCGCGGCAAGATCGTGCTGGAGGGATGGTAGTTCGAGATTGCGTAGGGTGGGTTAGCGCAGCGTAACCCACCAACTTGCCACGCGATTTACTAAAGTGGTGGGTTACGCCTTCGGCTAACCCACCCTACGATCTACTACGATTACGATCTCAAACTGCTGGCACCCCCTCGACAAACAACAGCCGGCGTTCCAGCGCGGTCGCGCGCACCTTCAATGCCTCGGCGTATTCCGGCGAGGCATACCATTCACGCAGGCGCGCCATCGACGGGAATTCCACGATGATCATCGTCTTCGGCGGCGGTTCACCTTCGATGAGTTCGACGCGCCCGCCACGAACGAGATATTGCCCGCCATACTGCGCGATCGTTTCGGCAGCGAGGCTGCGATAGGCACCGAAGTCTGCCGCATCATGCACCTCGACTTCGGAAATGACATAGGCCGACATCGAAGCCTTCCTTGTTTGGCGCGTTTTCTTTCCTCGAACCGGTCCTCACCCCCGGATCAAGTCCGGGGGAATGCTCGAAAACGTAATGGCTCCTCACGCGATGGTCTGGATGATGCCGCCCTCGGCCCGCAATGCCGCACCGTTGGTGACGGAGGCTTCCTTTGAGCTGACATAGACCACCATGTTGGCGATCTCCTCGACGCTGGCAAAGCGCTCGACCAGCGACGTCGGGCGGTGCTGTTTGACGAAGCGGGCTGCCGCCTCCTCTACCGACTGGCCATTTTGCTTGGCGAGATCCTTGACGAAGGTCTCGACGCCCTCCGACATGGTCGGCCCGGGCAACACCGAATTGACCGTCACGGCGGTGCCGCGGGTGAGTTCCGCAAGGCCCCGCGCGACCGCGAGCTGTGCGGTCTTGGTCATGCCGTAATGGATCATCTCCTTTGGAATATTCAGTCCCGATTCCGAGGAGATGAAAACGATGCGGCCCCAGTTGCGCTTCAGCATGCCGGGCATATAGGCGCGCGACAGCCGCACGCCCGACATCACATTGACCTCGTAGAAACGGCTCCAGTCCTCGTCGGGAATATCGAAAAAGCCCTTGGGCTCGAATATCCCGGCATTATTGATCAGGATGTCGACGCTGGGCAGCGCTTCAAGCAGCGCGCCACAACCCGCCGCGGTCGAGACATCGGCGGCCACGCCGCGGACCTTGGCGCCAGGCAGCGCCTTGCTGATGGCGGCGACCGCGCTATCGACCTTGCCCTGCGCACGGCCATTGACCACGACCGTGGCGCCCGACGCGGCCAGCCCCTTGGCGATGGCGTGTCCGATGCCGGCGGTCGAGCCTCTGACCAGCGCGGTCTTTCCCGCAAGATCGATGTTCATGAGGTATCTCCCTGTTTGATGACGGGGATATCGGGCGCGACAAGTGCAACGGCAATTGTTCTCTTCAGTTCGTGATCTCTCTCAGCCTCTCCGCTTTCGCCGTCGAGGACTCTTCCGAGGATTGGTCGGCCATCCCGCCGACCGTCAGCCGCTCAGGACGCGAATGGTGGCGCGCCGCCGTTGTGGTTCGGACCATTGGGGAAGCGAACGCTCGCTTCGGCCGAGACAAAAAAGCAGCGCCCGGAGGCCCGCTCGAAGCCGTGAACAGGTGTTCATGAATATTAAATCTGCCGCCCGGCCGCTCGGCCGCTTGCGGCGTGCAACGAACTTCACTTGAATGTGTTTATTGAGTGTCTGCTTTACGGATTTGCGGAAAGGAGTGTTCCATGAGGAAAGCACCTTTGATCCTGGCACTTGCGGCCACCCTCGGCCTGACGGCTGTCGCAGCGCCCTCGCCCGCCGAAGCGCGCTGGCGCGGCGGCGGATTTTTCCCGGCTGTGGCTGGCGGCCTCCTGGCGGGAGCGTTGATCGGCGGCCTTGCGTCCAACGCCTACGCCTATGGCCCTGGTTACGGATACTATGGCGGATATCCCGGCTACGGTTACGGATACCCTCGTTACTACGGCGGATACGCTCCGGCCTATTACGGCGGTTATGCGCCAGCCTACTACGGCGGATATTATGGCGGGCCCTATGTGCCCGTGGTTCGCTATCGCCGCGTGATCCGCCCGGCCTTCGCCTATTATGGCGGGCCCCGGTATTATCATCGCCACTGGCGCCACTGGTGAGTTAAGCGAACGCGGCGCTGGACATCGCGCGCCGCGTTCGAGTTCGGCAAATAAAAAGCGGCGCCGGAAAGCGCCGCTTTTAAGACCATTTGGCTTGTAAGGCTTACGCCGCTTCGGCGGACTTTTCCTGCACCGGGCCGGAGTCCTTGCCCTTGGCATCGACGTCGCGGTCAACAAATTCGATCACGGCCATCGGGGCGTTGTCGCCGTAGCGGAAGCCGGCCTTGATGATGCGGGTGTAGCCGCCCTGGCGGTCCTTGTAGCGAGACGCCAGCACGTCGAACAGCTTGCGGACCTGATCCTTGTCGCGCATTTCGGAGATCGCCTGGCGGCGCATGGCCAGACCGCCCTTCTTGCCGAGCGTGACCAGCTTCTCGACGATCGGGCGCAATTCCTTGGCCTTCGGCAGCGTGGTGACGATCTGCTCGTGCTTGATCAGCGCCGCGCACATGTTGGCGAACATCGCACGCCGATGCTCGGCGGTGCGGTTGAGCTTCCGATGAACCTTGCCGTGACGCATGTTGAATTCCTCAATACTTATTCTGTCGCGACGGTTCGTCGGACTTGTTGCTCAGGTGGGCCGCCTGCGTTCGCCCTGGGAAGCGAGTAGTAAGTAGCGAATGATTTGTCTTTCCATTCGCTATTCGCCACTCCCTATTCGCTCAATAGTGGTCTTCGAAGCGCTTGGCGAGCTCGTCGATATTCTCCGGCGGCCAGCCCGGCACTTCCATGCCGAGATGCAGACCCATCTGGGCCAGCACTTCCTTGATCTCGTTCAGCGACTTGCGGCCGAAGTTCGGGGTACGGAGCATTTCCGCTTCCGACTTCTGCACGAGATCGCCGATGTAGACGATGTTGTCGTTCTTCAGGCAGTTTGCCGAACGCACCGACAACTCCAGTTCGTCGACCTTCTTGAGGAAGGCAGGGTTGAACGCGAGATCGGGGATGATCTCCTGCGCCACTTCCTTGCGCGGCTCTTCGAAGTTCACGAACACGTTGAGCTGATCCTGCAGGATGCGGGCGGCATAGGCCACCGAGTCTTCCGGCGTGATCGCACCATTGGTTTCGATCGTCATGGTCAGCTTGTCGTAGTCGAGGATCTGGCCCTCGCGGGTGTTCTCGACCTTGTAGGAGACCTTGCGGACCGGCGAGAACAGGCTGTCGACCGGGATCAGGCCGATCGGCGCGTCCTCGGGGCGGTTACGCTCGGCGGCGACGTAGCCCTTGCCGGCAGCGACCGTGAATTCCATGCGGATTTCCGCGCCCTCGTCCAACGTGCAGATCTGCAGGTCGGGATTGAGCACCACGACGTCGCCGACGGTCTGGATGTCGCCGGCGGTGACGACGCCCGGGCCCTGCTTCTTCACGACCATGCGCTTGGGGCCTTCGCCCTGCATCTTGATCGAGATGTCCTTGATGTTGAGCACGATGTCGGTGACGTCCTCGCGAACGCCCGCGATCGAGGAGAACTCGTGCAGCACGCCGTCGATGTGCACCGACTGCACCGCTGCGCCCTGCAGCGACGACAGCAGGATGCGGCGCAGCGCGTTACCGAGGGTCTGGCCGAAGCCGCGCTCGAGGGGTTCTGCAACAACGGTCGCAAACCGGGCCGCATCGGTGCCCGGCGTTACCTGCAGCTTGTTCGGTCGGATAAGTTCTTGCCAATTTTTCTGGATCGTCACTGTGTCACCCATGTGTCAGTCCTTTGGGCCAGTCGTGCCCGCAACTGACGTTGGAGATCGCGGATCAGCCCGCGGCTGTCGAAATTCCAAGGCAATCGCGCGGCGGATAAATCCGCCCGCGACCAAAACATCAAACGCGCCGGCGCTTGCGCGGACGGCAACCATTGTGCGGGATCGTCGTCACGTCGCGAATCGATGTGACGGTGAAGCCCGCCGCCTGCAGCGCGCGAAGCGCCGACTCACGGCCCGAACCGGGGCCTGCAACTTCCACTTCCAGCGTGCGCATGCCGTGTTCCTGCGCCTTCTTGGAAACGTCTTCGGCCGCGACCTGCGCGGCATAGGGGGTCGACTTGCGCGAACCCTTGAAGCCCATCGTGCCGGCCGACGACCAGGCAATGGTGTTGCCCTGCGCGTCGGTGATGGTGATGGTCGTGTTGTTGAACGACGAATTCACATGCGCGATGCCGGAGGCGATGTTCTTGCGTTCGCGGCGGCGTATGCGGGTGGCTTCCTTGCCCATTCCAAAACCTTTCCTGTGATCTCAAACGCCGCCGTAGTGCCAGCGGCTACACCTAAGAGCGAATGGTGAGTGGCGAATAGCGAATAGGGGTCGAGCCCCTACTCGCCATTCGCCATTCGCTACTCGCCAATTACTTCTTCTTGCCGGCAATCGACTTGGCCGGGCCCTTGCGCGTGCGCGCATTGGTGTGGGTGCGCTGGCCGCGCACCGGCAGGCCGCGGCGATGACGCAGGCCGCGATAGCAGCCGAGGTCCATCAGACGCTTGATGTTGATGCCGACTTCACGACGAAGATCGCCCTCGACAAGATAGTCGCGGTCGATGACTTCGCGGATCTGCAGAACTTCCTGGTCGCTGAGCTGGCTGACGCGGCGCTCAACGGGAATCTTCACCTTCTCGATGATCTCGGCCGCGTTCTTCTGGCCGATGCCATGGATGTACTGGAGCGCGATCAAGACGCGCTTGTTGGTCGGGATATTCACGCCGGCAATACGGGCCACGGACTTCTCTCCTGTCACCGATCCCTCGCGGACCGGGCTATGTTCTTGCTAACTCGGGCAGGTGTCCGCAAACGCGAACACGACGCCCGTCCCCTCAGATTCTTTGGGGCCCGGCATCGTCTGAAACTATCCGACTTGGATGCGGGGCTTATTAAAGGATTCAACTCGGTTTCGTCAACCGTCTCTATCGTTTAGCTCGCTTTTTCGTGACCTTTCTCACGGCCTTTTTGGCGGGCTTTTTGGCCACCTTTTTAGCCGTTTTTCCGGCCGTTTTCTTGGTCGCCTTTTTGGCCTTTTTTGCCCCCCTGGAGGCGGCTTTGGCGGCCTTTGGAGCGGTTTTGGCGGCTTTGGCGGCTTTTTTGCCCGCGGGCTTGGCGGTTTTCCTGGCGCCCGCCTTGGCCTGCCTGGCCGGCGCAGCTGCCTTCGATGCTTTGGGTTCCACCGCGCCGATGGCGGACAGGATCCGGTTAATTTCCCGGGTGACGTGCTCGATGGTCATCATACCATCGACCGTGAGCAGCTTCCGCCGCTCCGAATAGTAGTGAATCAGGGGCTCGGTCAGGGTCCGGTAGCTCGCCAGCCGCTTCGACAGCACTTCCGGAGTGTCATCGATTCGCACTTCTTCGCCCCTCGCCCGCATCTCGGCGACGCGATTCTCGACGCGGTCGAGCAGCGCGCTCTCGTTGACGCGCAGCTCGATGACGGCGTCGAGCTTGATGTGCTTCTTCTTCAGCAGTTCATCGAGGGCTGCGGCCTGCGGCACCGTGCGTGGAAAGCCGTCGAGGATGAACCCGTTCTTCATGTCGGGCTGGTCGAGGCGATCGGAGATGATCCCGATCACGATTTCATCCGGCACCAGCGACCCGCTCGCCATGATGTCTTTGGCCTGCAGGCCGACTGGTGTCTGGGCGGCCACCGCAGCGCGCAGCATCTCGCCGGTGGAGAGCTGGATCAGGTCGTGTTTGTGGACCAGCCGTTGCGCCTGGGTCCCCTTGCCCGCACCCGGCGGCCCCAAAAGGATCAATCTCATGACAATTCGCCCCCCGGCTTGGTGAGCGAATGCCCGCGCACCTGCGTTTTGATATCAAGGATAGTGCAAACCACAATCAGCGCCGAGCCACCACCAAAAAGAAAGGGCAGCTTACCGTAAGCCACCAGGGCTTCCGGAATCAGCGACACGGCCACGAGGTAGACGGCTCCGATGAAGGTCGTCAACGTCACGACGCGATCGAGATGGTCGGCGGTGGGTTCGCCCGGCGCCACGTCTGTAATCGCGCCGCCCCGCTTGTGCAAGACCTCGGCGATGCGCGCGGGATCAAGCACATAGGCGGTATAGATGAAAGCCAGCACGAAGACCGCAATGGATCCGAGGATCATGTGGACCGGCCGGGCGAACTGGATGTGGTCGTAGGCGACGGCGAGCGTGGGCGTCTGGCCGAAGGCCAAGGTCGCAAGCACCAGCGGAAGATAGAAAATCCACGGCGTCACGGTGGCCGGGATCAGGAACCCGGCGCTGTTGATCTTGATCGGCAGCACCGAGGAGCGCGCGGGAAGCAGGCGTATTCCCGCCTGGCGCGCGGCATATTGCACCGGCACGTTCCGCCGCGCGCCTTCGACGAGCACGATGACCGCGACGCCCACGACCGCGAGGATCGCCAGCAACAGCAGAAGGCTGCCGGAGATCGCGCCCTGTCCCAGCAGTTGGAAGGTGGCGGAAATATCTGCCGGAAGCGAAACGATGATGCCGACGAACAGAAGCAGCGCGAGCCCGTTGCCGATCCCGTGGCGGGTGATTTGTTCGCTAAGCCAGACCAGGAAGAACACGCCGCCCACCATCGTTGCAGTGGCCGACAGCAGGAACCAGCCGCCGGGCTCGGTGACGAGGCCGGGAACGTCCTGAAGACCGGACGCGACGCCGAAGGCCTGGAATGCTGCAAGCAGCAGCGTCAGGATCAGCGTGAAGCGGGCAATCTTGCGGCGGCCGGCCTCACCCGATCGTTCCAGCGCACTCAGCCTGCCCCACACCACAGCGACAAGCTGCATGACGATCGCGACACTCAGATAGGGAATGATGAAGAGCGCGAAAACCGAAATGCGGGCGGCAGCGTGCGATGAAAGCAGCAGGCCGGCCTGCATCTGTGGCGAGAGGCCCGCAAGCGGGATATGACTGCCGAGCCGGAAGGTGAGCAGCGCGCCGATCGTGATCGCGATCCGGCGCGGCAGCTCAGATTTCATCGACGGCGGCCCTTGAGCTTGGACTTGCGGATCAGCCCTTCATACTGATGGGCGAGCAGATAGCCCTGCACCTGCGCCACCGTATCCATCGTCACGCTGACGACGATCAGAAGCGAGGTTCCGCCAAAGTAGAACGGCACCGCGGCGTAGGAGATCAGAACTTCGGGAATCAGGCAGACGATAGCGAGATAGATCGCGCCGAGCACCGTCACACGCGACAACACGTAGTCGATATATTCGGCGGTGCGCTCGCCCGGACGGATGCCGGGGATGAAGCCGCCATGCTTCTTCAGATTGTCCGCGGTCTCGGTCGGGTTGAACACGATCGCGGTATAGAAGAACGCGAAGAACACGATCAGCCCGAGATAGCAGAACAGGAACAGCGGCCGGCCGTGGCTGAGCTGGGTGTTGAGCCACTGGAACCACTCCGGACCCGAGCCGGCGTTGAAGTTGGCCACCGTGGTCGGCAGCAACAGCAGCGACGAGGCGAAGATCGGCGGGATCACGCCCGAGGTGTTGAGCTTGAGCGGCAGATGCGAGGACTGGCCCTCGAACATCTTGTTGCCGACCTGGCGCTTCGGATACTGGATCAGGAGCCGCCGCTGCGCGCGTTCCATGAACACGATGAAGGCGATCACGACGACCGCCATCACGATCACGATCAGGATCAGGGCGGTCGACAGCGCCCCCTGACGGCCGAGTTCGAGCATGTTGGCGAGCGCCGAGGGCAACTCGGCGACGATGCCGGCCAGGATGATCAGCGAAATACCGTTGCCGATGCCGCGCGAGGTGATCTGCTCGCCGAGCCACATCAGGAACATGGTGCCGCCGGTCAGCGTGATCGCGGTGGAGATCAGGAAGAACGGCCCGGGCTCACTGACGACGTTACCGGCGCCCTGCAGGCCGACGGCGATGCCGTAGGACTGGAACGCGGCGAGGATCACCGTGAGATAGCGGGTATACTGGTTCAGCGTCTTGCGGCCGGCCTCGCCCTCCTTCTTCAGCGCCTCGAGCTGCGGCGAAACCGTAGTCAGAAGCTGGATGATGATGGACGCCGAGATATACGGCATGATGTTCAGGGCGAAGATCGCCATGCGGTTGATACCGCCGCCGGCGAACATGTTGAACATGCCGAGGATGCCGCCGGCCTGCGACTTGAACACCTGCTCCCAGGCCGCGGGATCGATGCCGGGCAGCGGGATATAGGTGCCGAGCCGATAAACAAGCAGCGCACCCAGTGTGAACCAGATGCGCTTCTTCAGTTCGTCGGCTTTGCCGAGCGCAGAGAAATTGAGGTTTGCCGCAAGTTGTTCTGCTGCTGAGACCATGTCTAGGCTTTCTCCCGCCGTCCCTCACGCCTCAAGCCCCGAGCGGGGCCATCGGCAGACGCCGGACATTATTTGGTGCTCGGCTTCGATAAGTCCATCGTTCAATCGGCGCATTGCCCGCGCCGCGGCGGGCAATGACGCAGATGTTACGCCGCCTCGCCTTCTTCCTTCTTGGCCGGAGCCAGAACCTTCACCGTGCCGCCGGCCTTTTCGACCGCCGCGATCGCGGATTTCGAGGCGCCATGCACCTCGATGGCGAGCTTGGCCTTGATTTCGCCGCGGCCGAGCAGCCGCAGGCCGTCCTTGGCGCGGCGCAGCACGCCGGCCTTCACCAGCGATTCGGCGGTGACGGTCTCATTGGCATCGACCAGCTTGGCATCGATCGCGTCCTGCAGGCGGTCGAGATTGATCTCGGCGAAATCGAGTTTGAAGATGTTGTTGAAGCCGCGCTTCGGCAGGCGCCGATGCAGCGGCATCTGCCCGCCCTCGAAGCCCTTGATGCGCACGCCCGAACGCGCGGTCTGGCCCTTGCCGCCGCGGCCCGCAGTCTTGCCCTTGCCTGAACCGATGCCACGGCCGACGCGCATGCGCTTCTTGCGCGAGCCGGCGTTGTCGGCGATATCGCTGAGCTTCATCGCGAAATTCCCTTATCTATGGAGCATGATCTTGACCGAAAACCGGTCCCCACTTTTCGGGATCATGCTCCTCCCTGTCTTGCTTACTCGCCGACGACGCGGACGAGATGTTGAACCTTGCTGATCATGCCGCGAACTTCAGGCGTATCCTGCAGCTCGGAAACCCGGCCGATCTTGTTGAGCTTGAGGCCGATCAGCGTCGCACGCTGCGAGTGGTGGCGGCGGATTGCGCTGCCAGTTTGCTCGACCTTGATCATCTTTGCGGCCTTGGCCATCGTCTTGACTCCGAACGGCGCGGGAAACTGCGCCTGATTGTTTATTCAGCCACCACTTCGGCATCGCCACCGACGCGGCGCGACTGCAGCGTTGACACCTTGATGTTGCGGCGCGCCGCCACCGAACGCGGCGAATCCTGATGCTTCAGCGCGTCGAAGGTTGCGCGAACCATGTTGTAGGGGTTCGACGAGCCGATCGACTTCGCCACCACATCCTGGATGCCGAGCGTTTCGAACACCGCGCGCATCGGACCGCCCGCGATGATGCCGGTACCGGCGGGGGCTGCGCGCAGATAGACGCGGCCCGCACCGTGACGGCCGGCGATATCGTGATGCAGCGTGCGGCCTTCGCGCAGAGCAACGCGCGTCAGGTTACGCTTCGCCGATTCCGTCGCCTTGCGGATCGCCTCGGGAACTTCGCGCGCCTTGCCGTGACCGAAACCGACCCGACCCTTCTGGTCGCCGATCACGACCAGCGCCGCAAAGCCGAAGCGCTTGCCGCCCTTGACGACCTTCGCCACGCGATTGATGTGGACCAGCTTGTCGACGAACTCGCTGTCGCGCTCTTCGCGATCCCTGCTCCGTTCGCGTCCGCCGCGTTCGCGTTCACCTGCCATGGTGTTTTCCAATCTCAGGGAGCCTAACGCCCCTGTCCTTCATCTTGGTTCAAAATCGGTTGTTAGAAGCTCAATCCGCTTTCGCGGGCCGCATCCGCAAGCGCCTTGACGCGCCCGTGATACAGATACTGACCGCGATCGAACACCACTTCCTTGACGCCCTTCTGCACGGCGCGTTCCGCCAGCAGCTTGCCGACGGCCTTGGCCGCATCGATGTTGGCGCCCGTGTTGCCGCTCTCGCGCATGGTCTTTTCGAGTGACGATGCGGAAGCCAGCGTCTCGCCCTTCAGGTCGTCGATGACCTGGGCGTAGATGTGCTTCGACGAGCGGAACACCGACAGACGCGGACGTCCATTGGCGGAGCGGCGCAGTGAATTCCTCACACGCTGCTTGCGCCGGGCATTTGTAACTTTCAGTGACATGGCCGGCTCCGTTACTTCTTCTTGCCTTCCTTGCGGAAGATGAATTCGTTGGCGTACTTCACGCCCTTGCCCTTGTAGGGCTCCGGCGGACGATAGGCGCGGATCTCGGCCGCAACCTGACCGACACGCTGGGAATCATTGCCCGTGATCGTGATCTCGGTCGGCTTCGGCACCGCGATGGTGATGCCATCCGGGATCGCGTAGACGACGTCGTGGCTGTAGCCGAGCGCGAGCTGCAGGTTCTTGCCCTGCAGCGCGGCGCGGTAGCCGACTCCGGTGATCTCGAGCTTCTTCTCGAAACCCTTGGTGACGCCCTCGACCAGGTTTGCGACCTGGGCGCGCGCGGTGCCGTACATGGCCTGCGCCCGGTTGGTTTCGAGCTTCGGCGCGACCTTGACCGCGCCGTCCTCGAACTTCACCTCGACGTCGTCATGCACGACGAACTGAAGCTGGCCCTTCGGCCCCTTCATCTTGACGGTCTGCCCTTCGACGGTCGCCGTCACACCGGACGGGATCGGCACGGGCCGTTTGCCAACACGTGACATGCTAGAATCCTTCCTCAGAACACCGTGAAGAGAACTTCGCCGCCCACATTCGCGTCACGCGCGTCGTGGTCAGCCATGATTCCCTTCGGCGTCGACAAGACCGAAATACCGAGACCGTTGTTCACGCGCGGCAGGTTCTTCACCGAAGCGTAAACCCGACGGCCGGGCTTCGACACCCGCTCGATTTCGCGAATGACCGGCTCGCCGTCGAAATATTTCAGCTCGATCTCGAGCTCGCTGCGGCCGGAAGCATGTTCGACGCTGGCATAGCCGCGGATGTAACCCTCGGATTTCAGCACTTCGAGAACGTTGGCGCGCATCTTCGAGCCCGGGGTCGAAACCTTGGACTTCGAGCGCATCTGCGCGTTGCGGATGCGGGTGATGAGATCGCTGATCGGATCGTGCGTTGACATCTGACGACCCTCCTTACCAGCTCGACTTCACGAGCCCGGGAACCAGGCCCTTGGAGCCGAGTTCACGCAGCGCGATGCGGCTGAGCTTGTTCTTGCGATAGATGGAACGCGGACGGCCGGTCAGTTCGCAGCGGTTGCGGATGCGCGTCGCCGACGAGTTGCGCGGCATCTCGGCAAGCTTCAGCGTCGCCGCGAAGCGCTCTTCCATCGGCTTGGTCTTGTCGGCGATGATCGCCTTCAGCTTCGCGCGCTGGGGGGCGGCGTTCTTGGTCATCCGCTTGCGCCGGTTGTTCTTCTCGATTGAACTCTTCTTTGCCATGCTTGGCTCCTGGGTTTCCGCGTTTGAGAGGCTTTAACTGCGTCTCACTGCCGGAACGGGAAATTGAAAGCGGTCAACAAGGCACGCGCCTCGTCGTCGGTCTGCGCCGTGGTGCAAACCGTGATGTCCATGCCGCGGGCTTCCGAAACCTTGTCGAAGTCGATTTCGGGGAAAATGATGTGCTCCTTGAGGCCGAGCGAATAATTGCCGCGGCCGTCGAAGCTCTTCGGATTGAGGCCGCGGAAGTCGCGCACGCGCGGCAGCGCCACGTTCACCAGGCGGTCGATGAACTCGTACATCTTGGCCTTGCGCAGCGTGACCTTGCAGCCGATCGGCTGGTTTTCACGCAGCTTGAAGGTCGCGATCGCGACGCGCGAATAGGTCACGATCGCCTTCTGGCCGGCGATCAGCGACAGGTCGCCAGCTGCGGTCTCGGCCTTTTTGCGGTCGTTGACGGCATCGCCGACGCCCATGTTGAGGACGACCTTGTCGAGACGCGGCACCTGCATGACGTTGGCATAGCCGAACTGTTCAGTCAGCTTGCTGCGGATGCTCTTGTCATACTCCACGCGCAGGCGCGGCACATAAGCGGTTTCAGCCATCGATCTCTGCTCCCGAGCTCTTGGCAATGCGTACCTTCTTGCCATCAGCCTGAATCTTGAAGCCCACGCGGGTCGGTTTGCCGTCCTTGCCGACATACGCGATGTTGGACAGGTGGATCGGCGCCTCCTTGGAGATGATGCCGCCTTCCTGGGACTGGGTCTGCTTCTGGTGACGCTTCACCAAGTTGACGCCGCGCACGAGAGCCTTGTTCTCGTCGGGACGGACCTCGAATACTTCGCCGGTACGGCCCTTGTCGCGGCCGTTCAGCACGATGACCTTGTCACCCTTGCGGATCTTGGCAGCCATCACAGCACCTCCGGCGCAAGTGAAATGATCTTCATGTGGTTCTTGGCGCGCAGCTCGCGCGGCACGGGCCCGAAGATACGGGTGCCGACCGGCTCCGACTGATTGTTGATCAGCACGGCGGCGTTGCGGTCGAAGCGGATGACCGAGCCGTCGGCGCGGCGGATGTCCTTGCGGACCCGCACCACGACAGCCTTCATCACGTCGCCCTTCTTCACCTTGCCGCGCGGAATCGCTTCCTTGATCGACACAACGATAACATCGCCCACGGTGGCATAGCGGCGCTTGGAGCCCCCAAGCACCTTGATGCACATGACACGGCGTGCGCCTGAATTATCGGCCACGTCGAGGTTGGTCTGCATCTGAATCATTGATGCACCTCGTCCTCTTTCTGATGCGCTGAAACGCGCTTAAAATTTCCCAAAACCGGTCGGGCCAGGCCCGACCTGCTTCAGGCCGTTTTCTTCTGTTCGCCCCGGACAACCGTCCAGCGCTTCAACTTCGAGATCGGCTTGCTCTCCTCGATCCACACCATGTCGCCCGGCTTGAACTCGTTGTTCTCGTCGTGCGCGTGGTAGTTCTTGGAGCGGCGGATCGTCTTCTTGTAGATCGGGTGGGTGAAGCGGCGATCGACGCGCACCACGATCGTCTTGGCTTGCTTGTCGCTCACGACCACGCCCTGAAGGGTTCGTTTCGGCATATCCGGCCTCTTACTTCTTCTTCGCGCGCGCTTGCGCGGCGATGGTCTTGATGCGGGCGATATCGCGGCGGGCTTCACGCAGCCGCGTGGTGTTCTCCAGCTGCCCGGTGGCGCGCTGGAAACGCAGGTTGAAACGCTCTTTCTTCAGGTTGAGGACGGCGTCCTCCCTCTGATCGTCGCTCATCGCGCGAATGTCGGCGGTTTTCATCTCGGCCATGACGGTTACTCCGCAATGCGCGCGACGAAGCGCGTCTTGATCGGCAGCTTGGCGGCGGCGAGCGAGAGCGCTTCCTTTGCGGTCTGCACCGTGACGCCGTCGATCTCGAAAATCACGCGGCCGGGCTTGACCCGGGCCACCCACAATTCCGGCGTACCCTTGCCCGAACCCATGCGGACTTCGGCGGGCTTCTTCGACACCGGCAAGTCCGGAAACACGCGGATCCAGACGCGGCCGGCGCGCTTCATGTGACGGGTCAGCGCGCGGCGTGCGGCTTCGATCTGACGGGCGGTGATGCGCTCGGGCGCCATCGCCTTCAGGCCGAACTGTCCGAACGACAACGTCGCGCCCGAAGTCGCAACGCCGTGGATACGGCCCTTATGCGCCTTCCGGAACTTCGTTTTCTTTGGTTGCATCATGGCTTACGCCCTCAAACCTTCTCTAATGTCTCAAGCAGCGTCGCGACGCGGACGGGTATTGTCGCCTTCGGCCATCTTCTTGTCCTGGGCCATCGGATCGTGCTCGAGGATCTCGCCTTTGAAGATCCAGACCTTGACGCCGCAGGTACCGAATGTCGTGAACGCGGTCGCCACGCCGTAATCGACGTCGGCGCGCAGCGTGTGCAAGGGAACGCGGCCTTCGCGATACCATTCCATACGCGCGATTTCGGCGCCGCCGAGACGGCCCGAGCAGTTGATACGAATGCCTTCGGCGCCAAGACGCATCGCCGACTGCACCGCGCGCTTCATGGCGCGGCGGAATGCGACGCGGCGCTCGAGCTGCTGGGCGATCGATTCGGCGACCAGGGTGGCGTCGAGTTCAGGCTTGCGGATTTCGACGATGTTGATGACGACGTCGGAAGCCGTGATGTCGGCAACCCGCTTGCGCAGCTTGTCGATGTCGGCGCCCTTCTTGCCGATCACGACGCCCGGACGCGCCGAATGGATCGTCACGCGGCACTTCTTGTGCGGACGCTCGATCACGATGCGGGCGACGGCTGCCTGCTTGAGTTCCTTGTGCAGGATCTCGCGGATCCGCACGTCCTCATGCAGCAGCTTGCCGTACTCGTTCTTGCCGGCGAACCAACGGGAATCCCACGTACGGTTGATGCCGAGACGCAGTCCGATTGGATTGATTTTTTGACCCATCGTCTTCTCCCGCGCCCTTAAGCGCCAGCCTCGGCCTCGACCTGACGAACCACGATGGTCAGGTGCGAGAACGGTTTGTAGATACGACCCGAACGGCCACGGCCGCGCGGCGAAAAGCGCTTCATCACGATGCCGTTGCCGACATGGGCCTCGGCGACGACCAGATCGTCGACCTCGAGGTCGTGGTTGTTCTCGGCGTTCGCGATCGCCGATTCCAGGCACTTCTTGACGTCGACCGCGATCCGCTTGCGCGAGAACTGCAGGTCGGCCAGTGCCGCAGACGCCTTCCGGCCGCGGATCAGCTGCGCGACAAGATTAAGCTTCTGCGGGCTCACGCGCAGCATCCGGGCCACAGCCTTAGCCTCGTTATCCGCGAGCACTCTTTCGCGCTTTGGTTTGCTCATCGCTTATTCCTCAAGCCTTCTTGGCTTTCTTGTCGCCAGAATGGCCATGGAAGGTACGGGTCGGCGAGAATTCGCCGAACTTGTGACCCACCATTTCCTCGTTGACCGATACCGGCACATGCTTCTGGCCGTTGTAGACACCGAAGACCAGGCCGACAAACTGCGGCAGAATGGTCGAGCGGCGGCTCCAGATCTTGATGACGTCGTGACGGCCGGACGCGCGCGCGGCATCTGCTTTCTTGAGCAGAGAGCCTTCGACGAACGGGCCTTTCCAGACTGAACGAACCATGTCCGGCGTTCCTTACTTCTTCCGCTTGTGGCGGCTTAGGAGGATGAATCTGTTGGTCGACTTATTCGAACGGGTCTTCTTGCCCTTGGTCGGCTTGCCCCACGGGGTCACCGGGTGGCGGCCGCCCGAGGTGCGGCCTTCGCCGCCGCCGTGCGGATGGTCGATCGGGTTCATGACGACGCCGCGGTTATGCGGACGCCAGCCGAGCCAGCGGGTACGGCCGGCCTTGCCGATCGAGATGTTCATGTGATCGGGGTTCGACACCGCGCCGATGGTGCCGCGGCAACGGCCGTGCACCAGGCGCTGCTCGCCCGAGTTCAGGCGCAGAATGACGTAGTCCTGATCGCGGCCGACGATCTGCGCATAGGTGCCGGCGGAACGTGCGATCTGGCCGCCCTTGCCGATCTTCATCTCGATATTGTGCACGATCGTGCCGACCGGCATGTTGCCGAGCGGCATGACATTGCCGGGCTTCACGTCGACATAGTTACCGGCAACGACGGTGTCGCCCGCCGCCAGCCGCTGCGGCGCCAGGATGTAGGCCTGCTCGCCGTCGGCATACTTGATCAGCGCGATGAACGCGGTGCGGTTCGGATCATATTCCAGGCGCTCGACGGTCGCTGAAACGTCGACCTTGTCACGCTTGAAATCGACCATCCGGTAGGCCTTCTTGTGGCCACCGCCACGAAAGCGAACCGTGATACGGCCGGTGTTGTTGCGGCCGCCATTGCTCTGCTTGCCCTCGGTCAACGCCTTGACCGGCTTGCCCTTGTACAGCGCCGAACGGTCGACCATCACCAGCTGGCGCTGGCCCGGCGTCGTCGGATTGTATGTTTTCAATGCCATCGTCGTAACGCCTTATAGTCCGGTGGTGACGTCGATGCGGTGGCCCTCTTCGAGGGTCACGATCGCCCGCTTCACATCCGACTGCGAACCGAAATTACCGCGGAACACCTTGGTCTTGCCCTTGCGGACCAGCGTGTTCACGCTCTTCACCTTGACGTCGAACAGCTTTTCGACGGCTTCCTTGATTTGCGGCTTGGTCGCCTTGGAGGCAACCTTGAACACAACCTTGTTGTGCTCGGACGCTACCGTCGCCTTTTCGGTCACCACCGGGGCAACGATCACGTCGTAATGGCGCGGATCGATATTCTTCATTTGAAGCGCGCCTCCAACGCATCCACCGCCGACTTGGTCAGCACCAGCTTGTGACGGCGCAGAATGTCATAGACGTTGATGCCCTGGATCGGCAGCACGTCGATGTTCGGAATGTTGCGGGCCGCGGTCGCGAAACCGGTGTTGACCTCGGCGCCGTCGATGATCAGTGCATTGGTCAGGCCAAGACCCGAGAAATGCCCGACCAGAGCCTTGGTCTTGGCGGCCTCGAGCGTCGCCGATTCGATCACGATCAGCCCGCCGTCCTTTGCCTTGGCGGAGAGCGCATGGCGAAGTGCCAGTGCGCGCACCTTCTTCGGCAAGGCGAAGGCGTGCGAGCGCACCACCGGACCGAACGCACGGCCACCGCCGCGGAACTGCGGAACGCGGGCCGAACCGTGACGAGCACCGCCGGTGCCCTTCTGCTTGTACATCTTCTTGCCGGTGCGCCAGACATCGGCGCGACCCTGCGTCTTGTGCGTGCCGGCCTGACGCTTGGCGAGCTGCCAGTTGACGCAGCGCTGGATGATGTCCTTGCGCGGCTCCAGGCCGAAGATCTCATCGGACAGCTGGACCGAACCGGCTTCCTTGCCCTCAAGGGTCGTGACTTTCAGTTCCATCTCACGCGCCCTCCTGCTCGGCCGGTGCAGCAGCCTGCTCGGCGCCGCCGACAACCCTGAACTTGCCGGGCTTCGGAGCTTCCTTCGGCAACGGCTTCTTCACCGCATCTCGCACCGAGATCCATCCGCCCTTGGAGCCGGGAACGGCGCCCTCGACGAGGATCAGGCCGCGCTCGACGTCGGTCTGCACAACGCGCAGGTTGAGCGTGGTGATGCGATCGACGCCCATGTGACCGGGCATCTTCTTGTTCTTGAAGGTCTTGCCAGGATCCTGACGTCCGCCGGTCGAACCGATCGAACGATGCGAAACCGACACACCGTGGGTGGCGCGAAGACCGCCGAAGTTCCAGCGCTTCATGCCGCCGGCGAAACCCTTACCGACCGAGGTGCCGGTGACGTCGACGAACTGGCCGACCACGAAATGGTCCGCCTGAATTTCGGCGCCAACCGGGATCAGCGCGTCCTCGGACACGCGGAACTCGGTGACCTTCCGCTTGGGCTCGACCTTGGACACCGCAAACTGGCCGCGCTCTGCCTTGGGCAGATAGACGGTCTTGCGGGTACCGGAACCGAGCTGCAGCGCAACGTAACCGTTCTTTTCGGTCGTGCGGTGGCCCAGAACCTGGCAATTGCCCAGCTTCAGCACGGTCACAGGGATATGTTCACCGGTCTCCGTAAAGACCCGCGTCATCCCGACCTTTTGTGCGATCACTCCGGAGCGCATCGGCGTGCTTCCTGTTCTTTCTGTCCGCTAACTTCGGACGATCTAAAAAAATCTAGAGCTTGATCTCGACGTCGACACCGGCGGCCAGGTCGAGCTTCATCAAAGCATCGACGGTCTGCGGAGTCGGGTCGACAATGTCGAGCAGGCGCTTGTGGGTGCGCATCTCGAACTGCTCGCGGCTCTTCTTGTCGACGTGCGGTGAACGGTTGACGGTGAACTTCTCGATGCGGGTGGGCAGCGGAATGGGTCCGCGAACCTGAGCACCGGTGCGTTTCGCCGTGTTCACGATCTCGCGGGTCGACGTATCGAGAATTCGATGGTCGAACGCCTTGAGACGGATGCGAATATTTTGGCCGTTCATTGCCGCTGTCTTTCTTTGTCGTCGTATCTGCGAATGGTGGCTAGCGAGTAGCGGATGATTTCATCCGCCACTCGCCAATTCCTGTTCGCTTACTCAATGATGGCGGAGACGACACCCGAGCCGACGGTGCGGCCACCTTCGCGGATCGCGAAGCGGAGCTTCTCTTCCATCGCGATCGGCACGATCAGATGCACTTCCATCGCGATGTTGTCGCCCGGCATCACCATTTCGGTGCCTTCGGGCAGATGCACGACGCCGGTCACGTCGGTGGTGCGGAAGTAGAACTGCGGCCGGTAGTTGGTGAAGAACGGGGTGTGACGACCGCCCTCTTCCTTGGTCAGGATATAAGCCTCAGCCTTGAACTTGGTGTGCGGCTTGACCGAACCCGGCTTGCACAGCACCTGGCCACGCTCGACTTCCTCGCGCTTGGTACCGCGCAGCAGCGCACCGATGTTGTCGCCGGCCTGGCCCTGATCGAGCAGCTTGCGGAACATTTCGACGCCGGTGACGATGGTCTTCTGGGTATCGCGCAGACCGACGATTTCGATTTCCTCGCCGACCTTGACGATGCCGCGTTCGACACGGCCGGTCACCACAGTGCCGCGGCCCGAGATCGAGAACACGTCTTCGACCGGCATCAGGAACGGCTGGTCGATCGGACGCGCCGGCTGCGGGATGCTTTCGTCGACGGCCTTCATCAGCTCGAGAACCGCATCGTGGCCGAGCTTCTTGTCCTTGTCTTCGAGGGCGGCGAGAGCCGAACCCTTGATGATCGGGATGGTGTCGCCCGGGAATTCGTACTTCGAAAGCAGTTCGCGGACTTCCATCTCGACCAGTTCGAGCAGTTCCGGATCGTCGACCATGTCGCACTTGTTCAGGAACACGACGAGCGCGGGAACGCCGACCTGACGGGCGAGCAGGATGTGCTCGCGGGTCTGCGGCATCGGGCCGTCGGCGGCCGACACCACCAGGATCGCGCCGTCCATCTGCGCCGCACCGGTGATCATGTTCTTGACGTAGTCGGCGTGGCCCGGGCAGTCGACGTGGGCGTAGTGCCGGTTGGCGGTTTCGTATTCGACGTGAGCGGTCGAGATCGTGATGCCGCGCGCCTTTTCTTCGGGCGCCTTGTCGATCTGATCGTACGCCGTGAACGTCGCACCGCCGGTTTCAGCCAAAACCTTGGTGATCGCTGCGGTCAGCGAAGTCTTGCCATGGTCGACGTGACCGATGGTTCCGATATTGCAGTGCGGTTTGTTACGTTCAAATTTTGCTTTGGCCATTTGACTCTCCGTTTAATCGTTGACTGCCGCCAACGACAATCAGGCAAACTTCTTCTGGACTTCTGCCGACACGTTCGCGGGTGCTTCCGCGTAGTGATCGAATTGCATGGTAAAGGTCGCGCGTCCCTGGCTCATCGAGCGCAGGTTATTCACGTACCCGAACATGTTCATGAGCGGCACCATCGCGTTGATGACGTTGGCGTTGCCGCGCATGTCTTGACCCTGGATCTGGCCGCGCCGCGAATTCAGATCGCCGATGACCGAACCGGTGTAGTCTTCCGGGGTCACCACTTCGACCTTCATGATCGGCTCGAGCAGGACGGACTTGCCCTTCTGCAGCGCTTCGCGGAACGCCGCGCGCGATGCAATTTCGAAGGCCAGCGCCGACGAGTCGACGTCGTGATACTTGCCGTCGACCAGCGTCACCTTGACGTCCACCACCGGGAAGCCGGCGACGACGCCGGAACCCATGACGCTGTTGAGGCCCTTTTCGACGCCGGGGATGTATTCCTTCGGCACCGAACCACCAACAACCTTGGACTCGAATTCGTAGCCCTTGCCGGGCTCGTTCGGCTCGACCACGATCGACACTTCGGCGAACTGACCGGTACCGCCGGTCTGCTTCTTGTGCGTGTACTTGACCTCGGCCTTTTTGGTGACGCGCTCACGGAACGCCACCTGCGGCGCGCCAATGTTCGCATCGACCTTGTAGGTACGGCGCAGGATGTCGACCTTGATGTCGAGGTGGAGCTCGCCCATGCCCTTGAGGATGGTCTGGCCGGACTCCTGGTCGGTCGACACCCGGAACGACGGATCTTCCGCAGCGAGCTTCGCCAGTGCGACGCCGAGCTTTTCCTGGTCGGCTTTCGACTTCGGCTCGATCGCGATTTCGATCACCGGCTCCGGGAATTCCATCTTTTCCAGGATCACCTGCTTGTCGGGATCGCACAGCGTGTCACCGGTGCGCGCTTCCTTCAGGCCGGCCAGCGCGACGATGTCGCCGGCATAAGCTTCCTTGATGTCTTCGCGGTTGTTCGCATGCATCAAAAGCATGCGGCCGATACGTTCTTTCTTCTCGCGGGTCGAGTTGACCACGCCGGTACCGCTCATCAGCACACCCGAATAGATGCGGCAGAAGGTGATGGTGCCGACGAACGGATCGTCCATGATCTTGAATGCGAGCAGAGCCAGCGGCTCCTTGTCGTCGGCCTTGCGGGTGACTTCGTTGCCGTCGTCATCGATGCCCTTGATCGCGGGCACGTCGACCGGTGACGGCAGATAGTCCACGACCGCGTCGAGCAGCGGCTGCACGCCCTTGTTCTTGAACGCCGAGCCGCACAGCACCGGGAAGAACGCGCCGGTCAGCACGGCCTTGCGGATCATGCGCTTCAAGGTCGCGACATCGGGCTCCTTGCCGTCGAGGTAAGCAGCAAGAACGTCGTCGTCGAGTTCGACGGCGGCTTCCAGCAGCTTCTCGCGATATTCATTGGCCTTCTCGACCATGTCTTCGGGAATATCGATGTCGACGAACTTGGCGTCGAGCTTCTCTTCTTCCCAGACCACGCCCTTCATGCGGACGAGATCGACCAAACCCTTGAAGTTGTTTTCGGAGCCGATCGGAAGCTGGATCGCAATCGGCTTGGCGCCGAGGCGATCGACAATATCCTGCATGCATTTGTAGAAGTCGGCGCCGGTCTTATCCATCTTGTTGGCGAAGACGATGCGCGGAACGCGGTACTTGTCGCCCTGACGCCAGACGGTTTCGGTCTGGGGTTCGACGCCCTGGTTGGAGTCGAGCACGCATACCGCGCCGTCGAGCACGCGCAGCGAACGTTCGACTTCAATGGTGAAGTCGACGTGGCCGGGAGTGTCGATGATGTTGAGGCGCTTACCTTCCCAGAACGCGGTGGTCGCAGCCGACGTAATCGTAATGCCGCGCTCCTGCTCCTGCTCCATCCAGTCCATCGTCGCGGCACCTTCGTGCACTTCGCCGATCTTGTGGCTCTTGCCGGTATAATAAAGGATGCGCTCGGTGGTCGTGGTCTTGCCGGCATCGATATGCGCCATGATACCGAAGTTGCGGTAGTTCTCTATGGCATGAACGCGGGGCATGGGTTGTTCCTTAAAATCCGTGTTTCGCCGTTACCAGCGATAGTGCGAGAAGGCGCGGTTGGCTTCAGCCATCCGGTGCACGTCTTCACGCTTCTTGACGGCGTTACCCCGGTTATTCGACGCGTCGAGCAGCTCGGCGGAGAGCCGCTCCGTCATCGTCTTCTCGTTGCGATCGCGCGCCGCGGTGATGATCCAGCGAATGCCCAGCGCCTGACGGCGGACGGAACGCACTTCAACCGGCACCTGGTAGGTGGCGCCGCCGACGCGGCGCGAACGCACTTCGATGGTCGGCATGACGTTTTCCAGCGCCTGCTCGAACACCGGCAGCGGACCCTGCTTGGTCTTGGCCTCGATCATGGCGAGCGCGCCGTAGACGATGCTCTCGGCGGCAGACTTCTTGCCGTCGTACATGATCGAATTCATGAACTTCGTAATGATGATGTTCCCGAACTTCGGATCCGGGTTCACTTCACGCTTTTCAGCTGAATGGCGACGAGACATCTTGGCTGTTCCCGCTTACTTCGGACGCTTCGCGCCGTACTTCGAACGACGCTGCTTACGGTTCTTGACGCCCTGGGTATCGAGGACGCCGCGGAGAATGTGGTAGCGCACGCCGGGCAAATCCTTGACGCGGCCGCCGCGGATCATGACCACCGAGTGCTCCTGAAGGTTATGGCCTTCACCGGGGATGTAGCCGATCACTTCGAAGCCGTTGGTCAGGCGCACCTTGGCAACCTTACGAAGCGCCGAGTTCGGCTTCTTCGGGGTCGTGGTATAGACGCGCGTGCAAACGCCGCGCTTCTGCGGCGACTGCTGCAGCGCCGGCACTTTCTTGCGCGACTTCTGCACGGTACGCGGTTTTGCGATCAGCTGGTTGATCGTCGGCATGTCAGCCTTCACCCTTTAGTTCGCGCGAAACCGGAGATGGCTTCGCAAATTCTTCTCGGGACTAGCCGCCCCGTTCGGCCGCCTTGCACGGGAAAACACCCACGCAAAACGAAATCGCGCCAACCACTCATTGCTGAGCGGAAAGCGCTTCGACGCCACAGAGGACCGCGACTGAAGACCGATCAGCGTTCGCTGTTCGGCCTGCTACCGAGGTCATGCATCCGAGTTCACTCTCAAGAGAACGTGCTCAAGAGAACTAAAATCGCACTGGCATTGCCTAGCTATATGATCGACAGCGTTTGAGCGGCATTCGTCGAGGTTGGTGCCCGTCTCAGTCCAGAAGGATTTGGGTCCATAAGGATTTGAAGGGTGTTCCGTTCCGACGCTGGCGACGCTCACCGCCTGTCGTGAAGTGGGGGTCTTCTATAAGCCGTGGGTAGCTAAGTCAAGCGAAACGACAACGCAGGAAACGCCTATGGCACCGGCAGATTCAGAGCTTCGCGTGAATCGGTGCGCACCGAAATTGGCGGCACTCCCCGCTTCCTCGAATCGAACGGTGCCGGCGATTCTCGGTTATTTTACCCGGGTAAATATATTCAGAAACATAATTCCCGGGTTCCCGTCCAAAGCGGATTGCCAAGCTAAGCCTTTATTTGCCTTTCCTGGCACAAAACTGGCCCTTCAAGGCCGGAAATTCCTATGCGGTATACCGACGTTGCAATTATCGGGGGCGGCCTCGCCGGCTCGACCGCGGCCGCGATGCTCGGACGCGCCGGGATTCCGACGCTCCTGATCGACCCGCATGAAAATTTTCCGTTCGATTTTCGCGTCGAAAAGCTGAGCGGCGGCACCCAGGTCGACCTTTTGCACAAGACGGGATTCGCCGATTCGCTGCTGCGTTCGACCACCCATGACGGCGAAAACTGGATCGCGCGGGCCGGCTATCTGCTCGACAAGCGGCCCAGCCAGCAGTTCGGCATCATGTATGACGCGCTGATCATGGCGATTCGGGCCGAAATCCCCAAACCGGCCGAACTGGTCCACGCCAAGGTCACGGATGTCTCGACCAGCGACCATCGCCAGAAGCTCACGCTCTCGAACGGCGAATCGATCTCGGCGCGGCTGGTGGTGCTGGCCAACGGGTTGAACATCGGGCTGCGTCGCAATCTCGGCATCGAACGCCAGATCATCAGCGCGTGCCACTCGATCTCGATCGGGTTCGACCTTGCGCCCGCCGGTCGCGCCGCTTTCGCATTTCCCGCGCTGACGTATTTCTCGGAACGTCCGAGCGGCCGTATCCCCTATCTGACGCTGTTTCCGGTCGGCACGAAGATGCGGGCCAATCTGTTCGCCTATCGTGAGGCCGACGATCCCTGGCTGCGCGAGATGCGGCAAAAGCCGATCGAGACCATGAATGCCGCGCTGCCGCGGCTGCGCCGCATCACCGGCGAGTATACCGTGTCAGGCGACGTCAAGATCAGGCCGGCGGATCTTTACGTCAGCACAGGCTATCGGCAGCCCGGCATCGTCCTGGTCGGCGACGCCTTCGCGACCACCTGCCCCGTCACGGGCACCGGCGCCGACAAGGTACTCACTGACGTCACCCAGCTATGCAACGTCCATATTCCCGCCTGGCTGGCGACCGAGGGCATGAGCGAGGCCAAGATAGCGTCGTACTACGAAGATCCGGTCAAGCAGGCCTGCGACGCCTGGTCGATGGCGAAGGCCTTCAGCTTCCGCAAGGTCACGCTGGACCGCGGCATCTACTGGCGCGCACAACGCCTGGCGCGGTTCCTGGCGTGGTTTGGCAAAGGCAATTTGCGACGGCTACGCAAGGCCATCAGCGCGGAATCAAAAACCCACGCTCACTCCTCGTCGTCCTCGTCCTCATCATCATCGTCGTCTTCATTGTCGTCGTCGGCCTGACCGGCCGCATTGTGCGGCCTGTGGCCCTGGTCGTCCCAAAGCCTGCGGTAGGCGCCATTGCGGGCAAGCAGTTCCGCGTGCGAGCCGCGTTCGATCGCCTTGCCGTTTGAAATCACGATAATCTCGTCCATCTCGACCACCGAGGTCAGGCGGTGCGTCGACCAGATCATGGTGCGTCCCTCCGCGACCTTCAGCAGCGTGCGATTGATCGCAGCTTCCGTGGTCTGGTCGAGCGCGGACGTCGCCTCATCGAGCAGCAGGACGGACGGATTGCGGATGACGGCGCGCGCGATCGCGATGCGCTGGCGCTGGCCGCCCGACAGCGTGTCGCCGCGTTCGCCGACCGGCGTGTCGTATTTCTGCGGCAGGCTCATGATGTACTGGTGAATCTCGGCCTTCCTGGCGGCCTCCTCGACCTCTTCGTCGCTCGCGCCTTCCTTGCCGAGCCGGATGTTTTCGCGGATCGACATGTTGAACAGCATGTTCTCCTGGAACACGATCGCCATGCTCCCGCGCAGCGATTCCAGGGTGACCCGGCGGACGTCGACGCCGTCGATGGTCAGGCGCCCCTCGTCGGGTTGGTAGAGCCGCAGGACCAGGTTGAGCAGCGTGCTCTTGCCGGAGCCGCTGGGTCCGACGATGGCGATGCGCTTGCCGGCGTTGAGCTTGAGGCTGAGATTGTCGAGCACCGGGGTCTCGCTGCCCTCGTATTGGAAGGTCACGCGATCGAAGGTGATGTCGTTGGTGATGCGCGGCAGATCGGGCGCGCCGGGACGGTCGGCCCCGCGGGTCGGCTCGTCCAGCAGTTCCTGCATATGCCGCACCGATGCGGCCGCCTGGATCGACACCGGAATGAAATGCATCAGATGGGCGATGTTGTAGGACACCTCCCAGAACGCGCTCTCGAAGGTCACGAAGGTGCCGATGGTGATCTGGCCTTTGGTGGCGAGATAGGCGCCGATCGCGAGCACCACGAGGTGCAGCAACAGCACCGAGATCGTGACGGTGCGTTCCACCATGGTCGACAGGAACACCGCGGACGCGGTCTTGATGCGCACATCCTGGTTGCGCAGGGAGAACCAGCCGAACGCGCGGCGCTGCAGGCTGAACGCTTTCACCACCGCCTGGGCCGCGACGTTTTCCTGCACCGTACCGAGCAGCGCCGATTCATTCAGCTTCTGCTCGTAATTGGCCTGCACTGCTTTTGGCGTCAAAATCCGCGGGCCGATCAGCGTGATCGGAAACACCAGAAGCGCGACGGCCGCGAGCTGCCAGTTCAGGAACAGCATCAGGATGATGCCGGCGATCAGTTCCAGGAACGGCAGCGCCGCGCTGTTGGCAAAGGTCTTGACCGCCCCCTCGAACGCCGAGAGGTCGATCGAGAAGCGCGAGAGAATTTCGCCACGCTTGGTGCGGGCGAAATAGCCCGCCGGCAAGCTCTGGACATGCTCGAACAACCGGGTCCGGACATCGGAAATGATGCCGGCCGCCAGCCGCGCATCCCAGCGCTCATACCAGATCGCGACGATCGAGGTGATGATGCCGGCGACCGCGAGCACGCCGAGGATCTTGTACAGCGCCTGGAAATCCTCTTCGCCGAGCGCGTCGTCGATCAGGAATTTCAGGCTGAGCGGCATGATGACGTTGAACAGCGTCTCGACCAGCACGCCGAAGGTGACGATCGCCAATGGCTTCCTGTAACTGCCCAGATACGGCCGGACGAAGCCATAGACCGTCGCCATCGCGCCGGCAGCTTCCTTCGCGGTGAAGACGACGAGGTCCTCGTCATCATCTTCGTCGAGCTCCAGCTCGTCGTCGTCCTCGTCTTTGTTGGCTTTTTTGTCTTTTATGCCGTCATCGGCGGCGGACACGCCGGCGGGCTTGCCAGTGGCGACAGCCTCGAGCGCGAGCCTCTTCGCAAGCTCAGGATCATCCGCTGGCGCGGGATTCTGATCATCCGAAGAAGGAGGCTTTGGCGCCATGAAACCAACCGATGCTGCACGGCCGGCATGACCGCAAATCGAAACGCGATAGCGGTGGACGCTATCGCGCCGATCCTATGCGATCAGGATGAATTCGGCAAAACAATTGCCAAACAATCCGAGTACCGGCGGCTGCCGATCAGTCTTCGGACTCCACCTTGTCGAAAAACGAATAACGCAGGCTGTCGGAGTCGGCGTACCACTGCCCCGGCCCCTTGTTGGCGGCAAGCGTCGCCGCCCACAATGCATCGGTGACGTCACGGCGATGCATTGAGAGGTCGAATCCGTTGCCGAAGAACAACTCCGACCATTCCCACCAGGTGCCGAGCTTCTTCACCCCGCGCAGCAGGTCGTAGCGGTCGATCAGCGCCGGCGGCGTGTCCGACGTGACGGAGCCGAACAGCAGTCCGGTCTTGATCACCCGGTTCAGCTCGCGCACGGCACGCGGCACCTGCTTCTCCGCGACGTGGCACAGGCTGGTCTCGAACACGAAATCGAATTCGCCGTCCTTGAACGGCATATCGACGATCGAGCCGAGCTTGTTGAATTTCTTCAGCGCCTTCGGCGTCCGGGCATGGATGGTACGGTTGTTTTCGATACCCCAGGCGTCGATGCCGCGCTCGCGCAGCGCGCCAACCAATTCGCCGCTGGCGGATCCGGCGATCAGGAGCTTGTAGCCCCTCGCCCGGTTCCAGACGATCTTGATCAGGTCCGTCAGATAGGCCGGGTCGGTAAACTCGCGCCAGACCTCGCTGTAGGGGCCAAGCCCGCGATAATTCTGGAAATAATCGCGGTCGATCTTGTCGGAGAGCGCCCCGCCCGCCTGCGCGCGTGCGCGGCGCAGCCGCATCATCTCGGAGACGATGATGTCGGTGGCGGCGTCGGAGGAGTCGAGCAGTCCGTTCAGCGTGGAGTCGAACAGATAGTCGCCGACCACGACGATCCCCGGATGTTCCTTCGGCTCGGGCCGGTGGTTGGTCATGACGTCGCGTACCGGCAAGCCGCCCGGCAGCGCGTTCACCGACGACAGCCAGCGATGGATCTTGCCTTCCTTGAAATAGTCACGGGCGTTGCCGAGCGCCGCCGGCAGCGACTTCAACGCGGCGTCGATCAGTTCCTGGTCGCTGAGATTGGCAAACGCCAGCGCGTCGGAACCCGCGATCAGCCAGTTCAGGACGCCGTGCTTGCCGACGTCATGGCGCGCGCCCTCGTTGTAAACGCAGCAGCCGCCGAATGCCTCCGACATGAACCAGGCGCCGGGGATCTTCTCGCCCCAGAACGGTTCGTCGAACAGGATCGAGACCCGCAGATAATGCGCGGGCCGGTCGAAATAGGCGACGTGCTTGACCATCGACTTGCGCAGCTCTTCGCCGTTCCAGCGCATCGTGCCAAGCCAGGAATGCGGCAGGCACATCACCACGAGATCGAAGTCCCGCGTCTCCGGTCCCTTGCCGTTCATCATGTTGAGCTGATAGCGGCCGGAGGACGTCTTGCCGACCTGGAGCACCCGGTGATTGAGCTGGATATCGGCCGTGACTTCGCTGCGCAGGCAATCGACCAGTTGTTCGTTGCCGTTCTGGATCGAATACAGCCCGATATAGCCGTCGACATCCATCACGAAGTTCTTCAGCGCGTTCAGCCCGTTGGTGTTGTGCGGCTCGGTCGCGATGTCGGAGCGGGCCATCACCTTGAAGAAGCGCTTGGCGGTATCGTCGTCGACGAACTTTTCGAGCAGCTCCTCGGCGGTCATGTAGGCCCACGGATGCTCGTTGTCATGGGCACCGACGCCTTCGTAATATTCGATCGGCGACACCATATCGCTGCAGCGCTTGCGGAAGCCCTCGATCGCGGCTGCGGTCTTCGCACCGTATTTGCGGCGCATGCCCTGCACGTCGTTGAGGAGTTCGCCGTCGAACTGCACCTGCTCGGCGTCCATCGGAATGGTCTGCAGGCCGAAATGCTGGATCAGCTCGCGCAGCGGATCGGGTCCGGTCATCGAGTAATCATAGATCTCGGCAACGCCGGCCTCATACATCGCCGGCGCCGAATCGAATTTGCGCGTGACGATCTTGCCGCCGACCCGGTCGGATGCCTCGTAGATCGTGATGCGGCAGAGATCGCCGAGCTTCTTTTTCAGATACCAGGCGCTCATCAGCCCCCCGGGGCCGCCGCCTACGATTGCAAGATCGAGCATGTGTTTTCCGCAAGTTCCCGACGGCCCCCAGGTGCGGCCGGTTTAAGTCTCCTTAGCAAAAGCGCTTTTCACCCTGAAGGGAAGATGAACAAAGCAAGTCCGCGCATCGCAGCAATGCCGGAAAGCGCCAGGGAGCCGCCATAACTGCGCTTTTTCATCCGAATCCGTACTCTTACGGGGTTTCGGCGCCGGCGGCTGATCGGGAGTCGCCATGTGTGGATTCACAGCCACGGTGGCGGCAAGCGGAACCGCCGGCCTTATTCCCGCGGACGTGGAGTATGCCTTCGGATTCCCGCGGACGTTCTGTTATTTCGGGAACGCCTTGCCGGCGAGCAGACTGATCAGTTCCTGCTGCCGCGAAAGGCCTGTTTTCGTGAGCACCGACTTGAGCTGGGTGCGGACCGTTTCGCGGCTGACACCAAGCGTCCCTGCGAGTACCTCGACCGTGCGGGCTTCGCTGATGCCGCGCGCCACACGCGCTTCCGCCGGCGTCAGGTCGAACAGGCCCTGCAGGACTTCGGCGGTCGGCACCGCGGCGCGATCGACCGGCGTCACCACAAGCAGCACGGTCGCTTGTGTGAAGATGTCGCGCGCGGCCCCACGGACGGGAATGACGTGCAAGACCATCGGCAGATAATTTGCCGTCGCGGCAACCGGTATGGACTTGATGATCCGGCGATCCCCAAGAGGCCGCGCGGCGAGCGCTTCGGCCAGCAGCGCATCCGCCGTTATGTCCGTCATTGTCACGCGCTCGGCACGGTCTTCAAACAGCGACGGCATCAAGGCTTCGAACAGGCCGTTGGCCGCGAATACCTGGCCGCGCGCACGCAGCACCGCGCCGGGCAGGCCCAGCGCCTGCAACGCGTCCGCCTGGGCGCGTGCGCGCTCGAAGCCAAGGCGGTTTGCCGTAAGCGATGCCCGCGCCAAATGCGGCCGCAGTCCATCCAGGAAGGTTACGATCTCGCGCGGCACCGGACCAAGATCCTGGTGCCGCGGCACGACGATTGCGACGGAATCGCCGCTCGGTATCGGGATGATCGTGCCGGCCCGGTAGCCGAGGCCGTATTTGCGATAAAAATTGCAGTAGACGTCGTTGGTTGCAATTTCCTCGTCCGAGAGCAGATCGCCGTCGGTGAGGAAGCCTGCATGATTCAGCGCGATGGCGCGCGGCAGATTCGGATCGCGCTCGCTCCATCCGTCGTTCAAGAACAGCGGCATGGTCGCATCATATTCGACTGAGTTGACCGCGCTGACGTATCCGTCCCGCACGGCGAACATAAACCCACCGCTACCGCTGGTCGCCGCTCCGAGCTCGCCAAGCACGGCCGGCCAAAGCGAAGGAATGAGCCCCGCCTCGTAAATGCGGTCGATCAATTGCTCTGAATGATCCATTTCGCTCATGGAAAACCGTGAAAATGGTTGCCCGGGTACGATTCACGTCTTGATAGCACGCCCCCGCTTTGCGGGTGAAGCACCAGGACGCGCCGTCGACAAAGGACAGCCAGCTTCCCCGCCCCGTTTGACGGAACCGGGCGGTGTCACAGCGACACGTGAACGCCAACCGCAGCAAAAAGGCCGGCTTGCGCCGGCCTTTTCTCTTACAGCCTATTCGTGCGGAAGCCCTATTCCGCGGGCGGCAGCGCCAGCGGTTCCGCTTCCGGAGCGGTCGGCACGATCGCAGCCTGCTTCTCGCGCTCGTCGAGGATCAGCTTGTCGCGCTTGACCGCGACTTCGCGGATCTTGGCCATCGAGGCGCCGGTGCCCGCCGGGATCAGCCGGCCGACAATGACGTTCTCCTTGAGGCCTTCCAGCGGATCCACCTTGCCGTTGACGGCGGCTTCGGTGAGCACGCGGGTGGTCTCCTGGAACGAGGCCGCCGAGAAGAACGAGCGGGTCTGCAGGCTCGCCTTGGTGATGCCGAGCAGAACCGGCGTTCCCGTGGCGGGCTTCTTGCCCTCTTCCTTGGCCTTGAGGTTGAGCGCGTCGAACTCGATCTTGTCGACCTGCTCGCCCGAGATCATGTCGGTCTCGCCCTGGTCGGTGATCTCGACCTTCTGCAGCATCTGACGGACAATCACCTCGATGTGCTTGTCGTTGATGAGCACGCCCTGCAGCCGATAGACTTCCTGGATCTCGTTGACCAGATAGGCCGCGAGTTCCTCGATGCCCTTGATCGCCAGGATGTCGTGCGGTGCCGGATTGCCTTCGACGATGAAATCGCCCTTTTCGACGATGTCGCCGTCCTGCAGATGGATGTGCTTGCCCTTGGGGATCAGGTACTCCCTGGTCTCCTCGTTCTTGTCCATCGGCTCGATCGAGATGCGGCGCTTGTTCTTGTAGTCGCGGCCGAAGCGGATCGTGCCCGCGATTTCCGCGATGATCGCCGCATCCTTTGGCTTGCGAGCCTCGAACAGTTCGGCGACGCGCGGCAGACCGCCGGTGATGTCGCGGGTCTTGGCGCTTTCCGTCGAAATACGCGCCAGGATGTCGCCGCCCTTCACCTTCGCGCCGGTGTCAACCGACAGAATGGCGTCGACCGACAGCATGTAGCGGGCATCGCCGCCACGCGCGAGCTTCAGCACCTTGCCGTCCTTGCCCTTGACCACGATGGCCGGACGCAGATCCGCCCCGCCACGCGACGCACGCCAGTCGATGACGACGCGCTTGGCGATACCGGTGGATTCGTCGAGCGTTTCCGAGATCGACTGACCTTCAACCAGGTCCTCGAACCCGATGGTGCCCTCGACTTCGGTGAGAACCGGACGGGTGTACGGATCCCATTCCGCGATCCGCTGGCCGCGCTTGACCATGTCGCCTTCATCGACGTGCATGCGCGCGCCGTACTGAATGCGGTGGGTCGCACGCTCGGTGCCGTCGGCGTCGGTGATCGCAACGACCATGTTGCGGACCATCGCGATCAGATGACCTTCGCTGTTCTTGGCGATGGCCTTGTTCTTGATGGTCACCTTGCCGTCGAAGTTCGACTCGATGAACGACTGTTCGTTGATCTGCGCCGCGCCGCCGATGTGGAACGTTCGCATCGTCAGCTGGGTGCCGGGTTCACCGATCGACTGCGCCGCGATGACGCCGACCGCTTCACCATGGTTGACCGGCGTGCCGCGGGCCAGATCGCGGCCGTAGCACTTGCCGCAGATGCCGTTGACGAGTTCGCAGGTCAGAGCGGAGCGGATCTTCACTTCCTGGATGCCGGCCTGCTGGATGGCGTCGACATGCATTTCTTCCATCAGCGTGCCGCGCTTGACCACGACCTTGTTGGTCGCAGCATCGCGCAGATCCTCGCCCGCGGTGCGGCCGAGAATGCGCGACGCCAGCGAGGCCACGACCGTGCCGGCATCGACGATGGCGCGCATCTTGATGCCGAGCTTGGTGCCGCAATCGTCCTGCGTGATGATGCAGTCCTGCGCCACGTCGACCAGACGGCGCGTCAGGTAGCCCGAGTTCGCGGTCTTCAACGCGGTGTCCGCGAGACCCTTGCGGGCGCCGTGGGTCGAGTTGAAGTATTCGAGCACCGACAGACCTTCCTTGAAGTTGGAAATGATCGGCGTTTCGATGATCTCACCCGACGGCTTGGCCATCAGGCCGCGCATACCGGCGAGCTGACGCATCTGGGCCGGCGAACCGCGCGCGCCCGAATGCGCCATCATGTAGATCGAGTTGATGTCGGCGTCGGCGCCCTTGGCGTTCTTCTTGGTCGAGGAGATTTCCTTCATCATCTCCTTGGCGATTTCTTCGGTCGCCTTCGACCAGGCGTCGACCACCTTGTTGTACTTCTCGCCATGGGTGATCAGGCCGTCATTGTACTGCTGCTCGAAATCCTTCGCCAGCGTACGGGTGGTGTCGACGATCTTCCACTTGGAGTGCGGCACGACCATGTCGTCCTTGCCGAACGAGATGCCGGCCTTGAACGCGTTGTAGAAGCCGAGCGCCATGATGCGGTCGCAGAAGATCACCGTCTCCTTCTGACCGCAGTGACGGTAGACCTGGTCGATGACGCCGGAGATTTCGCGCTTGGTCATCAGCTTGTTGATGATGTCGTACGAAATCTTCGCCGAGCTCGGCAGCAAATTGCCGAGCATGACGCGGCCCGCGGTGGTTTCGATCCAGCGCTTGGACACCTTGCCGGTATCGTCGATGCCTTCCCACCTGTACTTGATCTTGGTGTGGAGGTGGATGACCTTCGAATGCAGGGCGTGCTCGAGTTCGGCCATCTCGCCGAAGATCTTGCCCTCGCCGGGCAGGCCTTCGCGCATGATCGACACGTAATAGAGGCCGAGCACGATGTCCTGCGACGGCACGATGATCGGCTGGCCGTTCGCCGGATGCAGGATGTTGTTGGTCGACATCATCAGCACGCGCGCTTCCAGCTGCGCTTCGAGCGACAGCGGAACGTGCACGGCCATCTGGTCGCCGTCGAAGTCGGCGTTGAACGCGGCGCAGACCAGGGGATGCAGCTGGATCGCCTTGCCCTCGATCAGGACAGGCTCGAACGCCTGAATGCCGAGGCGATGCAGCGTCGGCGCGCGGTTCAGCAGCACCGGATGCTCGCGAATGACCTCGTCGAGGATGTCCCAGACCTCGGGACGCTCTTTTTCGACCAGCTTCTTGGCCTGCTTCACCGTGGTGGACAGACCCTTGGCGTCGAGCCGCGAATAGATGAACGGCTTGAACAGTTCGAGCGCCATCTTCTTCGGCAGGCCGCACTGATGCAGCCGCAGTTCGGGACCGACCACGATCACCGAACGGCCGGAATAGTCGACGCGCTTGCCGAGCAGGTTCTGCCGGAAGCGGCCCTGCTTGCCCTTGAGCATGTCGGCCAGCGACTTCAAAGGCCTCTTGTTGGCGCCGGTGATGACGCGGCCGCGGCGGCCGTTGTCGAACAACGCGTCGACGGCCTCCTGCAGCATGCGCTTTTCGTTGCGGATGATGATGTCGGGCGCGCGCAGCTCCATCAGCCGCTTCAGGCGGTTGTTGCGGTTGATGACGCGGCGGTAGAGGTCGTTGAGGTCCGAGGTCGCAAAGCGGCCGCCGTCGAGCGGCACCAGCGGACGCAGGTCCGGCGGAATCACCGGCACCACGGTCAGGATCATCCACTCCGGCTTGTTGCCGGAATAGCGGAACGCCTCGACGATCTTGAGGCGCTTGGCGAGCTTCTTGTGCTTGATGTCGGATTCAGTTTCCTGCATCTCGGCGCGCAGGGACTGCTCGAGCTTTTCGAGCTCGAGACCCTTGAGCAGCTCGCGGATCGCTTCGGCGCCGATCATGGCGGTGAAGCTGTCCTGGCCGTATTCGTCCTGCGCCTTCAGATACTCGTCTTCCGACAGCAGCTGACGGTCCTTGAGCGCGGTCAGGCCCGGCTCCAGCACGACGTAATATTCGAAGTACAGAATCCGCTCGAGATCCTTCAGCGTCATGTCGAGCAGAAGGCCGATGCGGGACGGCAGCGACTTCAGGAACCAGATGTGCGCGACCGGCGCCGCCAGTTCGATATGGCCCATGCGCTCGCGACGGACGCGGGAGAGCGTCACTTCGACCGAGCACTTTTCGCAGATGATGCCCTTGTACTTCATCCGCTTGTACTTGCCGCACAAGCACTCGTAGTCCTTGATCGGCCCGAAGATGCGGGCGCAGAACAGGCCGTCGCGCTCGGGCTTGAAGGTACGGTAGTTGATGGTCTCCGGCTTCTTGATTTCGCCATACGACCACGACAGAATCTTCTCCGGAGACGCAATCGAAATCCGGATCTGGTCGAAGACCTGAGCCGGCGTCGTCGGATTGAAGAGATTCATAATTTCTTGGTTCATCGTCTTCTCCTCGCGTGCCGATCGTCACCGGCAGCAAATTCGAAACTCTTTGTCAGCGCGCGCCCTGCTCAACGTCCGAGCGGAGTGCGAATGCCCGGCACATCTGAGCGAAGGCTTGCTTCGCTCGCATGCGCCGGACATGAAATCGTAAGCGTTACTCTGCCGCCTCGGACGTCGTGGCCGGGCCGATCTTGGAGTTGTGCAGGTCGACGTTGAGGCCGAGCGAGCGCATTTCCTTGACCAGCACGTTGAACGATTCCGGGATACCCGCCTCGAACGTGTCGTCGCCGCGCACGATCGCCTCGTACACCTTGGTACGGCCGGCGACGTCGTCCGACTTCACGGTCAGCATTTCCTGCAGCGTGTAGGCGGCGCCGTACGCTTCGAGCGCCCAGACCTCCATTTCGCCGAAACGCTGGCCACCGAACTGCGCCTTGCCGCCCAGCGGCTGCTGGGTAACGAGCGAGTACGGTCCGATCGAACGCGCGTGGATCTTGTCGTCCACGAGATGGTGCAGCTTGAGCATGTAGATGTAGCCCACCGTCACCTTGCGGTCGAAGGCGTCGCCGGTCCGGCCGTCATAGACGGTCGACTGACCCGAGGCGTCGAAGCCCGCGAGCTTCAGCATTTCCTCGATGTCGGCTTCCTTGGCGCCGTCGAACACCGGCGTTGCGATCGGCACGCCGTGGCTCAGGTTCTTGCCAAGCTCCATCAACTCGCCGTCGTTCAGCGTCTTGATGGTTTCATCGTCGCCATAGATCTTCTTCAGGGTCTCGCGCAGCGGCTTGAGATCCTGCTTCTGATAATAGCTGTCGATGGTCTGGCCGATGCGCTTGCCGAGGCCCGCGCAGGCCCAGCCGAGATGCGTCTCCAGAATCTGACCGACGTTCATGCGCGAGGGCACGCCGAGCGGATTGAGCACGATGTCGGCATGGGTGCCGTCCTCGAGGAACGGCATGTCCTCGATCGGAACGATCTTGGACACCACGCCCTTGTTGCCGTGACGGCCGGCCATCTTGTCGCCGGGCTGGATCTTGCGCTTCACCGCGACGAAGACCTTGACCATCTTCATCACGCCGGGCGGCAATTCGTCGCCACGCTGCAGCTTTTCGACCTTGTCGAGGAAGCGCTGTTCAAGGCCCTTCTTCGATTCGTCGTACTGCTTCCGCATCGCCTCGATTTCAGCCATCAGCTTGTCGTTGGGCGAAGCGAACAGCCACCACTGCGAGCGCGGATGCTCGTCGAGCACCGCACGGGTGATCTTGGTGTCCTTCTTGAAGCCCTTCGGACCGGCGATGCCCTGGCGGTTTTCCAGAAGCTCCGCCAGACGGCCGTAGACGTTACGGTCGAGAATCGCCTGCTCGTCGTCGCGGTCCTTGGCCAGACGCTCGATCTCTTCCCGCTCGATCGCCAGGGCGCGCTCGTCCTTGTCGACGCCGTGACGGTTGAACACGCGCACTTCGACGATCGTGCCCTGCACGCCCGGGGGCACGCGGAGCGAGGTGTCGCGAACGTCGGACGCCTTTTCGCCGAAGATGGCGCGCAGCAGCTTTTCTTCCGGCGTCATCGGGCTTTCGCCCTTCGGCGTGATCTTGCCGACCAGGATGTCGCCGGCGCGAACTTCGGCGCCGATGTAGACGATGCCGGCTTCGTCGAGATTCTTCAGCGCTTCTTCCGAAACGTTCGGAATGTCGCGGGTGATTTCCTCCGGACCAAGCTTGGTGTCGCGGGCCATCACCTCGAATTCCTCGATGTGGATCGAGGTGAAGACGTCGTCCTTCACGATCCGCTCCGAGAGCAGGATCGAGTCTTCGAAGTTGTAGCCATTCCACGGCATGAACGCGACCAGCACGTTGCGGCCGAGCGCGAGTTCGCCGAGATCGGTCGAGGGACCGTCGGCGATGATGTCGCCCTTCTTGACGATGTCGCCGACCTTCACCAGCGGACGCTGGTTGATGCAGGTCGACTGGTTGGAGCGCTGGTACTTCATCAGCCGGTAGATATCGACGCCCGACTTGGTGGGATCGAGATCCTCGGTGGCGCGGATAACGACGCGGGTAGCGTCGATCTGGTCGATCACGCCGGAACGGCGGGCCGCGATCGCAGCACCGGAGTCACGCGCAACCACGCCTTCCATGCCGGTGCCGACGAACGGCGCCTCGGCGCGAACCAGCGGCACCGCCTGGCGCTGCATGTTCGAGCCCATCAGCGCGCGGTTGGCGTCGTCGTTCTCGAGGAACGGGATCAGCGCCGCGGCAACCGAAACCAGCTGTTTCGGCGACACGTCCATGTAGTCGACCTTGTCCGGCGTGATCGGCAACACCTCGCCGGCGTGACGGCAGATGATCAGGTCCTCGGTGAAGCGGCCCTTGGCGTCGAGCGGCACGTTGGCCTGCGCCACGCGATAACGGCCCTCTTCCATCGCCGAGAGGTACACGACCTCCTCGGTGACGCGGCCATCCTTCACTTTGCGATAGGGCGTTTCGACGAAGCCGTACTTGTTGACGCGCGCAAACGTCGCCAGCGAGTTGATCAGACCGATGTTCGGGCCTTCCGGCGTTTCGATCGGGCAGATACGGCCGTAATGCGTCGGATGCACGTCGCGCACTTCGAAGCCGGCGCGCTCGCGGGTCAGACCGCCCGGTCCAAGCGCCGAGAGACGGCGCTTGTGGGTGATCTCCGACAGCGGGTTGGTCTGGTCCATGAACTGCGACAGCTGCGAGGAGCCGAAGAATTCGCGCACCGCGGCAGCCGCCGGCTTGGCGTTGATCAGGTCCTGCGGCATCACGGTGTCGATATCGACACTGGACATACGCTCCTTGATCGCACGCTCCATGCGGAGCAGGCCGATGCGGTACTGGTTTTCCATCAGCTCGCCGACCGAACGCACCCGGCGGTTGCCGAGATGGTCGATGTCGTCGATCTCGCCCTTGCCGTCGCGCAGGTCGACCAGCGTCTTGATGACGGCGAGGATGTCTTCCTTGCGCAGCGTGCGGTGGGTGTCGGGCGCGTCGAGCTCGAGGCGCATGTTCATTTTGACGCGGCCGACGGCGGACAGGTCGTAGCGCTCACTGTCGAAGAACAGCGACTGGAACATGGTCTGCGCCGAGTCGATGGTCGGCGGCTCGCCGGGACGCATCACGCGGTAGATGTCGAACAGCGCGTCTTCACGCGTCATGTTCTTGTCGGCATGCAGCGTGTTGCGGATGTAAGCGCCGACATTGACGTGGTCGATGTCGAGCAGCGGCAGTTCCTTGTAGCCCTGCTCGTTGAGCGCCTTCAGCGACTTCTCGGTCAGTTCCTCGCCGGCTTCGGCGTAGATTTCACCGGTCTTCGGGTTGACGAGGTCCTCGGCCAGATAGTTGCCGATCAGTTCTTCGTCCGACAGACGCAGCGCCTTGAGGCCCTTTTCCTGCATCTGGCGCGCGCTGCGCACGGTCAGCTTCTTGCCGGCCTCGAGCACGACCTTGCCGGTATCGGCGTCGATCAGGTCGTTGATGGTCGAGTAGCCACGGAAACGGGTGGCGTCGAACGGCACGCGCCAGCCTTCCTTGGCGCGCTTGTAATTGATCTTCTTGTAGAAGGTGGACAGGATCGTCTCGCCGTCGAGACCCAGCGCATACATCAGCGAGGTCACGGGGATCTTGCGGCGGCGGTCGATGCGCGCGAACACGATGTCCTTGGCGTCGAACTCGATGTCGAGCCAGGAACCGCGGTACGGAATCACGCGGGCGGCAAACAGCAGCTTGCCGGACGAATGGGTCTTGCCCTTGTCGTGGTCGAAGAACACGCCCGGGGAGCGGTGCATCTGGGAGACGATGACGCGCTCGGTGCCGTTGACGACGAAGGTGCCGTTCATCGTCATGAGCGGGATATCGCCCATGTAGACGTCCTGCTCCTTGATGTCCTTGACCGACTTGGCGCCGGTTTCCTCGTCGATATCGAACACGATCAGGCGCAGCGTCACCTTCAGCGGCGCCGCATAGGTCATGCCGCGCTGGCGGCACTCGTCGACGTCGTATTTCGGCGGTTCGAATTCATAGCGGACGAACTCCAGCATCGAGGTGCCGGAGAAATCCGAGATCGGGAACACCGAACGGAAGACCGCCTGCAGGCCCTCGTCCAGACGGCCGCCGACCGGCTCATCGACCATCAGGAACTGGTCATAGGACGCCTTCTGAACCTCGATGAGGTTCGGCATCTCGGCGACTTCCTTGATGTGTCCAAAAAACTTGCGGATGCGTTTGCGACCGGTGAATGTCTGCTGCGCCATCGTGGCCTCTCATTTTCGTCGCCCTTGATGGACGAACCTTCCGAAGCGCGACTGCCATCGCCCCCGGGTTGAATTTTCGAATCGCTTCGCCGGAACCAAGCCCAAATTCAGGAATTAAGTCCCAAATCCGTTCTCCAGACCTTCAAAACGCAAAACGACGCGCAAGGCGCATGACTGCACCTCGCCCGTCCAACCATCGCTTCACGGACTGAAAAAGCCCGAAATTTGACTGTCTCCCAACGGCTTACGCCGGGAACCCTGCCGTTCCCGCCGCCTACCGTATTTTCCTGCTGCCAGCCCGATATGGGATGACAATAGTGGAGATTCGAGGGTTAACCCCGCGAATCCCCACACATTTTTGTGTACGCCGTGCGTCCGGTTGTCCCATAGCACGACTTTTGCAGCGACCCCGGGTGCAGCTGCGCCCCGCCCGGGACCTTGTCTCAAGTAACTTGCGTTACTTGAGTTCAACCTTGGCGCCGGCCTTTTCGAGCTGGGCCTTGATCTTCTCGGCTTCGTCCTTGTTGACGCCTTCCTTGACCGGCTTCGGCGCGCCTTCGACGAGGTCCTTGGCTTCCTTGAGGCCCAGGCCGGTGATGGCGCGGACTTCCTTGATGACTTCGATCTTCTTCTCGCCGGCGGCGGCGAGCACGACCGTGAAGTCGGTCTTTTCTTCAGCGGGAGCGGCGGCAGCGCCACCACCGGCCGGACCGGCAACCGCAACGGCGGCAGCGGCGGACACGCCCCACTTTTCTTCAAGGAGCTTTGCGAGCTCGGCAGCTTCGAGCACGGTCAGGCTCGAGAGGTCGTCGACGATTTTCTGTAAGTCAGCCATTGATCTGTTTCCTTAAACGTATTGGTTCGAACCAGGTTTGATTTGCGAAGGGTCAGGCCGCTTCGCTCTTTGAGGCATAGGCCTGGACGACGCGCGCGAGCTTGGCCGCGGGCGCAGTCGAGAGCTGAGCGATCTTGGTCGCCGGCGCCACCAGGAGGCCGACAAGCTTTCCGCGCAGTTCATCGAGTGACGGCAGCGAGGCAAGAGCCTTCACGCCGTTAACATCCAGGACGGTTTTACCCATCGAGCCGCCGAGAATGACGAACTGCTCGTTCGTCTTGGCGAATTCGATGGCAACCTTCGGCGCCGCTACCGGATCGTCTGAAGTGGCGATCACGGTCGGTCCCTTCAGCAGGGAACCGATGGCAACGACATCCGTGCCTTCAAGAGCAATTTTGGCGAGACGGTTCTTCGAGACCTTCACCGACGCACCCGCCTGCTTCATCTGCGTGCGCAGCTTCTGCATCTGGGCCACGGTGAGGCCGGAATAGTGGGCGACGACTGCAACGCTGGTGGTCTTGAAGACCCCGTTCAGCGCCTCAACCGCGTCCTTTTTTGCCGCTCTTTCCACAGCAAGCTCTCTCCGGTTGGCGGCCTTCGCGTGAGGCGAGACCGCCGGGTTGCACCCACCGTCTCACCCAAAACCTGACCTCAAGACACCAGTCCTTCGGACACGTCGGGCAAGACGACATTGAAAAGCCTGCCCTCCCGAACCAGATGGCGCGGGGTGTCGAGGTTCGAACCAAATCGGCCCTCACGCCGCATGACGCGACGCCAGGCAAAATCCGGTCTTCACCCGTCTGTGCAGGCTATGCGATTAAGCCGTTGAAGAGACTTGCATCTCAGTGCAAATTTCAACTTGGGCGCCTGCAGTCTTGGACAGGATCGAGGTTATCCGGCAAGCCGGACGCCCCCTGCCGCTTTCCAGCCCGACGATGGGTTTCCTTCCTTTCGAGCAATCCATAGCGGATGTCCTGAAAGGAATGATCTCCTACCGTATCGGGTTTTCGGAATGCGAGCACAGACGTGCCAGCAACGGCCAGCACGCCCGGAAGCCTCTTTACCGAGTCTCGCCCGTCTTGCCAAGGGCAAAATTCAGGCCGCGGCCACAAATGGGGAACGCCCCTTCCCGGCAAGGTTCCCGTCCGCCAGGCGTTGCGAGCGGCCGGCGATCAGCCGAGCTTTACCGCATAAGGCAACGGCTTGCCGGCGAAATAGGCCTCGAGATTGGCCATCACGCAGTCCTGCATCGCCACGTGCGATTCCAGCGTGTGGCCGCCGATATGCGGGGACAGCACGACGTTCGGCAGTGCCGTCAGCGCATCCGGCGCATGCGGTTCCCTGGCGTAGACGTCGAGGCCGGCGCCGGCGATGCTCTGGTCGGTCAGCGCCGCGACCAGCGCCTGCTGATCGATCACCGAACCCCGCGCGATGTTGACGACGTAGCCGTCCTTGCCGAGCTTGTTCAGGATATTGGCATCGACCACGTGGTGGGTGTCGCTGCCGGCACGAACGGCGATCATCAGGACGCTGCACCATTCCGCCAGAGCCTCGAGCGTCGGAAAATATTGATACGGCACGTCGTGCTGGCTGCGACTGAAATAGCCCACTTCGGTCTCAAAGGCTGCAACACGCGCGGCGATCTTGCGGCCGATCTCGCCCATGCCGTAGACGCCGATCTTGCGGCCGGGCATGCCGGCCTGCGGACGCATCATCGGCGACGGCTTTGCGCCGACCCAGCTTCCGCTGCGCACGTAATCGTCGGCCGCCAGCAAGCGCCTTGTCGCCGCCAGCATCAGCGTCACCGCAATGTCGGCCACAGAAGCCGCATTCGCGCCCGGACTGTGGCCGAGCACGATGTTGCGCTTGGCAACGGCTGCGAGATCGACGCCGTCATAACCGGTGCCGTAACAGACGATGGCTGCCAGTTTCGGCATCTGGTCCATCGTATTGGCGCTGAGCGGTGTGCCGCCTGCCGTTATCATCGCGCGAATATTGGAGAGCTGTTCGGCCGAGAACGTCTCGTTCGGCGGCTTGCCCGCGGCATCCAGCAATTCGTAGCGCTCACCGATCCGCACCAACAGGGCTTTTGGGAAGCGCGAATAGACCAGGACCTTTTCGGGCATGTTGTTCTTTCCCTGGCGCAAAACAACGGGCGGAACCGGTCACCCGATTCCGCCCTGTTTTCTCATCCGTGCCGCAAGACCTTAACCGAGCAGCGTGCCCGGCTCGACCTTGACGCCCGGGCCCATGGTGGAGGAGACCGCCACGCGCTGGATGTAGGTGCCCTTGGAGCCGGCGGGTTTCGCCTTGGAGACCGCATCCGCGAGCGCCTTGACGTTCTGCACCAGCTTTTCTTCGGTGAACGAGGCCTTGCCGATGCCGGCCTGCACGATGCCGGCCTTCTCGACGCGGAACTCGACCGAGCCGCCCTTGGCGCCCTTCACGGCGGTGGCGACGTCCATCGTCACGGTGCCGATCTTCGGGTTCGGCATCATGCCGCGCGGGCCGAGCACCTTACCGAGGCGGCCGACCAGCGGCATCATGTCGGGGGTGGCGATACAACGGTCGAAATCGATCGCACCGCCCTGCACCTTCTCGACCAGGTCTTCGGCGCCGACGACGTCAGCACCCGCAGCCTTGGCCTCTTCCGCCTTGGCGCCGCGCGCGAACACGCCGACGCGGAGCGTACGGCCGGTGCCGTTCGGCAGGGTCACCACGCCACGAACCATCTGGTCGGCGTGACGCGGATCGACGCCGAGATTGATCGCGATCTCGATCGTCTCGTCGAACTTCGACTTGGCGCGTTCCTTGACCATCTTGATGGCGTCCGCGAGCGGATAGAGCTTCTCGCGGTCGACGCCCTCGCGGGCCTTCTTCAAACGTTTTCCGATTGCCATGGTCCGTTACCCCGCAACTTCCAGACCCATCGAACGGGCGGAGCCCTCGACCATCTTCATGGCCGACTCGACGGAATCGCAATTGAGATCCTTCATCTTCTTCTCGGCGATCTCGCGCACCTGCGCTTTGGTCACCTGGCCTGCCTTGTCGCGGCCCGGGGCTTTCGAACCGGACTGGATCTTGGCGGCCTGCTTGAGGAAGAAGGACATCGGCGGGGTCTTCATCTCGAAGGTGAACGAACGATCGGCGTAGATCGTGATCACCACCGGAATCGGGGTGTTCTTTTCTTCCTTCTGCGTCTGGGCGTTGAACGCCTTGCAGAATTCCATGATGTTGAGACCGCGCTGACCAAGCGCGGGACCGATCGGGGGCGAAGGATTCGCAGCACCCGCCGGCACCTGCAATTTCAGGTATCCGGTCACTTTCTTTGCCATACGTCACTCCTCATGTTGCTCCGGATCATCCGGAAGCTTCACAGGACCGTGGTGCGGTTCAACGGATGACTGGCGATCATCCATCTCCTCCCACGGCACTTTTCCCTCTCCCCGCATGCGGGAAGAGGTCAAGACGATCAGACCTTCTCGACCTGACCGAATTCCAGTTCGACGGGCGTAGCGCGGCCGAAGATCGACACCGCGACCTTCACGCGCGAACGCGCCTCGTCAATTTCCTCGACCACGCCGGAGAACGACGCGAACGGCCCATCGGCCACGCGGACGTTTTCGCCGATTTCGAACGACACCGACGCCTTGGGACGTTCGACGCCTTCCTGCACCTGGTGCAGGATCCGCATCGCCTCGGACTCCGAGATCGGCATGGGCTTGTTTTCGGCGCCCAGGAAGCCGGTCACCTTGGGCGTGTTCTTGATGAGATGGAACGCCTCGTCGGTCAGCTTCATCTTCACCAGCACGTAGCCCGGGAAGAACTTGCGCTCGGCGTCGATCTTGCGGCCGCGGCGCACCTCAGTGACCTTTTCGGTCGGCACCAGCACCAGTTCGAACAGGTCCTCGAGCCCGCGCTGCTTGGACTGTTCGCGGATCGATTCGGCGACCTTCTTCTCGAAGTTCGAATAGGCGTGAACAATATACCAGCGCTTGTCCATCGTTTGGGTTCCGGTGCTCATCAGTGGACGCCCAGCAGGAAGGTAATGAGATAGCGGATGATCATATCCGCGGCGAAGAAGAAGATCGAAGCCAGCGCCACCATGATGAACACCATGATGGTGGTGATGGTCACTTCGCGCCGGGTCGGCCAGGTGACCTTGGCGGTCTCCGAACGCACTTCCTGCAGGAACTTGAACGGGCTGATAGCCATCGTTGGGTACCGCGTCCTTTGAGACGAATTTCTGAATTTAAGTGAATCCGAACAGCCCTCTAGCGCCCAGCCCTCTCTCGAAGGATGAGCCGCCATGCGGGCTCGATTGTTCGGGGGATTTCAAAAGCCGCGCCGGATATCCGCATAACGGGCCGACAGCAGGTGGCGGGTATCTACTGCCAGTCGGGCAAAAGGTCAAGGTATCCGCCGGTCGGCGGGAGGCCCCCCGGCCGGCTGAACGGCCCGAGCCGGACCGAAGGCCCTTGGTTAACCGCAGGTAGCGGGCGCGCCTCAAATCCGAATCAGAGCGTGGTCTGGTTCTTAAAGGCTCCCCGCCATCCTGACCGTCCCCTTGATGGACCATGAGGTGACGATGTCGCTGCTCAGCCAACACCAGACCGGCCAGGACGGACCTGCAGGTGACATCGCCTGGAGCGTTCTCGACGCGGCCAACGACCTCGGCGATACCGTCACCATCGATGCCTGCCGGCGGGTGATTGACGCGAATCTGCGCGGCGCCGAGCCCGCGACCTCGGATATGGCAGTGGTCGTCGCCTTCTTCGGCTAGTTCCGGACCGGCGGCAGGAACCTCGACCAAGTCCTTGATTTAGCTGGCAGGGGCGGCAGGGCTCGAACCTGCGACAACCGGTTTTGGAGTATTATTCGGGCCGTACCTTCGCATGTCGCATGGTGCTGTTAGCCCTTATTTCATTGGGTTTTTGAGTTTCGGTGTATCAACCCATACCGCTCTATACTTGCCCGTCCGGTGGCAATCGCGGTGGCAAAACAAAAGCCCGCCGGCGTGAACCAGCGGGCCCTTGCATTAATGGGCGGTGGCCGACGGCGCCGCGGCCTCCGCCGTGATTTCCCTTACCGACTGTACGGCGAAGTCGAACGAGCCGGATATGCATGAGGCCGGCATCAGGATGGTCACCTGATCATCCCAGGCCGCACCGCGCTCGACGGAGAAGTAAAGCCTGACGAGATCGCCTCCGACTGGCTCTACCCTGCGAATTTGCGTGGCGACGTGTTCGGGAATGCGCCGTTTCATCCGATCACCGAGACGTTCGGATGTATGGCCTGCAGCGCATCGATAACGGAGATCCTGATGGCATCGGCTTGATCGTCATCCAGCGCGCTCCTCATCTCCGGCCACAACTCCAACAGCGCCAGAACGCCTGCCACCGTGGTTGGCGGCGTCCAGACGAGCGTGTCCCGCGCTTCCACCTCGGCATCGAAGGCAGCATTCAAGGCGGCCTCGGCGTCGTCTACAATGTCCTTAAGCCGTTTGGTCTGAACATCGAGAGCGGCCCTAGCCTCCGCGTTCGCCTTGCTAAACCGGTCAGGCGGAACCAGCTTGTCTATGTGCGCATGCGAGTAAGCCATGACAGGTACGGGCTTCAAGAGCGTGCGATCCACCACGCAAACGACCGGGTAAGGGGATAGCCCCTCTTGGATGATAAACTCTTCTCGGCGCGAGACCTCAGTTGCCGCCGCCTCGACTTCCTTTACGGCCGCTCGGTAGTCATCGATCAGAGCAAAGATAGGATCGATTTCGGCGGTCACGGGTGACGCAGCGGCCTGCGAGCCGGAAACGGTGGCCAGCGTCAGGACGGCGCCACCAGCGGCCGCGCCAGCGGCTTGGGATAGGAACCGGCGACGGGTCGAAACAGAGTGCGCGGGTATGCTATTGTCAGTCTTAGCTTGAGCCATTTGGTACCCCTTGTGGCTTGGGTTAGAGCCGGGGCGGAAGTCGCAAGCTTCCCCTCGGCTTGTTTTCGTGTTATCATGGCCACATGAGCAAATCAACTCATGTTAACATGAAAACACCAAAGAAGCGCGCTGCGGCTACGGGGGATCTCGTAGGCGTCCGCGTCCAGCCTGACATGGCCAAGCAGCTAGACGATTGGCGCCGAAAGCAGGATGACTTGCCCGGCCGCCCTGAAGCCATCCGCCGGCTTGTAGAGCTGGGGCTGAAGGTGAAACCCTCACGATGACGCCAGAACAGAAAATCGAGACTTAAACGCCGCGACAAACTCTCCGATTTCAGGGGTTTTCGCTGTGGGGTTGTGTGCTAGATTCCTCAAGTCATTGGGGAGCCGCTATGCTTTATGTCCGCCAAGCCATGGTCGATCACGCGCTGCCGGCAGACCGCACTGGATGCAACACCCTTCGACACTTTCTTTTCGCCTTACTAATATCATCCGACGCGGTACTGGTTTTGCTACACGGCGCCGGTGTGGGCAGCTCGCTAGTGAGCGGCACCTTCCTGATCGGCACGACGGCGATGGTCTTGTGCTTGGGAAGCGCCAGCCGATTTCTGCTTAATCAACTCGACGTCCTGTTCGCACTGCTGGTTCTGAGCGCGGCCGTAGGCTTCGCGCTCGGCCTGCACGCGGGTGGCACGAAAGAGATCGCGCTGTTCCTGCTCACCTTCGCTAGCTACCCGGTCGGACGGCTGATCCCGCGCGGTGCCATGGGGCCGATCTTCGCCTGGACCATCCTGGCGATCGTCGGCGTCGGCAGCATCGCGACGGCGCTGGCGCTGGCCGCCCAATGGGGCGACCAGATGAGCAAGCCGGTCGTATTCGGCTTCCACCACGCCTCGATCGTGTTCATGGTGGCGCTGGGCTTCGGACTGATCTGGTTTGCGAGCGGCCCCTTGAATGCGCACCGCACCCGGATTATTTGCGCGACCTTCGCTGTGCCGCTGTTTGTGTTTTCCGTAGCATGGTTCGCTTCGCCCTGGTCGCGCTGGCCGTCAGCATCTACACCGCTGCCCGATCGGCGCGGCCGCTGCATCGGCGATATGTCTACGCCATCTTCGCGATGGTGATCGCGACGTCGGTCGCAGGCACTCTCACCCGATACGAGACGTGGGCTACGCTCGGTAAATACATCATCAGCAACGCGCACTCTTCCGAGACAGTGCCGTGGACGCCGAGGTCCGAATGCGGCGTCATCGTCAATGATTCGATAGGCGTGCGTGCCGTAATTTGGCGCGATGCCGTCGTCGCCATCCCCTCGGCCGGGCTATTCGGGCGGGGACTCAATCGATTTGAGGACGTTTCCTGCTTCAAGGGAACGTCGCCGCACAACATCGTTCTACAGGCCCTCGTTGAATTTGGCTGGATCGGCGGTCTCTCCCTTGGCCTGCTGATGATCAGCGCCCTTGGCTATGCATGGAAGCCTGCACAGGACTCTCACGAGGCCCGTTTCGTGCTCTGCTCTCTCGTGTTCATCGGCTCGATCAGCCTGATTCACGGGAGTATGTCCCACGCGGGGCTGCTGTTTCTCTTTTTGGGATATGCATCCCGGATCTACGAGGACAGCTTTTTTGATCGTCAGTAATTGCCAACGCAGAATAGGGATGCACGCATCAGCTGTCCCTTAAACCGTACAAGCATGCCTTACCACTCGCGATATTGCCGCTGCTCATCAGCAATTGAAGAGACGTCAGGCTAGTCGCGGTCTGCCACTGCCCGCCCCCCTGATAAGAAATCATCGCAGCATCTGCCCTCGTAAACGTCCCGTCCATGCGAAAGTTGACAATGGTGCTGGCGGCAAAAGCGAAGGTAACCAGTCCAGTATAGCCCCCGCTCGCAGACCCGCCGTTGTCAATGCCGTTGCTTGCACCAGGGGTTGAGAGATAGATCGCGTCTGCAGCACCGTCGGCGACGGACCCGTTGCCAGCATAAGCCACCGGGTTGTTCGAAAACCGGTTTGCGCCCCAAGAATAACCCGTCGTTTGATAGGTTGGGCCCGCACCGGTGCCCACCCGCAACCGAAGAGAAGCGTCGTCCGTCGCCGGCGTGATTGAGCCAATCCGCAGAGTGTAGAATGTGTAGGCGCTCGAAATTAAATTGCTGAAGTTCAGCGTAGCACTCGCGCTCGCCGTTTGGCAGGACAAGAGTACCATTGAAGAGCCAAGCGCTGCCAGATTGTTGATGCCGGAAACGTTGTTGCTGTCATCGATGGTAATCCCGGAGTTTTGAATTACCTTTCCGGTCGTGCCATCAAATCTCACCAGCGCGTTGTCCGTAGCCGATGCAGGGCCGGTGACGTCACCACCACCGCCGCCACCCGCTGACGGATTGCTGCCCACAAGCCGCCAGCGCTGCCCTGTGCTATCATAGATCAGCGTGATGCCATCGCCGCCAGCCAACGTCCTATCGCCACTAAAGCCGAAGCGGTTTGCTGCGGTGGAGGAAGCACTCTCGGATGAGAGAACGAGGTTGAATGAGCCGGCGTTGTAGAGATAAATCGTCCGGCCATCGCCCCCGCCGGCAAGCCCTGTCAGCGTGCGGCTGGCATCCGTGTTGAGGCGCAGAACGCTTGCGGTAGAGAAGCCGCTCGGGGCGTAGTTATTTTGGTCCGACGTGATCTGCGTCGGCGTGATGTCGCCAGTCAGCGCCAGAGCTTCGCTCGGCGTCGTGGTTCCGGTGAAAACTGGCGATGCCGAAATCGAGAGCGTCGGATTGCCGCTGACGCAATCGCCATTGACGACAGTGATCTGATTTGCCGTTCCCGTGATGGTCCGGACGGCCCATGTGTCGGTTGCGGTGCGCGCGGCGCAGCCGTTGCTGTTCAACCCTTCGAGTGCGGCAAGGTCATTTGCCAGCACGAACGTTGGGGCACCCGCCACCCCCGCCGGGTTCGTTATCGTAAAGCCTGCCGCTGGTGCTGTGAGTGCCCGGAGCGAATACGCATCCGTTCCCGTGCGCGCCGGAAAGCCTGTCCCGCTGAGCCCCTCAAGGGCCGCCAGATCGTTGGCGAGGACGAATGTCGGATCCCCGGCAACTCCAGCCGGATTGGTAACCGTAAATCCGGCCGCCGGCGCTTGAAGCGTCCGCTGTGCCCAGGCGTCAGACCCGGTCCGGACCGCAATGCCCGTGCTCGCCAGACCCTCCAGCGCCGCTAAGTCATTGGCGAGGACGAAGGTCGGATTGCCTGCGGTGCCGGCTGGATTTGTGATGGTGAAGCCGGCGGCTGGCGCCGTAAACGTTCGAACCGCGCAAGTCCCCGAACCCGTCCGCGCCACTATGCCAGCGCTCGACAGCGCAGCTAGACAATCTAGGTCGGCATCCCACGCCTGCGTTGCAGAGCCGATCGCGAGGCCCAGCGCGGTGCGCGCGCCGGCCGCTGTAGACGCCGACGTGCCGCCCTTGACGATCGACAGCGGGGAAGTGCCCATCCCATCCTGCGCGCCGGCAGTCCCGGCTAGACCGAACAGCGCAAGGCAGAAGCACGATACTTTCAGCAAAATTCTCATTGGGTCATCCACCGATTGCCTACGCGACGAAGGGCTTGGGTTGCGTAGTTTCCATCGATCGTGATCACGCGGATGTCGATCTGGCCAGACAGCGTGAGGGCGTGCTGATACGCGGTGCCGCTACAATCTTTCACGATGACAACGGGCGAATGGGCCGAAGTCGCGCGACCGAAAATCACGCGGGTTGGTTCGGGCTTCCTCTTGTTGATCAGAACGGTTTTGTCCGTCGGCAGAATGTGAACATCGCCCGGTTCGGTGACGTTCCTGAACTCGTTGGACTTGAAGTCCAACGGCGCGCACCGGTTCGGCTCAGCCGCGGCGCCGCTCAGCGTGAGCGCAACGAATGCAGCGGTGGTTAAAAATCGTGTCATAGCTTCCATCCTTCAGTGCATCGCGCCGGCTCGCCGCGCCTTATCGGCCGCGATCATGTCGGCGACTTTCCCGTAATCGATCTTCGGCGCAGCATCCGCCCAGGCCTTCTCCCGCGCGCGCCTGGCCTCGAACTGGACCAGATGCGCAGCTCGGCGCTCCGAACGCTTCCGCGGGCTGCGCCGGCCGTGTTTGAGGGCATTCCAATTGCCCGGTTGAGCCCCTCGCTTGCGTTTCTCTGTGAGCATTCGTTTGCTAGGGGTTCTCAAAATCTGCGGAATTGCGTTTTGCAGGGCCCCACCGGTCTAGAAACGCGCGCCCAAAAGTTTGGAACGGTGCCCCCGGGGTTCAGTGCATTGCAGCGCGACACGATCCCAGCTCCTCTGCAATTCGTTGAAGGGTAGGCAAGTGACCAACCTCAATGACGATCGAGAACAGCGCCTCGCGCTCCGCTCGCACCTCACGCAGCAGGGCGCGCATCTCGTTGATCAGATTGCGTTGCAATTCGAGCTCATCCATTGGACACCAGCCTGACTGGCGATGCCGGATCGTCCGCATCCTTGCGCGCAATCTCCTCGGCAATGATCTCTGCGAATGCTTGCAGCCGAGCCTCAATATGCTGGCGTATCGTTGCATCCAACGTTGCGATCTCGCTGGCGGTAAAGCGCGTCACATCAGCAGTCGAGAGTTCGCGGCGCGCCTTCTTTGCCGGTGCTGGCATGAGTGCGCGCCAGGCCTCGAGAGCATCAGGTTCGTCGATATCGCGGGTCGCGCGTCTGACCGCTAATTCCTGCTCGCTTTGTTCGACCCGTTCGATCAGCTCCAATGCGCGTTTGATGGATGAGTGCATTACATCAGATCCAATTCGCCGCAGAAACCCAGGCAATGGAATTCGGGGCGCGAATTGCCCATGCCGCGGGTAGTAACATCCTCAAACTGGTGCAATCCGTCTGAAACAGACTGCGCGATGGCGCTGCGACCACGTTCGGACTGCCTACGGTGCCGAGCGCTACCGGGGATGTGTCTTCCTGATGGATGACCGCTTCGATCGAGGATTCAAATTTCGGCTCCGTACCAAAGCCAACAGCGAGGGCTTGGGGATCGAGAGCGATCACGGTCCCGGCAGGCACGCCACGCGTAGCAAAAACCGGAATGTCAAACGTGTTGCCGCGCCGGATCCGAATAGTATTGGCCTGCTTTGGATGGGCGATGATGACGATATCACCAGTAGCGTCGGCGATAGCATCGCTCAGCTGCATCAGGTCACCCACCATCGCAGTTTCGCCGCCGCCTGAAACAGCCGTCAGAGCAGAGATACCATTGAGCAAACCGGCCGGCGCTGCCGCGGTCGCGGCTGCGTTGCTGAACAGCGTAGCGTCCAAACTCATCGCCGCATTTTCCCTGAGCATCTGGGTGACGACAGCCTCAGCTGCGGAGGAAGCCATGGTTTCGTTCGTCAACGCGACGATCACGCCGAGCTTTTTCTCGGGGCCAAGCGTCACGCCTGTAACGGACAGATTTTGCACCGGGATCGGCATGCCCTGTTCGACCCACGGGACCGACCCTGCAGCCGGGACCGCCGTTCGGCGGGGAAGCAAGATCGAATTAACGCCGGCGAGCGACGACCGGAACGCGCGTTCAAAAACCTGAGAAGCTCCGGAGATCGGCGCCAAGCTTTTAACGAAATCGCCGACGGCCTGGGTGGAGAGATTGCCCGCCCAGGCTGCGGTCGTGGTGGTCGCGGGATTGACCGCTGCCTTCGCGATCTGGAGTTTGGCGGCGTCGAGATCAATCTTTTGGTGAGCTGCGAGTGCGTAGACGAACGCCGCTCGGGTCAATTGATCGCCGGCTGATAACTTGGCCACGATGTCGCGTGGCAGTGCAAAGGGCCGGCTCATCAATCACTCCTTGGAAAAGGGGGCGCGCCGACAACTGGAGAACGGCGCGCCCGGATACTCTCAGCGATCGGAAAGTATCAGCGGCGGCGCCGGCATGGCGTTACGCACCGTTACGGCTTTGACGCAAACGCAGATTCTGCGTTTGCGTCTGACACCGTGACGTAAACGAAAACTCTTCGTTTACGTCGGATGCCGTTAGGCCTCCTTCAGAGCGGCCCAGCCGGCCACCCAGTCGTTGATCTGTTCCTGCAGGGCTCGCTCAATAGCTTCGCGTTCATGCTCGCCAGGTGGCAGCACGCCACTGCCCTGCAGCGCGACCCTCATGTCGTCTGGATCCGACTTGATGCGGAAGGTGGCAACGCCGCCAGCCAACCGCAGCCGGTACCGGCGCTGGCGCTGGGCACTCACGGCGCAAACCCCCTCGGGGGCGTGCCCGCAAACCTCAGCCGGAAGCACCCACGACCGGTGGCATTCCTGCATACGCAGCGAGAGTAAAATTTGAAGGGGGGGGTGATCGGTAAAAGCGCAAGTAAGCCTTGTGCCATAGGCACAACATGCATGTTTGCACCATTGCAAATTGAGCATTTGAGAAGGTCAATGTGCAAGAATGCGCGCCAAAACCACATTAGGCACTTCAGAATGTTAATCTGGCTTTGTGGAAGATTTTGACCCCCGCCGGTCTGGGAAATGTGGCTCTGATATTTCCAGTCGGCCGCCCCCGTTCCGTCACCGGTGACACCGGGCACTCCCAAACTCCTACCGCGCGCGTGTATTGCTAGAAATAAAACTAGTGACAGTGGTGACAGTGGTGACAAGCGTTGCGTATCAGCGATTTCTTGTGTCACCGCATCAGTGATTGTCACCGCCTCTGATGTGGTGACGTTCGCCCTTTGTGTCAGGATAGCGGCCATTCAGACGGCTTTCCTGTAGCGCCAAGCACGTTTGTCACCCGTGCGAACCTGTGTCCGAATGAGTCCACGTACCTTCAGCGACCGCACCACCCGGTTCATATCGGCCTGCGTCCAGCGACCGATCTCGAGATGCAAAACGTCTCGGAGTACCTCCTCGACCGATACGTCGGCGACGGTCTTGAGGTGTTCCCCGATCGCCTGATCCCATGGGTCGCCCTGATAGCGAGCGGTCTGTTCGCCATCTGCTATGCGCTGGGCTTCAGGATTAACGATCCACCAGGCAGCGCCGGCGCGAAAAAGATGATCAGCTTCCGCCCAAAGCTGATCGCGCACCTTGCCAAGGCCATCGACATCGATCCGGCCGGCCTGGATGGGCCAGAAGCGCCGGCCGCCCGTTTCGTCCTTTAGATAAGCGTCACTGTTGGTTGTACCCCAGAACACGCACGAGCGGTCGGTTTCGATCACGCGCGCACCGTAGGGAGGCCGAAACCGATCAGTGGTGCGGCTCACGAATGCCTTAATGCGAGACACTTCCGCGCGGGTCATGGCGTCGAGTTCCGATATCTCGATCAGCCATATGCCCTGCGTTTGCATTGCAGCGTCTTTGCCGCCGAGGTCCGCCAACTCATCGGAGAACCACGGATCGAACAGGATGCGCGCCGCCGACGATTTGCCGAGCCCCTGCTTGCCTTCGATGATCGGTACCGTGTCGACCTTGCATCCGGGACGGCGAATACGTGCCACCGCGCCGATCAGCGCTGAGCGCCCTACACTTTGGGTGTACGGCGTTTCGACCGCGCCAATATACTTTGTCAGCCAATCGTCCAGGCGCGGCTTGCGATCCCATTTGATGCTGTCGAGATAATCCAGCACCGGGTGGTAGGACTGTTCGCGCGCTACGACCTCGACCGCTTGCGCTGCCGTCTGCGGTTTGATCGGAATGCCAAGGCGCTGCAGATGCTCTGTGACGAGTAAATCATCGTGCGGTCCCCAATGCCGTTGCAAGAAGCGCTCAGGCTGCGGCTCCCAGGGAGGAGCGGCTACGGCCATTGTCCGCATGGCGAATACGTCGTAGGCCAGCATCAGTTTCAGCTCAGGGCAAAACCGCAACGCGTGGCAGCCGTTCGCTAGTGTGCCTTGCGGCGGGCCGTTCCCGAACTTCATGAGCCCGTTGGTCCACTCCACCGGCGGCATCGAGACGACATTGCTCATCCGCGCACCTGAGCGCCGAGGAAGTCGCCCAAAGCGAGGCAGCCCGCGTCGGCTTGAGCGACGTCCTGGAAGCGATGCTTAGATAGCCACCGCTCCGCCCCTCCGCGGTTCTCGTAAGTGACGGCATAGCGCGCCGAGCCATCGGCCGGGTCACGGAGCACGGTGACGTAGACGGTCCCGCCGATCGCGCGGGTAATGCGTTGGTGAGCGGCTTCCGTCATCTTCGGAACCCCTCAGGCTACGGCCTTGTCTTCGATGCCGAGCATCTTGCGCAACGGCGCCGTCGGGCAAGTGATGCGCCCGCCGATCCGAACGCTGGGAATATCCCCGCTCTTGCACGCGTCGTAGGCGGCATTCCGACCGATGCCGAAAGCCTTGCCGGCGATCTCCACCGACACCGTCAAATTACTCATCAGGGCCGCGCGAACGTTCTCATCCATCGCTATCCTCATTTCTGTTATTAGAACATAACGGAAACCGACCTATGGCTGAATTGGCGGCCCTTGTAAATATTATTTGTTTCTATAGAGTAACAAATATTGGGATTGAGGGGGAGTACTGTGGAAAAATCGAAAAAGGCGAAGAAACCGGTGGGGCGGCCTCGCTCTGGAATTAAGCGGCCCGTGATCGCTCTGCGGGTCCACGAATTGGATTACGAAGCGCTAAAGGCGTCCGCTGAAAAAAAGCATGTCAGCATGTCGGAGGATGCCGCTGAGCGATTATCGGAATCGCTCGGACGGCAAGACCGCTTCCCCGGTATTGAACAGATCGCAATGCTAGTCGCGTCCACCTTTTGGCACGCAGGGCAGCGGGCGAATGGCTTCGAAGGTTACGACACAACGAAATGGATGAAGGATCCAGCCTGCTACAGGGAGGCGTTCGTAGCCGCCGCCGGCGCGTTGCTGCATCTCGGAATGCCACAGCCTACGCGCATCGAGAAAGAAGCCGCTTTAGAAGCCCTGCGACAGCAAGTTCTTGGAGACGATCAATGACCGGACACGTCAGGCGCCGCGGCGAACGATCGTGGGAGCTGAAGTACGACATCGGTAGTGACAGCAACGGCCGGCGCAAAACGCGCTATGCCAGCTTCAAAGGCAGCAAGCGCGACGCGGCAATCGAACTCGCCAGGCTCATCGCTACCGCCGCCGCTGGCGAACAGGTCGACCCTTCGCGGATAACCGTCGCCGAATTCCTCAAGCGTTGGGACACTGATTGGTGCAAGTCGAACGTTTCACCGAAAACGAGGGAACGGTACGAGGAGTTGATGCGCCTTCACGTCGCCCCGCATGTCGGCGCTGTCAGATTGCAAAAACTGCGGCCCGTACAACTGGCGGAACTATACGGGACGCTCGCCGCTAAACTCGCACCTCGCACGATCGGCCACGTCCACCGGGTGCTTCATCAAGCCCTATCGCAAGCAGTCGAGTGGGATTTGCTGACCACTAACGTCGCAGACCGCGTCCAGCCCCCTCGGGTGGAGGACGAAGAGGTCGAGATCCTGACGGTGGGGCAATTGAAGGCCGCCATGGCGGCGGTGCGCGAGGGCTGGATCAATCCTATCGCCAAGCTGGCCTTGGCCACCGGTCTGCGCCGCGGCGAGTTGCTGGCCCTGCGCTGGAAGGATTTGGACACCGACAAGGCGCGGATCACTGTAGCCCGCTCGCTCGAGCAGACGAAGGCCGGACTGCGTTTTAAGGAACCCAAGACCAAGCGCGGCCGGCGAACGATTTCCCTCCCCGCGACGGCCGTGAACGACATGCGGGCCCATTGGCGAGATCAGCAGGAAATCCGGCTCCGGCTCGGCGCCGGCAAGTCCCCACCCGATTCGCTGGTTTTTTGTGACCTGAACGGCGACCCCCGCCTGCCTCAAACCGTTTCACAAACCTGGGCCAAGCTGACCCACAAGGCCGGCGTCGAAGCCACCTTCCACAGCTTGCGGCACACACATGCGAGCCACCTGATCGCCGCCGGCGTAGACATCCTGACCATTAGCCGCCGGCTGGGCCACAGCTCGCCCACCGTGACTTTGCACATCTACGGCCACCTGATGCCGCAGACCGACGACAGGGCCGCGACGGCCATCGAGGCGGCCCTCAGCGCTTCATCAACGGAAGAGGAACAGATTGGACCCATCACCGGTGGCAATCCGGTGGCAATGGCCCCGGCCGGCCTGAAGGATATATAGCTAAGACCTTGAAAACATTGGCAGGGGCGGCAGGGCTCGAACCTGCGACAACCGGTTTTGGAGACCGGTACTCTACCAACTGAGCTACACCCCTACGCAAACCACGCGTCGCCGCCGGTTTCGGCCCGTTTCAAGCATAGGCGGTGCCCCGATTGCAAGGGCGAAGCCGCGAGCGGCCCTCTGGAAATCGGTCACCGCCCTGTTCAAGTCAAGGCTTCTGCGCCAAACTTCCCTCCCTGCCATAACAACAAGAGCAATCGGGAGAGACCATGAACGCGCAGACTGCCCCCAAACACGCCGCCGCCCCGCAGACCCCATCCCTCCCCCACGCCAAGCCGGAACAAATCGGGTTGTCCAGTGCCCGCCTGCAGCGGATGTCGGACGCCTTCAAGCGCGAGGTCGACAAGGGAACCCTGCCGGGCGCGACCGTGCTGGTGGCCCGCCGCGGCCAGATCGGCTGGTTCGACGCGATCGGCCGGCAGGCGCCCGCTTCTTCCGCGCCGATGGCGAAGGACAGCATCTTCCGCATCTTCTCCATGACCAAGCCGATCGTTTCGGTCGGCATCATGATGCTGATCGAGGACGGCCACTTCCTGCTCAGCGATCCCGTCGCCAAATTCATCCCCGAATTCGCCACCCAGAAGGTCGGCGTCGAGCGCACCGGCCAGCTCGATCTGGTGCCGTTGAAGCGGCCGATGACGGTGCAGGATTTGCTGCGCCACACTTCGGGCATCACTTACGACCATACCGGCAACGGACTGGTGCAACAGCTCTATCAGCAATCGCGGCTGCGCAGCCGCAAGATCACCAATGCCGAACATGCCGTGATGGTCGCCAGCATGCCGCTGATCTGCCAGCCCGGCGCGGAATGGAATTACAGCCGCTCCACCGACATCCTCGGCCGCATCATCGAAGTCATCTCCGGCAAGTCGCTCGGCGCCTTCCTGACCGAACGGATCCTGGCGCCGCTGCAGATGGCCGAGACCGCGTTCCACACGGCTGAGGAAAACGCCGGCCGGCTGGCCGAGGCGTTCCCGTCCGATCCCTGGAACGGCGACAAGGTCCAGCTCTTCAACATGCTCGAGAAGCCGGTGATGGAATCCGGCGGCGGCGGGCTGGTGTCGACCACGATGGACTATGCCCGCTTCAGCCAGATGCTGCTGAGCGGCGGCACGCTCGATGGCGTCAGGATCGTCAGCCGCAAGACGCTGGAACTGATTGCGTCCGATCACCTCGCCCCGTCAGTCAAGGTCAACTCGCCCTTGATGCCGGCCGGCCACGGCTTTGGCCTTGGCTTCGCGGTCCGCACCCATGACGGCATGGCGCCGTTCCCGGGCTCGCGCGGCAACTTCTTCTGGAGCGGGATGGCCGGGACCTTCTTCTGGATCGACCCGAAGGAGGACCTGTTCGCGGTGTTCATGATGCAGGGCCCGGGCCAGCGGGAATACATCCGCACGATGTTGCGTAACCTGGTGTATGCGGCGGTGGAATAATCCCGTCGTCCCGGCCTTGAGCCGGGACGACGAGATAGAGATCAACTGATCGTCGCCCCGCCATCAATCACAATCGTCTGGCCGGTCATGAAGTCGCCGGCCGCCGATCCCATGAACACGGCGGCGCCGGCGATTTCGTCGGGGGTGCCGATGCGGAGCAGCGGCGAGCGCGCGGTCGAGGCCTTTAGCGTTTCCGGATTGTCCCACAGCGCCTTGGCAAAATCGGTCTTGATCAGGCCGGGCGCGATGCAGTTCACGCGGATGTTGTGCTTGCCGTATTCGCAGGCGAGGTTGCGCGCGAGCTGCATGTCGGCGGCCTTCGAGATCGCATAGGCGCCGAGCACGGTCGAACCCTTCAGGCCGCCGATCGAAGACACGATGATGATCGAGCCGTCCTTGCGTTCGATCATCTGCGGCACGACCATGTTGATCAGCCAGTTGTTGGCGACGATGTTGTTGTCCAGGATCTTGCGGAACTGATCGTCGGAGATGCCGCCGAGCGGACCGTAGTAGGGATTGGACGCCGCGTTGCAGACCAGCACGTCGATCTTGCCGAAGGCGCGGTTGGATTCATCGACGAGGTCTTGCAGGTTTTCCTTGCTCGAAATATTCGCCGCGATCGAGACCGCCGTGCCCTTGCCGAATTTTTCGTTGATCGATTTGGTGACGGAATCGCAGACGTCCTGCTTGCGCGAGGAGATCACGACCTTGGCGCCGTGCTCGGCCATCCGCTCGGCGATGGCAAGGCCGATGCCGCGCGTGGAGCCGGTGATGACGGCGACTTTGCCCTTCATGTCGAACAAGCTCATGTCTCTCTCCCAAATGTTGGTCCGGCCGCAAGCCGGTTCTCGTTTTTCGAATTCAAGCTAAGCAGCCTTTGAGGTGTTCGACAACGCTCAAGCAAGCTTTGTCGCAGGCGGAACGACCTCCGGCCCGGCCGGCTGATGCATCGCATTGTGCGAGGGGTCGGCAATCCATGGCTGTTGGTTGACCATCGGTAGCCGCCAGATCGAATGGCTTCCGGTTGCGATGTGATCGAGCCGCGTCACCGATACGTTGTCGATATCGAAGGCGAGGCCCTTGTCGGGTTGACCGCCCAGCGCAAGACCGACCGCGGCCTTGATCGTTCCGCCATGAGTCACGGCAATCACGTCCTTGCCGGCATGCTCAATCGTGATGCGCTCGATCGCGCCGCAGACACGGTTGTAGAGATCCATAAAACTTTCGCCGCCGGGTGCTGCTTCGTCGATCGCCGCGAACCAATGAGAACCGGTGGGACGGCTGGCCAGAAACGCCGCGCGATTCATGCCCTGCCATTCGCCGAGATGCTGTTCGGCAAAGTCCTTGATGTGCGGCATCTCCGCGGGTTTCGGAAATCCGGCGGCCCAGATCGCGTCCGCGGTCTGATGCGTGCGCTTCAGGTTGCTTGCATACCACACCGCGCCCCGCGGCAGAATTTTTCCGACTGCGTCAAACACCACGCGGTCACTGGTGTCGCAGCCCAGATCCTTCTGCCCGTAGATGCAGCCGCCGTCTTCGCGGACCGGCGCGTGGCGCACCCACCACCAGCGCGTCGTGACCTCGTTCGGTTTGCCTGGATTGGACATCGCCAAAGTCCCTCAATAGTGTTTGCAATCGTCTTTGATGTCGCTGTACGTCAGAGCACGCACCGCCTCAAGTCACTTCGACGTTCTTGAGCGTTTGAAAACTTGTTTGAAATTCCGCAAGGCGGCAGACGCCGACCTTGTATACTCCAGGGAGAAACTTCATGGGCCGCCTCGAAGGCAAATCCGTCATCATCACCGGCGCAGGCAGCGGAATCGGGCGCGCGGCCTCCTTGTTGTTCACCAGGGAAGGCGCAAAACTGATTGCGGTCGATCGCAGCGAAGCGGTGAAGGAAACCGCAAAGCTCGTCAGCGACGCCGGCGGCATTGTCGAAGCCGTGATGGCCGACGCGGGATCGGAAGCCGACGTGAAAGCCTTCATCGACAAGGCGGTCTCGAAATACGGCAAGCTCGATGCGATCTGGGCCAATGCCGGCGTCAGCGGCGGGCTGGTTCCGATTCCCGAACAGACCGTAGAGCACTGGCAGGAAGTGCTGCGCATCAACCTGATCGGACCGTTCCTCGCGATCAAGCATTCGATGCCGCACATGATCAGGCAGAAGTCGGGCTCGATCGTCTGCACCGCTTCCGTCGCAGGTCTCAAGGCCGGCGCCAGCGGACATCCCTATGGCGCGAGCAAGGCCGGCGTCATCAGCCTGGTGCAGACCACGGCCTATTCGCTGTCCGGCACCGGCGTGCGCATCAATGCGGTGTGCCCCGGCCTGATCGAAACCGGCATGACCAAGCCGGTGTTCGACCGAGCCAAGGAGCGCGGCACATCCGACAAGATCGGCCAGCTCAATCCGCTGAAGCGCGCCGGGCAGCCGCATGAACTCGCGGCAATGGGACTGTTCCTTGCGAGTGACGACGCGTCCTACGTCAACGGCCAGGCGATCACGGTCGACGGCGGCTTGACGGCGTCGATGCCGTATACGGGCAAGCCGGTTTAGTTGGTTTTTTAGGGAGCCGCATCGCTTCCAACCCGCGACTGTCGTCCTCCGCGAAAGCGGGGGACCCAGTACGCCGCGGCTTCTCGGGTCTATCATTGTCGTCTCTGGAATACTGGATCACCCGCCTTCGCGGGTGACGACAACTGAATATGTGGCCGCATTCTCGCGGCACGATGCGCCCGAGCTTTGCCAGAAATCTCCTTGCCCTCCAATGAGAGGGCGCAGGGAAGACCGGGTGCGCGCTGCACCCGCGGTCCCGTGTGCGGTTTGCACTAAGTAGGCTGCACACGAGCATACAGGGCAGCGGTGAACACCCGGCCTTCCCTGCGCAATGGCTTTACGGCTTATGCCGTGATCTCCCCGGAGACGAGTTCTGGGTTGACTCCGTCGCTATCGTTTCCGCTTGCGCTTCTCCGACAGCTTGACGCCTGCAACGGGCGCCAGGACCACACGGTTTTGCCGTACGCTAAATCCACGCCGTCGTCAGACGTGAACCAGCGTCCACCGCATCCCGCCGCGCGTTCGTGACGTGCGCACGCCCCTCTTGTCGGGCGGGACGCGACAATTCAAACCGCTGATTTGCCCGACGAGGAAAGCGAAATTTTGCCCGTCGGGTTAATTTGTCGCAGCGCGAGCAATCCATCCGCCGTCAGAGCGCAGTAGCGCGTGTCAGGAAGCCGACAGCAAACTCCCTTTCGCCGGCGAATAATCCACCGGCACCAGCCAGCGATCCTCGATCTGCCCGACCATCCGACCGTGCTCCGCGTGCGTCACGCGCTTGATTTCGGACCATTCGGCATCCGCCATGAAGGCCGACCATGCCGCAATCCTGCTCGCCTCGTCGGGCCATTCCAGCAGATAGGCAAATTCGGTTCTGTCACCGAATTTGGTTTCCCACATCGCGACGATGCGAAAGCCGTATCGGTTGCGCATGATACGCGCCGCGTGATCGCGGAATCGCGCGTGGAACGCGGCCTTGTTGTTTTCGAATATCTCGTAGATGCGCAGTTGCTGGATCATCATGGCCTCTCCCTCATCGAGAGATATGGCCTCGGCGTCTTCTGTCAAATCCCCTGCCGCAATGAATGCCATCAACAAAGGATACGAAGCTCACAGCCCGTCGGGCGGGATGCCTGACGTGGTTGCCGCCACCGGGCGCGCGCGGACCCGTTCGCGGTAGAAAGCATAGAGGCCGGACGAGACGATGATCGCGGCGCCTGTTAGCATCATGCCGTCAGGCTTGTCGCCGAACATGAAATAGCCGAGCAGCATGGCCCACAGCAGCGCCGAATAGCGGAACGGCGCCACCGCCGAGATATCGCCCGATCGCAGCGCCACGATCATGCATTGATAGCCGATCAGCACCAGCACCGCCGCCAGCGCCAGCATGCCCAGCGCATGATTGGACGGCGGGGTCCAGCCGCCGAGCGGAAACAGGATGACCGCGCCGGCCGATGTCACGGTCACCGTCATCAACAGCGTGATGAACAGCGAGGGAATTTTCTCAGGGATTTTCCTGGTCGAGAGATCGCGCAGGGCGCAGAACGCCACCGAGACCAGCGCCAGCAGCGAAAACTGGTTGAAGCCTGCGATGCCCGGCCGCACGATGATCAGCATGCCGACAAAACCGGCCGCGATCGCCAGCCAGCGCCGCCAGCCGACCGGCTCGCGAAACACCAGCGCCGCGCCGAGCGTGATGGCAAGCGGCAAGGCCTGAAAGATCGCTGACGTATTGGCCAGCGGCAGATGGGTGAGCGCCGCCATGAACGAGATCGTGCCTCCGACCTCGCCGACGACGCGCAGCGCGACCGGCGCGGTCATCACCGTGCGCAACGGGCGCAACGCGCGCTGATGGAATGCGAGCGCCGCGACCAGCACGATCGCGAACAGGCCACGCACCAGCATGACCTGGCCGAAATTGATTTCCGCCGACACCGCCTTGGTGATGGAGTCGTTGATCGTGAAGGCGGCCATGGCGGTGGCCATGATCAGGCTGCCGCGGATATTTGGGGAGAGAGCCAAGATGGATTCCGGTGAATCGTGGATCGTAGGGTGGGCAAAGCGACTTCGTGCCCACCATTAGCAACAACGATCTGGAGAAATGGTGGGCACGGCGCTGACGCGCCTTTTGCCCACCCTGCGGATGCAATGAATGAAACATGGCGCGATCCGGATGGACCGCGCCATGTTGCAAATTATTTCGCGCCGGCCTTCTGCGCGTATTCCCAGGAGGCCTGCGACAGCGGCACCGTGCGCTTCGCCGACTCGATGGCCTTGGCATTGGCCGCGGTGCCGTCGCGGATCCGGCCTGCAATACCCTGCGTGATGCCGGCAAGGCGGAACAGGTTGTAGGAGAAATACCAGTTCAGGTCGGGGACCTCGGTACCGGTCACGTTGCAGTAGATCTGCGCGGCCGCTTCCATGCTCGGGATGTTCAGCGCCTTGAGATCGGCGTTGGCGAGGCCCGGCATGGTCCATTGCATCAGGAGGTAAGTGAAGTCGGCCATGGGATCGCCGAGCGTCGACAATTCCCAGTCCAGCACCGCCTGCACGCGCGGTTCGGTCGAATGGAAGATCATATTGTCGAGGCGGTAGTCGCCGTGGACGATGGAAACGCGCTTCTGCTCCGGCACGGTCTTCGGCAGCCATTCGGCGAGCTTTTCGAATTCCGGAATGTGCTGGGTCTCGGAGGCGCGGTATTGCTTGGTCCAGCGATCGACCTGCCGCGCAAAATAATTGCCGGGCTTGCCGAAATCACCGAGGCCGATGGCCTGCGGATCGAACAGATGCAATTTCGCCAGTGTCTCGATCTTGCTCGTGAAAATCTTGTAGCGGTCGCCCGGCGTCTGGGTCGGCAGCGTGGGATCCCACAGCACCCGGCCCTCTTCCATCGACATGATGTAGAACGCCGAGCCGATCACGCCGTCGTCGGTGCAGAGCGCATAGGCCTTCGCAACCGGAAAGCCCTGCTTGCTCAGCGCGGCGATGACGCGGAATTCGCGATCCACCGCATGCGCCGACGGCAGCAATTTGCCGAACGGCCTGCGGCGCATCACGTAGGATCGTCCGGGCGTATCGAGCCGGTAGGTCGGGTTGGACTGGCCGCCCTTGAACTGCAGGACGGTCAGCGGTCCCTGATAGCCTTCAACGTTTTCGCGCATCCACCCATCGAGGCGCTTCTCATCGATACGATGACGCTCCTCGACTTCCTTGGTGCCTGAAAACTCTTCGTCTTTCCTGACGCCGTCCGCCACGATGACGCTCCCTTGAGATTTCTTAGTTTCCTTTGGAGAGCGCCATCTGAAGCGTTCCCGTTAATTAGTGCGACGTGTTTGCATACTTCCGAAGTTCAAGTCTGGCAATGGCGCGATTATGCACCTCGTCCGGACCGTCAGCCAGGCGGAGCGTACGGATATGGGCATAATCCTTCGCCAGGCCGGCTTCGTCGGAGACACCGCCGCCGCCATAGGCCTGGATGGCATTGTCGATGATCTTCAACGCCATGTTGGGCGCGGTGACCTTGATCATTGCGATCTCGGCCTGTGCAGTCTTGTTGCCGACCTTGTCCATCATGTCGGCAGCCTTGAGGCACAGCAGGCGATTCATCTCGATGTCGGCGCGCGCTTCGCCGATACGCTGTTCCCACACCGAGTGCTCGATGATCTTCTTGCCGAACGCGGTGCGCGAGGCCAGCCGCTTCACCATCTTCTCAAGCGCCTCCTCGGCCTTGCCGATGGTGCGCATGCAGTGATGGATGCGGCCCGGACCAAGACGGCCCTGCGCGATCTCGAAGCCGCGGCCCTCGCCGAGCAGGATGTTTTCCGCAGGCACGCGAACGTTTTCCAGCAGCACCTGGGCGTGGCCGTGCGGCGCATCGTCATAGCCGAACACCGGAAGCATTTTCTCGACCTTGATGCCGGGGGTATCGAGCGGAACCAGGATCTGCGACTGCGCCTTGTGTTTCGCCGCGCTCGGATCGGTCTTGCCCATCAGGATCGCGATCTTGCAGCGGGGGTCGCCGACGCCTGACGACCACCATTTGCGGCCGTTGATGACGTAGTGGTCGCCATCCTTTTCGATGCGCGTTTCGATGTTGGTCGCGTCCGATGACGCCACCGCGGGCTCGGTCATCAGGAAGGCGGAACGGATTTCACCGTCCATCAGCGGCCGCAGCCACTTCCGCTTCTGCTCCTTGGTGCCGTAGCGGATGAACACTTCCATGTTACCGGTATCCGGGGCGGAACAATTGAACACCTCCGAAGCCCAGGAAATGCGGCCCATCTCTTCCGACAGCAACGCATATTCGAGGTTGGTCAATCCCGCGCCGCGGAATTCGTCATCCTCATGCGCGTTCGGCGGCATGAACATGTTCCAGAGGCCTTCGGCCTTGGCCTTCTTCTTCAGATCCTCGAGGATCGGGATAACCTTCCAGCGCGGTCCCTCTGCATCCTGCTTATCGTAGATCGGCACCGCGGGCCGAACATGCGTTTTCATGAACGAACGAACGCGGTTGAGCCATTCGGTCTGGCGTTCTGACATATTGAAGTCCATGGGACGCTCCCTTCTGAAGATATTCGCTGGCTTTTGAAACCTTTGGCGGCACTGTCTGCCCGCCCCTCGCGCGCCGCAAGAGATTTGCTGGCGCACGAACCGAGGTGGATTGACATTTCCGGCCCTTCAAACGATAGTTTCATACACACGTTTGAAATGCAACTCCCCAACAGGGGACCAGATATGGCGTCCGATCATACCCGCTCCGCCATTCTCGCCGCCGCCGAACGGCTCTACGCCGATCGCGGCTTTGGCGACGTGACGCTGCGCGACATCGTTGCCGAGGCGAATGTCAATCTCGCCGCGGTGAATTATCATTTCGGATCGAAGGACGAGTTGATCGCGGAATTGTTCGTGACCCGCAGCCTCGCCACCAACCGCGAGCGGCTCAACGAACTGAAGGCGGCCGAGGAAGCCGGCGGCGGCCGCGCCTCGATCGAGGCCATCATGCACGCGCTGGTCGGCCCGACCTTGCGCGGCTGCCTCGGCCCGGACCGCGAAGGCTCGACCGCGGCGCGCTTCATGATCCGCGCCTCGATCGAGTCAGTGCCGCCGATCCGCCGCATCAAGAATCGCGAGGTCGATCATCTGCGGAAATTCGTCGCCGCCATGCGCCGCTCCCTGCCCGGCCGCGACGATGCCGAGCTCTATTGGGGCCTGCATTTTGCCCTCGCGATGTCGCACCACACGATCCGGGAAAAGGAGCGGCTGACAAAGCTGTCGGAAGGTCAGTGCGACCTGAACGACGTGCACGCGATCGTCGAACGCGTGGTCGCGGTATCGGTGATGGCGCTGACGGGCGGCGAGCCGGCGAGGAAAGCACCGGCCCGGTCCATGGCGCCGCCGTATGGCCGGCTGACGCGGCAGGATATCTAGAGAACTGCTACGCAGTCGATCTCGATGTCGAACGGCCCCATCCATTCCGGGACGCACACGAAAATGCGCGCCGGCGGATCGACCGGAAAGTACCGCGCATAGATCGCATTGACGGTCGGGAAGTGCTTTGCCGACGTGCAGTAGATATTGCACTTCATCACGTTCTGCAGGCTGGTGCCTGAAGCCTCCAGGCAGAGCTTCATCTGCTCCAGGACGATCTCGGTCTGGCGCTCGATCGGCGCGGCACGCACCTCGCCGGTTTCCGGATCGAACGGCTGAAAGCCTGATACAAACACCATGTTGCCGGCCCGCGTGACCGGCGAGATCGGCGCGTTCCACTTCGCGAGATAAGAGGACAATGGCTCGACGCGGATCACTTCTCGTTTCATGGCGGCACCTCGGTTCGAATCGAGCCCATGATGCGACACTAGCAGCCGCCAGTGACATCATGTTTCGACCGAGGTGGAAGTGTCGTTACCGGGTCCAGCCGGGTTTCGCGCCTTAGACGATCTTCTGCGCCTTCAACGCCTCGACCTTGGCGTCGTCATAGCCGATCGTCGCCAGCACTTCCCTGGTGTGCGCGCCGAGCAGCGGCGGCGCGCGATAGTCCTTTACCGGCGTGCCGGAGAACGAGATGGCGTTGCGGATCAGCGACAGTTCCGGCTCGAAGGGATGTTCGACCTTGACCCGCATGCCGCGCGACTGGACGTGCGGATCTGAAAACACCTGCTCGAAATTGTTGATCGGACCGGAGGGCACGCCGGCCTTTTCCAATTCGTCCAGCCAGTACGCCACCGGCTTCTTCAGGAACAATCCGGCGAAGATCGCCATGATCTCCTTGCCGTGCACGACGCGGTCGTTGTTCTTGAGGAATCTTGGATCGGTCGCAAGCTCGGGGGCGCCCAACACGGCGCAGGTGCGCGCGAACTGGCCGTCATTGCCGACCACCAGCATCAATTCGCCATCGGTGGCGCGGAACACGCCGGCCGGCATGCCGCCATTGCCCCAGGTGCCGCGCCGCGGCGGCGTCACGCCGTTGACGAGGTAGATCTGCAACCAATGCGACAGCGAGGCGATCACGGTGTCGAACAGGCAGACGTCGACATGCTGCCCCTCCCCGCCATTGACCTTGCGGTGGAACAGCGCCGAGAGAATGCCGATCGAGGTGTTCATGCCGGTCATGTAGTCGACGATCGACGGGCCGACCTTCATCGGCCCCTCGCCGGGTTCGCCGTCGATATGACCGGTGACGCTCATCAGGCCGCCCATCGCTTGCAGGATGGCGTCGTAGCCGGCGCGCGGCGCGTAAGGCCCGGTCTGGCCGAAACCGGTCACCGAGCAATAGATGATGCCGGGATTGATCGCCTTGATCGATTCATAATCCAGCCGGTAGCGCTTGAGGTCGCCGACCTTGTAATTCTCCATCATCACGTCGCAGGATTTTGCCAGCTCGCGGATGATGTCCTGGCCTTCCGGCGAGGCGATGTTGACCGTGACCGACTTCTTGTTGCGGTTAGCGCACAGATAGAACGAATTGTTGTTGTTGGCCTTGCCTTCGGGGTCCTGCAGATAAGGCGGGCCGAAGGCGCGCGCGTCGTCGCCGCCGCCGGGACGCTCGATCTTGATCACCTCGGCGCCGAGATCGCCCAGCATCTGCGCCGACAAGGGCCCCGCCAGCACCCGCGTCAGGTCGAGAATTTTGATGCCTTTGAGTGGCAGAGCCGACATGAAACTTCCTCCGAAACTTTTGATTTGGTGGCGCCGGAATGTCCCCCCCGGCGCGCGATGCCCAGCGGATACACTATTTTGCGGCCATGAGCCCTGCATTGGCGGCATGCAGGTATCCGTTTGTGGCTTGTGGCGCGCCGAGCGGAAGTCGAGGTGGGGTGCCTGGAGGAGTGTGCAAAACGAATTATCGGCCGTCCGGCACCGTATCGCCTTCCCCTGCTTTCAGTGCACGCAATTGCCGAAAGCTCACGATCCGACCGGCGATCGCACTGGCCGCGACTGTGGACGGGCTCGCCAGCCAGACTTGCCCGGGCCCGGAGCGGCCTGGAAAATTGCGGTTGATCGCGCTTACCGTCACCTGATCGGCGCGCTCGGAGACGCCGGGACCGGCATTCACACAGGCGCCACATCCCGGCTCGACCAGTTCGACACCCACGCGTTCAAACACGTCAAGCATTCCGCTTTGAACGCAGAAGTCACGGACATCCTGGCTGCCGAACTGGAGAAAGAAGCGTGTGCCGGCAGCGACCCGCATGCCGCGCTGCGCCGCCCATTCGAGCACGGCGTGGTAATGCAGCAAATCCTCGCGCTTGCCGCCTGTGCACGAGCCGCCATAGGCGATATCGATCCCCACCGTCTCCGCCAGTTCCGATATGGCAACGCCGCGACCGGGATCGCCGGGCCTCGCCAGCATCGGCTCGAGCCTGTCGCACTCGATCTCGATGAGGTGAGCCAGTTCGGCCCCTTCGTCGCTGCACATCCATGGCTCGAGCTGCAGATCGATGCCGCGGCGCTCCCTGACAAAGCGCTGCGTCTCCGCATCGGGCACGACGATTGCGCTGAAGCCGCCGATTTCCGCCACCATGTTGGTCAGCGTCGCACGCTCGTCGGTAGACAGGTTTGACAGCGCTTCGCCGCAATACTCGAACATCTGGCCGATCGCACGTCCCTCGCGCACGTAGGGCAAACGCAAGAGGTGCAGAACGATATCCTTCGCCTCGACGCCGGCCGGAAGGCGGCCGCTCAGCCGCACACGGCATGTCCGGGGTACCTCGACACGCACCTCTCCCGTCATCCACGCGTTGGCCATTTCGGTCGTGCCGATGCCGAACGCCAATGCTCCCAGGGCACCGCAATGCGGCGTATGGGAATCCGTGCCGACGACCAGCTGACCCGGCTTCACGTAACGCTCCGCCATGATCGAGTGGCTGATGCCTTCCGAACCGTCACGGTCAGCAAGATAGCCGTGCAGGCGCACCCCATACGTCTCGCAGAATTGCTGCTGCACCCTGGCCAATGCCTGCGCGGCTTCGAGCAGGCCGCGGGCGCGCCGCTCGGGCGCCATGGTCTGGTGGATGAAGGGCAAGTGATCACCGAAGCAGACGATGCTCGCACGATCATGCAGCGTGATCGGGCCCTCGCCCATTTCCCGCGCGAGAAAGCTGACGCACATCGGCGTTACGTATTCGTGCGCATAGCGCCAGTTCGCCCGTGCGAAGACGGCTTGCCCGGGACGAACCGCAGCCGAATGGCCGACGGATGCGCGTGCGATGATCTTTTCGGCATAGGTCATCGGCCGCGATGCGGTGGTGCGCACGGCCGGCGACCAGCCATCCTTTCGCGCGCGCGCCAGCTTGAACAGCCCGCCGCGCCGAATGAGTTCTGCGGTGAGTTCGTCCTCGCCTTCGGTAAACTCGCTGACGGAAATGCTCTCGCCGCGGCGTATCCGTTCGATCAAGGCGAAATCGGTCGAGGTGTAGATGCCCAGATTACGGCAGTTCTGCCGGTAGATGCGCTCGAAGCTTTCGGCGATCACCAGCCTGATGCCGGCGCACCATTCCGCATAGGGGCTGGCCTCGCGCGACGAGCCCTTGCCGTAGCGGCGCCCGGCCACCGTCACGCCGAACCCGCCGGCCTTGACGCTGCCGGCAGATACCGGGAGGCGCTGACCGCATTTCAGGCCGAGATAGGGATATTCCCCGAGCTTCTCGTCGTAATAATAGCAGATCGCGGCCGGGGTGATCTCGTCGGTCGACACGTCGCTGCGCAGCGGCAGCGCCTCGGCCAGCGAGACATCCGTCCCTTGCAACTGGCTTTCCACCACGTCCGCGTCCTCAGAGAGGAACAGGATGCGGCCGTCGAAGCGGACCTGTGTGGCTGGTCCCGATGTCATGACGCCTCTCATTCGGCGGTGATGCCGAGAGCGCGGATGAGTTCACCGCGTGCCTGATAGTCGACCTCGATCTGGCGCCTGAAATCATCAGGCGTGCCACCGAGCGCGACCATGCGCTGCTTATCCAGCCAGGTGCGCATCGATTCCGTTGCAAGGATCTGATTTATCTCCTTGTTCAAGGTGGCTATCACCGCCTTCGGCGTATTCTTTGGCAGCATGAACCCGGTATAGCTGATGACCTTGAACTCCGGAAAAGTTTCGCTGATCGCCGGCACGTCGGGAAGCAACGGGAATCGCTTTTCCGACGTGACGCCGAGCACCTTGATCTTGCCTGCCATCGCCAGCGGCTCCACCGCCGTCGGTGCGCCAAACAGCAGCGGTATCTGCCCGCCCAGGAGATCGTTCACAGCAACCGACGTTCCCTTGTAGGGAATGTGGGTCATGGTGAAGCCGCCGTACTTCTGCAGCATCTCGCCGGCGAGGCGATGCGGCGTCGAACTGCCAGGACTGCCGAAACTCAAATTCTGCGTCTTTTGCTTGCCCAGCGCGACCAGCTCGGCCACCGAATTCGCCGGCACATTGTTGGCAGCGGCAAGCAGCAGCGGCGACCACATGACGTTGACGACCGGCTCCATTGCCTTCGAAAGGTCGAAGTGATTACTGGTGGCGAGGTGCGGGTCGATAGCGACCATCGCGTCCGTCACGAGGAGGATCGTGTATCCGTCGGGCTCGGCGCGTGCGGCCGCCTGCGCCGCGATCATGCCATTGGCACCCGTCTTGTTTTCGATGACGACGGATACTTTGAGGTTCTCGCCGAGTTGCTTGCCGATGATCCGGGCCAGCGCGTCGGCCTGCCCGCCCGCGGAATAACCCACCAGGATTGTCAGGGATCGTGATGGATATGGCTGCGCCTTGGCGCCGAGCACCGTCGCAACCAGCGCCATTGCAACCAGCACCACGACGCCCAGCGCGCGGGCTTTTCCTCGAACCAGTTTGCCGGATGTCATGCTCCGCCTCCTCCCTGAGATCACATATCCAGGTGCGGTTGAATTCACCGCGCTCTGGTTCGTTCTTATGCTGGCTCGTTCGCGACCGCGCCCAGCACGCCGGCCGAACGCAAATCCTCAATGTCGCCCTCCGAATATCCGGCGGCCCGCAGAATCTCGTCCGTGTGCTCGCCGATCCGCGGCGGCTGGCGATCGAGGCCGGGCCGTTCCTGCGCTTCGCCGAACTCGACCGGCAGCGCCGGGATTCCGACCAGCGGCCCGCCACCTAGTCCCGATACGGCGGTCGCAAGCAGCCCGCCATTGTCAAGCAGATGCGGATCGGTCGACAATTCGTCGGGCCGGCCAACCCGCGAATAGGCCACCCGCGCCGCTTCGCATTTTGTCAGGATTTCGCCGAGCGGCAGCCGCGCGATCCGCCGCTCCAGTTCGGGGAGCATCCACTCGCGCGCTTCGCAGCGGGCGGCGTTGCCTGCAAACCTGATATCATCGCGCCAGTCGTCGAAGCCGAACGTTTCGCAGAAGCGCTGCCAGTGGCCGTCCGAAGTGCAGCCGATGAAGACCTGACCGCCATCGGACGCGGTGAAAACGTCGTAGACGCCCCAGGCATTCTTGCGTGCCGGCATCGGCGGCATCGGACCGCCGGTGACCGCGCTGCCGACGACGACGGCGCCGAGCATGAAGGTCGCGCTTTCAAACAGGGAACTGGCAACTTTCTGCCCGACGCCCGTCGCGTCGCGTTCGCGCAGCGCGGCCAGCGCAGCCACCACGCCAAATACGCCGCCGAGAATGTCGATCACGGGCGCGCCAGCGCGGAGTGGCCGGCCGGGCGGACCCGTCATGTAGGCGAGGCCGGACTGCATCTGCACGACTTCATCGAGCGCGCCGCGATTTTCGTACGGCCCTTTCAAAAAACCCTTCATCGAAAGGTAGACCAGACGTGGATTGATCCGGCGCAGATCCTCCCAGCTGCATTTCAGCCGCTCGATGGTTCCCGGCCCAAAGTTCTCCAGCACCACGTCAGCATCCCCAACGAGCCGATGCACGATCGCCTGTCCCTCGGGCCGCTTCAGGTCGATCGCGATCGACCGCTTGTTGCGATTATAGGTCGCGAAGAATCCGGCGGCGAAGCCCGGCAGGCGCCGCGTCGGATCGCCGCCGGCAGGCTCAATCTTGATGACGTCAGCGCCGAGATCGGCAAACAGCACGCCCGCGCACGGGCCCATGATGGTGTGGCCGAAATCAAGCACCTTCAATCCCGCCAGCGGCCTGGACGCCGTCATCATGCAGCCCTTTTCCTGAATGCAGCCAGCGATCCCGAACGCAACGCGGCGCTCGGCAGGCGGTGTCCGACGATGCGCTCGGCGAGACGCCCGGCCTCGATCAGCGCCTCGATGTCGAGGCCGGTGGCGATGCCCATCTCGTCGCACAGCAGCGCGAGTTCCTCGGTGGCGATGTTGCCGGGCGCTCCGGGCTGGCCGGCGAACGGGCAGCCGCCGAGCCCCGCCACCGCCGCATCGAACGCGGTCACGCCGAGCCTCAGGCCCTCATAGGCGCACGCGATACCCTGCCCGCGCGTGTCATGCAGATGCAGGGCGATCCGCACGTCCGGCCAGCAGTCACGCACGGCGCCGACCGCGGCCGCGACCCGGCCCGGCGTCGCCCAGCCCATGGAATCCGCGAGCGCGACATCCCGCACCTCAACGCCGAATTCGCGCGCGACGGCTAGCCCGTCCGCCACCGTCCCCACGACCGTCGTGGGCGAGACGTCGCCGGAGAAATTGCAGCCGAAGGCGGCCATGACGATGATCTTGGCGATCGGCACGCCCGCTTCCTGGTGCACGCCCACATATTTGCGCATGGCTTCGAGTTGTCCGGCGCGATCGCGGTTGAGATTTCTGATGGCGAAAGCTTCCGATGCGCTTAGCGAAATGAACCCGGCAAGGGTCAGCTTCCCGCCGAACGCAAGTGCGCGCCGCAATCCGCCCTCGTTGAACCACAGCGCGGAGTATTCGACGCCTTGCCGTGCGGTGAACCCCTCGACCACGGCCTCGGCGTCGGCCCAACCCGGAACATGCTTGGCGTTGACGAAGGAGGCGATCTGGATCCGGCGCAGGCCGCAATTGGAAAGCGCGTCGATCAGCGCGATCTTGTCCGCGGTCGCGATCGGGCCCTGCTCGATCTGAAAGCCTTCGCGAGGCCCCTCTTCGCTGATGACGACGCTGTTCGGCAGGTCCATGCGCCGTGGCTCCTCCGGGTGATCTTGTTGGATGTGAGCTTGCCGCGCCCCAAGACATCTGACAAATATAATATCACGATCAATCTGTTCTATTAATTAGATGACGGGAGCGATCACGGTGGCGTTGGGGTTGCGGCAGATCAGATACTTCATCGCCATTGCCGACGCCGGCGTGCTGTCGAGGGCGGCGGAGAGGCTCAACATCGCCCAGTCGGCGCTCAGCCATCACGTCGCCGCGCTCGAGAACGATCTCGGCGTCAAACTGCTCGAACGAAGGCCGCGCGGCATCGCGCTGACGGCGGCCGGACGCCGGCTCTACGAGCACGCCAGCGCGGTCCTGTCGGCACTCGGCAAGGCCGAAGAGGATGTCCGGACCTATAATGAGGCCGCGACCGGTCCGGTCTGCCTCGGCCTCAGCCATACCGGGATTTCGCTGGTTGCGCTCGATCTGATGAAGGCGGTTCGAACCATCGCTCCGGGCGTTTACCTGAGCATCGTCGAGGCGCTGTCACCGGCGCTGACCGAGCGCGTCCTGTCCGGCACCGTCGATCTCGCGCTCGCCTACAATCCCCCGCGAGACGCCCGTCTGGATGTCGAGCTGCTGCTGGAGGAAGACCTTTACCTCGTCGGGCATCCGAGCCTGATCGGCCGGTCGGCCACTCCGATCGCCTTCTCCGCGATTCCGCAGCGAAGCGTACTTGGGTTGTCGCCGATGCCGGCATCGCGCGCCATCATCCAGACCCAGGTTCTCCGCAATCAGGTCATCCCAAGCGAAACGCTCGAAGTCGATTCACTGCCGGCGCTGCGAATGGCGCTTGAGGCCGGCCTCGGATGTGCCATTCTTTCACGCGCCACCGTGCTCTCCGACCTTGCGGCGGAGAAATATCATGCGCGGCGCATCATCGATCCGCCGCTGACGCGCTCGCTTGGGCTGATCGCGCTGGCGGACCGGCCGCAGACCAAGGCGTTCCTGGAGGTGCGCAAGACCGTGATCGAGGTCGTGCGCGCCGCCATCAGCAACAAACGCTGGCCGGCAACGGAGTACGGCCGGCGACGTGCGGCCAAAGGGCTGAAAGCCGCAAAGCCACGCTGAAATCGAAGGGCGCGTCCGTTCGCACGCAGCGAGCGCGGCATTGTCATCGAAATGTCGCGGAACAGGTCTTCTCCCGCAACGTTTCCCTGATGTGCAAGCGAGCTGCGCGACTTTCTCAGGGAGTCGTATCTCAATCGGTATACCTTGATCGGGAATTTTCGATGGCGAACGAATTTCTCGGAGAGAGGACAGTCGTCATCCACGCCCCAGCCGGTGCACGGTTTTGCACAACCCATGAAAGGCTTGTCCACCTTGAGATTGCCAAACGGATCGCCGCACTCAAGGGCGGTTGTTTTGGCGGTGAATTCGATCACGCCCGCGCCTACCGGAGCCAGCCTTATCTGGTGCCGACCGACACCATCATCGGGATCGATCAGGCGCACGAGTTAGGCGTTTTCACCGAGCATGACCTGTTCGGCGGCGTTGTGCCTCATGCCTTTGTCGGCACGAAGGCGATTACCCATGGCCTGATCGAGGAGAATGCCACGGCGCCAACCGGCTGGTCGCACGATTTTGCGAAGATCGTCCGCGACATCGTCCCCCGGGGATATACGGCCTTCAGCCGCGACGACGCGCATCTCGCGGCGCACCGCTTGCTTCATGACCATCCCATCCGGATCAAACCAGTCAAGGCAACCGGTGGGCGGGGCCAGCTTGTCGTCGGGAATGTTGGTGAACTCGATTCAGCCGTGGAGCAAGTTGATCAAGCGCAACTCACACAGTTCGGACTTGTCCTCGAAGAGAACCTTGGCGATCCCAAAACCTACAGCATCGGGCAAGTTCGGCTCGACGAGCTGGTCGCCAGCTACCACGGCACACAGAATCTGGTAAGCAACAATTCGGGGCGAACCGCCTATGGCGGCTCCGATCTCACGGTCGTCCGTGGCGAGCTCGACAGCCTCATGACGCTCGATGGCCTGTCGGACGGCGAGCGCCTCGCCATTGCCCAGGCCCAGCGGTACGACGCAGCTGCGATGCGCTGTTTTCCAGGCATGATCGTCTCACGACGAAACTATGACGTCATTGAGGGAACCTCGGCCACGGGACGACGTTGCTCCGGTGTTCTTGAACAGTCATGGCGGATCGGCGGTGCAACGCCGGCCGAGATCACCGCGCTTGAGGTCTTGCGTGCCGATCCCGGCCTCCAGACCGTGCGGGTCTCGTCGGTGGAAGCTTACGGAACCAGTCCGGCGAAACCGGCCAACGCGATTGTCTATTTCGAGGGCGTCGATGAACGGCTGGGTCCAATGATCAAATACGCGCACGTAAAGCCTGCATGAACCCGGAACAGACAGCCGTTACAATCGACGTCGACGATCAGCGTCTGGCCGGCACGTTGCTTACCCCCACAAGCTCGTTGCCGGGCGTGTTATTCGTCCACGGCTGGGGCGGCAGCCAGGAAACGGACCTGGTTCGCGCGCGCGAAATTGCCGCGCTCGGATGCGTCTGCCTGACCTTTGACCTTCGCGGCCATGCCGGAACCAAATCCCAATTCGAAAGTGTCACGCGCGAGCAAAACCTCCACGATCTCATTGCGGCCTATGACGCGCTGATGCGGCATCCAACGGTCGACCGGTCCTCGGTTGCCGTCGTTGGCAGCAGTTACGGCGCGTATCTGGCGGCGCTTCTAACCACGGCAAGGGCGGTGCGCTGGATGGCGCTTCGGGTGCCCGCCCTTTACAGGGATGACGAATGGGACGTGGCGAAGCGGCAACTCGACCGCGAAGTGCTTGCTGCATACCGGCGGAGCGCCGTCTCCGCGAAAGACAATCGGGCGCTTCGGGCGTGTGCGCAATTCGGCGGCGAGGTCCTGATCGTCGAGTCCGAGCACGATGACCTCATCCCCCATGAAACGATCATCAGCTACAGGTCGTCGTTCCGCAACGCCCATTCGCTTACCTACCGCACCATAGGCGGGGCCGATCACGGACTGTCGGAGGCGAAGCACCAACAGGCCTATACGTCGCTGCTCATCAAGTGGATGACCGAAATGGTGCTCGGATCCCGCGGCGCCGGACAATCGCGCGCAGCCAATACTCCGGCCCATGTCATCAGCTAGCGGGGCCGGCGAGCCTGCATGGCGTCCGTATCGCCTTCAACGCTGTCGGTTCGATAGCAAGACAAGGAACGGAACCGCCGTCGGGGACGTTATTTGACTCACATATTATTATTTCCTCGCGCGCCCGAGGCGATCGGCAAAGGCGCGAGGTCGAAGTCGAACAGCCAGGAATCTAGCTGAAAAACGGGTGCCCTCATGCCGGAAACCAAAAGCAGTCGGCAAATCTACGACGAGAGCATCAAAATTCGTCGGCAAGTCGATGACGGCCGGCCGAGGCAATCGGAGGACGACATTCAGCGCGAGCAACTCGGACCGCGCGGGGTACCGGGAGAGCCAGACCCCGCAAAAATGGTCCCGCAACGCAGAAAGAAGACTCCGTCGAATTTTGATCCCGGCCATACGGCTTGAAGTCCACCGGCCCAACGCGTCAGACCACGCTGGCGGAAATTGCGGGGCGCCGAACCGCCCGCAATCAGACTGGACGGGCTTGCCTAGATGAAAGGCTTGCCGCCCGTGACCGCGACGGTGGTTCCGGAGGTGTAGCTCGACAGCGGATCCGCCAGCATGACGTAGGCCGTTGCCAGTTCGGCCGGCTGTGCCGCCCGCTGCAAGGGGACCTGCTTGCCGAAATTCTGCACGGAATCCTCCGGCAATGTCGAGGGAATCAACGGGGTCCAGATCGGCCCCGGCGCAACGGCATTTGCGCGAATGCCCTTCGGCGCAAGCATCTGCGCAAGACCGCCGGTGAAATTCTGGATGGCGCCTTTGGTGGTGGCGTAGGCCAGCAGAATCGGATTGGGCATATCCGCGTTGATCGATGCCGTGTTGATGACCGCACTGCCCGGCTGCATGTGCGGCACGGCGGCCTTCGTCAGATAGAACATCGCATGGATGTTCACCTCGAAGGTCAATTGCCATTCCTCGTCACTGATCTCGCCGATGTCCTTGAAAGCGGCCTGGTGGGCGGCGTTGTTGACGAGGATGTCGATCCCGCCCAGTTCATCGACGGCACGCTTGATGACGGAACGGCAATGCTCTGGACGGCGCAGGTCGCCGGCCACAAGGACGGCCTTGCGACCTTCCTTCTCGATCAGCGCCTTGACCTCCTGCGCATCGTCTTCTTCGCTGAGGTAGGAAATCAGCACGTCGGCGCCCTCCCGCGCGAAGGCGATCGCCACGGCGCGGCCGATGCCGCTGTCGCCGCCGGTGATCACAGCCTTTCTGCCTTTCAGCTTGTCCGAGCCTCGGTAACTCTTCTCGCCGTGGTCCGGCCGCGGATCCATCTTCGCTGTTGAGCCAGGCATCGGCTGTTTCTGTTTCGGATAAGGCGGCTTGGGATAGTCGGGCATGAGCATTCTCCAAGGATGCGACACTCCATCGCCTAATCGCCGGCCTGCGCAAGTGTTCCCTCCCCTTGGCACGGAGCTCACGCTTCCTTCGCGGTTGCTTCGTCCTATATGAGAACCGCCCTCACAACGGACGGATCGCCGGATTGGCCGAGCAGCAGCTTCCACTTTTTGCGGACCAATCGCCCGCTCCGCAGGGCCTGCGCTACGCTACCGGCTTCGTTTCGCCGGCGATCGAACGGAACTTGATGACGCGCATCGCGCAGCTTCCGTTGCAGCCGTTCCAGTTCGGCCAGTACGAGGGCAAGCGGCGGGTGGCCTCATTCGGCTTCCGCTATGACTACACGTTGCGGCGGCTGCAGGACGCCGATCCGATTCCCGAATGGCTGGCACCATTGATCGAGCGGGTCGCGGCCTTCGGCGGCGCGGGCGTTCGAATAGGTCAAATTCTCTGCACCGAATACGACAGCGGCGTCGGCATCGGCTGGCACCGCGACAAACCGCATTTCGACCAGATATTTGGATTGTCGCTGGGCTCGCCCTGCAAGTTTCGATTTCGGCGGCCGGCAGGTGCCAAATGGAGCCGCTTCACGCTCGAAGCGGCGCCGCGGTCCATCTATCAGATGGCCGGAGCCGTGAGATCAGAGTGGGAGCACAGCATCCCGCCGGTGGAGGCGCTTCGCTATTCGATCACCTTCCGGAGCATGGCTGAGAGCTCGTCATGATGGCTACCCTCACCGCATGGTCGCGAGCTGAACTGCGAGCGCGCACGCCTTGTCGTACTCGTCGAGATTGATCCACTCGTCGATGGTGTGCGGTTCGTTCTGCCCGGCGCCGAAGGTCACGGTCGGCACGCCGTGGCGGACCATCCAGTTGGCGTCCAGCCCGCCATTGGCGGCGCGGATGCTCGGCGTTGCGCCGACGCCGGACACGGCCTCGATCGCGCGCTTGACGACGGGCAGGCTCTCTTTCATGCGGAACGGATAATAGTCGGTCTCCGCCTTGAACTTGACGCGCCCCGACTTGCCGTCGCTGTTCTTCACGTTCAAGGCGGCCTTCTCGAACGCCGCCTTGTAGGCTTTCGTGATCTCCTTGAAGAACTTGCTGTCGTGGCTGCGGCTTTCGCCGCGCACGTGCACATAGTCGGTGACGACATTGGTGGCGTCGCCGGCCGGCCTTCCCTCGCCACCGGTGACGGGACCGACGTTGCTGGTGCCCTGCAGCTTGCGCTTCACCACCTTGCCGAACCAGCCGCCCGCCTTCACGTCCGCGAGCGCAAGTGCCAAAATCATGGTCGAACTGATCCCGCGCTCCGGTGCGACGCCGGCGTGGGAGGCGCGGCCGAATATCTCGACCTGCCAGCGATCCGCGCCGACGGCGCCGATCGTGACGTTGGAGGCGGAGCCGCCGTCGTAGTTGAACGCCATCACCGGCGAGCCGAGCTCGGCGGTCTTGACGTGGCGCGCGCCATAGAGCCCGCTCTCCTCGCGCACGCAGAACAGCAGCGTGATCGGCGGATGATCGAGATTCTGCTTGGCAAGCTCGGCCGCCAGCGTGACGAGAACGCCGCAGCCGGCGCGGTTGTCGCCGCCGAGCGCGGTCTTCGCATCATTGACGATCTTGCGTCCCGCCAGTTTCGGTTTGGCTCCGGCGCACAGCGGCACGGTGTCCATGTGGGTCATGAACATGATCCGCGGCTGGTTGTGCATCGCGCCGCGGCCGGGCAGATCGACAATGAGATTGCCGGTTTCCGTTGGCACGGGAATGCGGGTGTTGGCGTCATCGAGGCGGATCGCGCTCGCCGGCACGCCGCTTTCCTGCAGCGCCGCGCTGAGTTCGCGTCCGATCGCGGCCTCCTTTCCGGTCACGCCCTCGACGGCGAGGAAGCGCATGAGACGGTCGGTGGCGGTTTTGACGTCGACTTGCATGGTGGGTTTCCTGATGAGGCGCTGCGGACTCTCGCGAGCATCGTTCGAGATGGCCGGCTGCACAAGGCGACTTGGAATCAGGACTGGCATGCGGACGCCACTGTGCTCGTCGCGGCGATCGCTAGATCGAAGTGTCCTGCCGGGCCACCGCCGGACGCGAGACGACGTAGGCGGCGCAGGCCAGGAAACCCGCCGCCACGGCCAAAGCGAGCGGCACCGACGGCGCGAAGCTATAACAGAAGACAGCGAACCCGAACGCCATCCCCGCGCAAGCCATGATCTTGGCGGTGCGCGGGATGGCTCCGGCGGCGCGCCAATCCCGCAGCGGTTTTCCCAATGTCGGATGCTCGAGCAGCCAGGCCTCGAAACGGGGCGAGGAGCGCGCGAAACACGCCGCCGCAACGATCAGGAAAACCGCCCCCGGCATCAACGGCATTACAAGGCCGATCACGCCGAGCGCGACCATCACCCAGCCCAGGCAAAAATAGATGATGCGCATCAGACCTGCCGCCCGCCCAGTTCTTCAAATAAAGGATTGCTCTTCAAAAGGATTGCTCGCTCCCGGCTGACACCATGGCTTGCCGAGCCGGAGCTCGCGGCCGCGCGCCCGCCTTCGCCCATAGCGCGTCGAAGACGCGCGTAACCGCGCTTTCGGGGCTTCGGCGCGGCAGCCTTCTCTCGCTTCGCGAGCGAAGGCTGGAGCGGGTGAAGGGAATCGAACCCTCGTATTCAGCTTGGAAGGCTGCTGCTCTACCATTGAGCTACACCCGCATTGGGCGATCACCTAACACGCCATGCGGGCGGCCTCAACCACCCAGGGAACCGTCGATAAACTGCTGGGAAACCGCAGGAAACTGCCAAACACGGCCCGGTCGCCTGACAAACAGGCCCGGTTCCGGCCGGAATCCGCGCCGCTCAGCCCCCTTAACAGCGACAGATTCGCTGCCTATACTCTTATTTCCATCAACAACGAAAGGAGGTGATCCAGTGTCTCTTACCAAGCGCTGTCACCTCGCTGGGATCGCCCGCTAGGCTCTCGCGCTTAGAGGCTTGGCACGGGGCGCTCTCAGCCCTGGACCAGCGAGTTCAAAAGTTGGGGCGCGGCGGGAGCAATCCCGCCGCGCTTTTTGTTTGTGGGGTGGAATTGCAACTCGCGACCAAAGCAATTCATCTACACACGAGGAATTTTCGAAACACCCACCCCATCGGCCGGGAAGCGACATTCGAAATATAGGCCCACTGCTTTCCGTTCTCTGTGGTCTGGTCCGAAATCCGAATGCGTTCGCCGTTGGCGATTTTGCCGACGATCTTTCCGTTCGGTGACGTCCGGACGTTGAGCGGCGTTCCGGTCGGATCGGCGACGACGCATGAATTGCGGTCCTGGTCCGGTCCGGCCGACTGCAATTCCTGCCTGGTGCCCGAGAGCGCCTTTTCATCATTGCCGATGGTGCCGCCGGCATTGCCGGATTGTGCAAAGGCCGCCGCAACACAGCAGGCGCTCACGAACGTGCCAAGCAAGGCGATCTTCAGCACGGCACGTTTTGCGCCACAGTGAACGCTGCTCCCATCTCTTCCTCCATCGCTGGCGGCATTGTTCCGCAAGCCCGGGACGAGAGCAATAGGGCCAAGACGTTCGATTCCGAGGTTCAGAAGTGGTTGAGGACCCCGTTCAGGGTGAGGTCGGCCATAAGGTTGGACTTAGCTAACGCGAAGGCCGGTCAGAAGCCGCAGAGATTGACCGATCGCGGGCGTGCGCCGCGGCGGCTTTCGACAATGTTCTCGCCGCCATTGGTGGCCGAACTGCCGTAATAGCGGTGGTGGCCGGAGACATCGTGCCAGTCGCCGGGCTGCGTCGATGCCGGTGACGCCGAATGGGACCGGGTGGCGTCACTGATGATCGAGGCTGGCTTGCGTTGCATGACCGTCTCCGTGGATGATGCGCAGTTGCTGCGTTCTGTTCATCAGTCGTTAACTGGCCGCCGCGCGTTCAAGCGCCGAACCCCTATATCGTGCTTCCGGAATGTTTCGTGACCTGCCTCACCCGGCGACCATCTGACGCTTTGTTGAAACGGTCCTGTCGGGATAGGGCTTTGCGAAACGTCCTCGCAGGCGTCCAATCCCGCCAAAGGCCAAGGAGATATCGATGCTTTACGCCATTCTGGCCTATCACGTGGAAGCCGAGGTGCAGTCCTGGACGCCGGCGGAGGACGCCGCCCTGATGACCGAGTTGCTTGGAGTTCATGACCGGCTCAACGAACAGAAATTGTTGGGGCCGTCGGCGCGGCTGGGGGCGACGGGCAAGGCCCGCACCTTGCGCGGACCGGGCGCGGGGGTCGTGATCGACGGGCCGTTTGCCGAAACCAAGGAGCAGCTGCTGGGACTCTATGTCGTGAACTGCGCCGATGAGGACGCTGCGATCGCGGTGGCCCGCGACCTGCGCAAGGTCAATCCGACCGCGGTCTACGAGATCCGCCCGATCGCCCTCTATCTTCCCGGCGAGCCGTTCCCGACCACCGAGACGCCGGGCCTTACCGCCTAGGAGGGCTACGACGCTCAGGGCTGGAGTTTTGCCGGTCCGGTCAACCGGCGAATCACAGAGGTGGCAAGCTTTACAACGCCTGAAATCACCGCCCCGATCAGCTCCAGAACGGCGCTCACGAACTCGAGCAGGCCGAGGGAACAAGGAGCCAGAGCAGCAGCACCGCCGCGATCAAAATCGGAATCAGCCATTAGAACATGTTGTTCTCTCCTGGCGGCTTGGTCGTGAGCCAGCTCGCCAGGGTTCAAGCTGCGGCAATTCGCGTGAGGCGTGTGCGGCAGGCGGGCCTGTTGCGGCGCCCTTTGCCGTCAGGCGGCCGAGAAACCCGTCGATCTCCCGCGCCACGCTGACGGCGGACCGCTCGTCCATTTCGGCCGCGGTTTCATCGACCGATGTCTTGATGTCGTAGCTGGACGGCGGCTGCTGCGGCAACGTCGCGACGTTGTGACTCTCGGATTTATACTTGAGCCAGTAGTAGACCCAGGAAATAGCGACGCGGTATGGCCAGAGTAAAAAGCGCTTTGGCCCGTCGGCATGAACCGACAGGCCACGTTGCGTTTATCTCGTGCCGCGCGTGCTAGGGCTTGATCAGACAAAGCCCAATTGTTGGAGCGGTCGCACATTTTGCTCCTTCAGATACCCCGCCACTGGGACAGAAAACCGACACCAACATTTCGTTGGATTCGCAGCTCACTGCGCCATCGCCTTGAACGGCGCGAACGCTCGCCGTCGCCGGATCGCCCTTCGGGCCCCTTTCGCCCGGAGCGCCTTGTGGACCTTGCGGCCCCTGTGCCCCGGCCTGGCCCTGCGCACCGGGCACGCCCTGGAGCCCCTGCGGCCCAGCTTGGCCTTGCGCACCGGGCACGCCTTGGGGGCCCTGCGACCCTTGGGGGCCGGCCGGTCCCTGAGGGCCCGGGTCGCCCTTTGGACCAGGATCTCTGCCGCACCCAGCGAGCGCGAGCGCAACACCAACGGCAAGTATCGGAAGAATCCTCATGCAAAGCCCCCCCCTCTGCGTTCGTCCGACCGCTGATGGTCGCGACCTTCCACCAGTATGCCTCCAACCGCGGGAAGGCTCCAGAGTTCAGCAAATGTCTGAAAGTCGCATGGGCGAGCCCGTCCGGCAGGCTGCGATTGCTGATCGAATCAGCAAACTCCTCGGTGGTCTCCATCGCTCGGATCGAAGCTATGATGACATGAGGAATCGGGACGCAGTGCGAAATCTTTCGTCTCAAGCAAGGCCCGGCATGGGCCTGATGCCGTCCATCTAGAAAATCGCGTAAATAAAAGGTGCGACCGCAGAGCCTTTCGACAAGACGAGCAGCGACCCGAATAGCAGCATCATGATGAAGATCGGCAGCAGCCAAAACTTCTTCCGCACCCGCAGAAACATCCAAAATTCGGCCAGAAACGACAGCATATCCGAACCCAGAATTTGTGATTCACCGGGCTTCGGCGCGGCAGCCTTCGCTACGATAGGGCCTGCCTAGCCGTAGCTGGCGGAGCCAGCGAAGGATGGTGGGGGAAGAAGGACTCGAACCTTCGAAGTCATAAGACGGCTGATTTACAGTCAGCTCCCTTTGCCACTCGGGACACTCCCCCGTTTAACTGCATCGCAAACCCAACCGCTTGATGGCGGCAGACAGGCCATGGATGACGTTAATACCTGGAGCCGATGGCGCGCTCCCGGTCGGGCGCGTTTATGGGCGAAGGGCCATGGCAAAGTCAACCAAGGGAAGGCTCGAAAAACGAGCCTCGAGGGGCCAAATTGCCATAATCCGGAACCCGTGACACAAGCTGGCCCATGAGCGATCGCGACCGAAAACCGCCGTTCCGCCGTGGCGGCGGCAAACCCTTCGAAAAAGGCCGGAAACCGGGCGGTCGCCCGGCCTGGCGCGACCGGGACACGGGCCCGGACGGGCCGGTGATTCTTTATGGCTGGCATACGGTGGCGGCGGCTTTGGCCAATCCGGAACGCCAGATCCGCAAACTATTTCTGACCGAGAACGCCGCCCGGCGCCTGGCCGACGAGAATATCGACACCCGCGTGCCCCCGGAACTCGTCCGGCCGAGCGCGATCGACCAGCGGCTGGGCCCCGATGCCGTGCATCAGGGCCTGCTCGCGGAGGCCGATCCCCTGCCCTCGCCCGATATCGATACGCTTGATCAGGAGGGCATCGTGCTGGTGCTCGACCAGATCACCGATCCGCACAATGTCGGCGCCATCATGCGTTCGGCCGCGGCGTTTGCGGTCAAGGCGATCGTCACGACCGCGCGGCACAGCCCCGAGGCGACCGGCGTGCTGGCGAAGTCGGCGTCCGGCGCGCTGGAAATGGTGCCATTGGTGACCGTGCAGAATCTCGCCCGCGCGCTGAATGAGTTGAACGACCGTGGCTTCATGACCGTTGGCCTCGACAGCGAAGGCAGCGAAGACCTCGGCGCTGTCGCATTACAGCAGCCGCTGGCGTTGGTATTGGGCGCCGAAGGCAAGGGCTTGCGGCAATTGACGCGCGAGACCTGCAGCGTGGTGGCGCGCCTCGACATGCCCGGCGAGATCAAGAGCCTGAACGTCTCCAACGCCGCGGTGCTGGCGCTCTATATCGGCGCGAGCCGGCTTGGCCTGATGAAATAAAAACAACGCCCGCTCGCATGATGCGAACGGGCGCCTTCGTCTTGATTCGAAGTTTGGATCAGTAGCGGCCGAAGCGCGCGCCGCGATAGCCGTAACGAGCGCCGTAGCCATAGCGTCCGGCATAACCGTAACGGGCGCCGTAGCCATAACGGAAGCCCGGACGGAAACCGTAGCGGTAGCCGTAGGCCCGCGGCGCTACGACGCCACTGCCGTAGCCGTAGCCGTAATACGGACGATAGCCGACGACGGTGTCTTCCTGATAGACGCGCGCCGGAGCCCAGGCGCCGGGACCGGAATAGGTCGGGCCCTGGTTGACGTAGTAATATTGCTGCACGGGATCGGCGAGCCGGTCATAACCCCAACCCACGCCGCCGCAGGGATTGCAGCCCGCCGAGGTGTAGGTCGCAACAACCGGTGCCGCGTAGACGACGGGCGCAGCGTAACCGCAGCTCGTGTAACCGCACGCCATCGCGGGCGCGGAGGCCATCACGGCAACGGCCGCGACCAGTCCTGAAATCAGATGACGCATTACTCTCTCCTGTACGTGTTTGCCTGTTGGTGTTCTTGTTGGCGTGGTTTATGGGCGTGGAAGTAATCCCGTGGGATGCCGACGACGCCGGTCTTCCTGCGGTGCGTAGATGATCTCGGGCGGATTGACCGGCACGTTGGATTGCGCCGGCAGCGGTGCCGACTGTGCAGACCAGGATTGGTGATAGCTTTCGGCCGGCTGCGGCAACCGTCGGTTCGCCGGCGGCTCGATTTCCAGACGGCCGTAACCGGGCAGATGACCTGCGCTCGGATAATAATGACCGACACGCGGCACCGGGTCGATATAGCGGCCGCCATAGATGGTCGGCTGCACATGCGTGCCCCTGAGGAGGCCCCAGTCGCCCTCGACCACCGAATAGGATGCATCGACGCCGTTGATGATGACGGGAACACCGGGGCGACCCGGAATCACGATTTCAAACCCGCCACCGGCCAAGGCCGTCGACGTCGTCGCCATCAGAATTGCCAGTGTCACGCCAATGCGCATCGCTTGGGACCCCGTTTTCCTTTGGCCGCAATTTAGTCGAACGGGCATCCCCAAGGGTTAAGGGGCCGGACCAAACTGCCGGTAAGGCTAACGCGTCAGCATCCCCAGTCGCTCAATTGCGAGCGAACCCGATCAGCAATTGTTAACGGGGCGAGCCCGACCCATCGGGATCTCTCCGACGTCATTCCCCGATGCGCATTGCGCATCGGGGAATGACGAGAGAGAAAGAGAAGGCGAGAGGGAATATCTCAGGCGAACAAATTTTCGACGATCGTCGTTGCGCCGATGGCGATCGTGACGATACCCACCGCCCCCTGCAGGCCGCGATTGGCCCAAGTGAGCCAGCGCGCGGACACCGCGAGCGGCACGGCGATGACGGTGGACAATGCGCCCATGCCGATCATTGAGCCGATCCCGAACAGCGCGACATAACCGAGCCCGACCGCCGCACTCGACGCCTGCGAAACCGTCAGCACCAGCAGTGCAGCCGAGCCCGCCATGCCGTGCATCAACCCGACCAGCAATGTGCGCCAGCGAAAGCCGTGTTCGTGGGCGTGCGCGGTGCGCAGATGCGGCGTGGTTTCGCCGGCATGGCTGTGGGCGTGAATATGCACGGTGCCGTCGCCATGGCCGTGCTTGTGAAAATGCACGCGGTCCCGCCACAGCCGCCACAGCACATGCGCGCCAAGGCCGACCAGCATGATGCCGACGGCGGCCTCGAGCGGTCGCGCCACGCTTTCCGGGATCGCGCTGCCGAGCAGGATGGCGCAGCCGGCGAACACGAACAGCGTCAGCGTGTGGCCGAGCCCCCAGGTCAGCCCGTGCTTGACGATGTCACCGACACGGCTGCGGCGCACGGCGATGCTGGAGACGGCGGCGATATGATCGGCTTCGAGCGCATGCTGCATGCCCAGCAAAAACCCAAGCCCCAGAATTCCGAACATATGCCCCCTGCGCGCTACAAGCGCTTATCAAACACCAATCAACTGTTCTTGTCAGGTCAACACTTCATCGAACAGTCCCCGCATCGCTGCCCATGAGCGGCGATCGGCCTGCTCATTGTAGAGCGCGGTGCGCATCATCGAACCGTCGGCGGCGGGGTTGGTGAAACCGTGCAGCGTGTTGCCATAACTGATGACCTGCCAATCGCGGACGTGGCCTTCTCGCATCTCGTTCTCGAACGCTGTGACCTGATCAGGCGGCGCCAGTGGATCCTCCGCGCCGGTGAGCACCAGCACGCTGGCCTTCACGCGGCCGGGCTGCGCGGGCATTTTCGTCGCCAGCACGCCGTGGAAACTGACGACAACCTTGAGATCGGCGCCCTCGCGCGCGAGCTCCAGCACCACCGAGCCGCCAAAGCAGAAGCCGATTGCCGCGAGCCGGCTGGTATCGACATCAGGCAGATTCGCCAGCGCCGCAAGCGCGGCGCGGCCGCGGGCGTGGAGTTTTTCCGGCTCGGCACGCAGTCCGCCAACCAGGGTCGCGACTTGCTGCAGATTGCTCGCCTGCCGCCGGTCACCGAACATGTCGGCCGCGAGCGCGATATAGCCGAGGTCTGCAAGCCGCCGCACGCGTTCCATCGCAAACTCGCCGAGCCCCAGTCCCTCGTGAAACACCAGCACGCCCGGCCGCGGACCTGAGGCGTTGTCGTTCCAGGCGAGATAGCCCCGCAAATTGACGTCGTCGCAGCGGTAATCGAGGTCACGCGTCGGCATGAAATTCTCTTCAAGCTCTTGAAGTTCTCTTGGTTCTTTGGGGGCGCTTCAAAATGCGGGGAACAGGAACATCACACCGGTTTGAACGCAGCACAACCCAAAATCGGAACATCGAGCGCTGCGATCGGTTGGCCCCGCACAACATTTGCGGAGAGCAACCAATGACAAAACTGAAACTTCTGGGCGCAACGGCATTGCTGGCAGCGACGATTGCGACACCTGCGATGGCGCAGCAGTGGACGAATGATTACAACTATCGCCATCGATCGTCCGGCTTCTGGCCCGGCGAAGTCGCAGCCGGCGTCGTCGGCGGCGCGGTTGGCGCAGCAGGCGCGATTGCGACCGCCCCGTTCCGCAACCGGGATTCCTACGCCTATTACGGCGGACCGGCCTACGACGATTCCTATGCCTATCCCGTCCAGCGCCCGCAGAGCCTGCGTCCCGCCTGCGGCATTCAACCCGACGCGACCTATATGGGCCCCGACGGACGCTGGCGCCCCTGCTGACGAGGCGTGAGCGGTCCGGGCCAATAACGCCGAATAGAATTGCGGCCAGGGAAAATACGGAACGACCTTGCACCCCGGACCTGGCTTGGCGTGACGAAAACTGGCGTCACCAGAAAACCCGCGTCATGAAAAGGAGAACCGTATGACAATAATCAAAATCCTCGGCACGGCTGCGATCATCGCATCCGCGTTGGCGGGCCCGGCCATGGCGCAGCAGGTCACGAACACCGGCAGCTATCAGCGTCAGGCCTCTCCGGATCAGGCCTATCGGCAGAACGGCAACTGGCAGAACAGCTACAACCGCTGGGACGACCGCAGCGGGTTCCGGGCGGGCAACGCCGCCGCAGGCACCGCGTCCGCGATGGCAGTCGAACCGATCGGCGGCGAAGAATACGCCCGCCGCAACGGCTTCGTCTGCATCCCCGGCACCCTGTTCCGCGGCGAAGACGGCCGCCGGCACATCTGCCAATAGGACAAGCGGAGCGAGATGCGGAAAAAGGCGGCCGAAAGGCCGCCTTTTTCATGCGCAGACGTAACGGAAACGGGCTTTCGAGGTGCTGGCCCTTTGCGGGCAAGTCTGGTATTCGACCGCCGAAGATTGGTGGAACCTCGCGCGTTATCCTGGCTGGCCCGCCATCGCTTCAATTCGCCGGTTTAGCTCAGCGGTAGAGCAGCGGTTTTGTAAACCGAAGGTCGGGAGTTCAATCCTCTCAACCGGCACCAGCGTCTCTTGAGTGGTGCGAGGAACTGTCACCGTCCGGCAACATCCATGATGTTTCGCTTCTCGGAACACCAATTAAGACTCCCACGCTCGAAAGTCTTGCGGCAGATTCGACGCTACCGGGGTTGGGAGTATTGTCATTGCACTGACAATCAATTTTCCCGGACGGGCCGCAGCGCGCAACGCCTGCGGCCTTTTTCATTGGCCAGCAAAAGCCGGCGCAGAAATACCGGATCGTGAATGCAAACCAGTCTCGCACCTGGTACGCGTCAAGCTTCGATCAGGCTCGGGACCGACACCGAAGCGACATGGAAAGATTACCTGCCCCGATGCACCGGGACCTCATCGAGCATCGCCCGCCATCGCCCCTTCAAGGCTTGGTTACTTGCCGATGCCGCTGCCGACGCAATCGACCAATGGCTGCGCGCGGCGCGCTCCGCTGCAATTATGCAAACAGCCAATCGTAGGTCGTCGCAACGAGCTTGCTAAGTAGGTAGAACCAACCCGCCGTTGCAAGGATAACAGGAACAAAGAAGGCCACCCCAACGATCACTTGCTCTCGCCTTTGGCCGCTGGGGGCCACTGACACCTCGGCAGCCGCTTTTTCGCTTGAACTCATAACACTCGCCCCGTTTCAAAAGTAGCAAAGCGCGCGGCGTGGTGGCATCGGCATCCTATTGTTCGCCATGTCGGCCGCCTCAGTTGGCGGCCTCTTCCATTCGCGATGCCGCTGAGAAGCGGCCCCAACCTCGGGGCTGGGGGCTGAGTTGGGGCCGCCCATTCCAACCGTGGGCAACGCGGAAAAAGGCGGCCTACGGTTAGCCAAATTACCGCAACTCGGTCGATCGTTCCGAACTAGTTTGGAGTACCTCGGTTGGCGGCCTCTTTCAGTGTGCCGATCGCACCTGCGAACCGCAATCCTTCGTCGCCCGAACCCGAACGCACCGACTGCTGGCAAACAATGGAGATGGGACGTCGGCATGACATCGCGGTCTCTCCCGCAGCGGCTACGTCAACTTTTCGACCAGGTGCTGGGCGGATTCGAAACGGCGTGGAAAAGATTGTCAGCCACAATGCACGGAAGCCGACTTCGTCGAGTATCGGCGCCAGCGCGCGGCTGGCTGTGGCTGCACGAGGCCGGGACCTTCGTGAAGTACACACTGGCCGGCGCGCATTTGTTTGCTTAACGGTTGCGGCCTCGCCGTTAGTGGCTTTACTTGAATGATAACCCATTCGGGTGATGCGCACCTTTTCCGCGAGCGAGTGGGAACCAAAGCGCAGTTAGCAACTTACTGACTCACCTTTGGCGGGGTGAGTTGAGTAATGGACGACTCAAGCGGCGATAAACTATCAGGACCGGAGAATCGCGAGCATCACGGGTGCAGGTGTGGCGCGCAGCCCAAAGTGGTTCACAAGATGATGGAGCCAACCCGTGGCTTGACGGTACGAATGTTTGAATGTCAGTGCGGCGAACGCAGCTGGACCGAACATAAGGACTAAACTCTTCCGATGAGCTCCTTACGACTGCCGCTGGATCTGACCAAAAGCGATAGAGAAATGGGGCCAAGGAGGCGCGGCAATGATAAGGCAATCTGAAATCTACCGGCAGAACGCTGAGAACTGCCTGCGTCTGGCTGGCTCGCGTTAGCCGAGGAGCAAGACTGGCTCGACGGGGAGACATCCGCCAATGCAGAAGCCGAATGATGCTGTACTGTCCGGCTGAAGGCGAAGGGGAATAAATGGACCTGCTGTCGTCGATTGGCTTGCCGCATTGGCTAATGATCGCGGGAGCTATTTTAATCGCGATCGGCTGCCTTGGTCTTGTGTTTAGCCGGAACAGGCAAGCCGCTGGTAACCCAGATCCTGATCGTGATTCAGCTTTGCACGACTTGCAGCCACGCTAACTCATGGCGTATCGGCGCATTGAGTTCAGAGTGGCCCAGGGCTTCGATCGAAAATGGAAATGGTTTGTCGGTCTAGCGTCAGGTCGACGGCAAGGCGAATCGCTGATGACACCGGCGACGCAACGAGGCTATTCTTTCTCGTCGAGGTCGGGAACATCCCACAACAAGAACGCCATGATGATAAGCGCTGGAGTCCAAGCTAGCATGGCCCCAAATGCAATGGCCTGCACTGTTGTCATGATCACTCCGGGGTTGTCCTGCGTCACTTAACCTAACGCGCCGGCTCTGGATAGCGGCGTTGTGAAACTGTTCACAAAAAATGACATTTTCCGACAATAGGTCACCGTCGCCGTAAGGTATTGATATAATTGAATGCGGGCCGGTTTTGTAAACCGAAGGTTGGGGTTCAACTCGCTCAACCGGCACCAGTCCGCGTTCAAAGTCGCAAATGCGACAACAACGCTTGCGCCGTTTACATCAGCATCCAGCGCCGTATCAGCCACGCGAGCCCGAGCGCGGCTATGATGACGCCGACGCCGAGCAGATCCACCGAAATCGCAGGCGAGCCGTCTGGCAATCTTGAAAATGGATTCCAGCTCGGCCCTTTTGGAGTGATCGACTTTCACCCGATTGACGGTGAAAAGCGCGAGCGCGGCCCAACCGATAAAGAATCAAACCGCATGGCAGACATAGGCCGCTGGCGAGCTGACACCATTATACTTCAACATGGCACCTCCCGAACAATGGCTTGATGAATACGGTTCTGAAGTGCGCGCTTCGAGTTGTCAGGCACCCAAGTAGTTTTCTACCCTCAATCCTCGCTATTCACAGCTATGGCAAGATTCCCGTTATCCTCGCTATTCACAGTGAACACTTTTCGTACCGTTCTCAGTGAGCCGCTTGATACAGACCACAAGATCAAAAAATCTCAAGCGACTCTTGACCGGGAATCGCAAATCAGAACCTGTACGGCCTTAGTTCAGAGGGCCACCGTGCAAGATCCATTTACTGATTTCATGACTGGTAAGATTTCCGAACGGCACGCCAAACAGGACCGGCGGCTATTCGGACTGATGTACCTCTGCATTGCCGCTTTGATCGTGCTGGCCGTCGCCAAGCTGTTTATCTGACGGCGCAAAGAAAAAGCCCGGATTGCTCCGGGCCTCTTCGTTACCAATGATGGTAGTGGCGATGATAGTATCGCGGGCCATCGTAATAGGCGTACGGCCCACCGCCGTAATAGCCGTACCTCGGTCCATAGTGGTAGCCGCCGTGGTAGGCATTGGCCGCCGCGGCGGCGCCTAGCACGCCAGCGGCCACGCCGAAGCCGATCGCCGCGTTACGCCCGCCACGGGCCTCGGCCGGCGAGTTGACGACAGCGGTTGTCGCAAGCGCGGCAACGGCTGCGAGAGGTAATCCTATCTTTCGCATGTGCGCTCCTTTCCGTTGCCGGGTTAACGCCTGCCCAGCGAGCCTGTTGGGAACTTGCGCCAGATAATTTTTGAAGGTTTCGGAAACGGAGTTCTGTTCCGGTGATTCAGCGGAGTTCGGAATGCGTTGGGTGATCGCGCGTCCGCTTGCGAGCGCAGATTGAGCGCCGCGCCGTCAGGGCTTCACGGCGTAGGACATCGCAATACCCAGCGCGAGGCCGAGGCCGATGCCCATAGCGATATTGTCGATGGCAGCACCGATCGCGACGCCGAGCACTGTTCCGAGGGCAAGGGTGCGGCCTTCCTGCATGGCGGCGTCGCTGAGCTATCGACTGCTGGTCCGCTCGACGTCAGGCGCTCTCGGACTCTTGTCCGACCGGTTCGGGTCATCGACCTGGGATTTGAGGTCGGCGGCCTTCTCGACCAGGCCCGCTGCCACATTCGGGTCCGTGACTGTCCGTGCGAATTTGAGAAGCGTAGTTGCCTGACGCGTCAGATACTGCCTGCCCACCACTGCTGCTATCTCCCGCTTGCTGTCCCACAGACGTTACGCTGCAACGCAGGAATCGTTCCGAGTGATGTGTTACGAAGTGCACATTTAATCTTTGTTCCATCCGATAGCTGCGGCATTTTGGGTTCCCGTGGCCTCCCGGAACCAACCCCGTTCGATCACGTTTTTGCTGCATGAGAATTCGGGAAGAGAACTGCAATCTGGTTTTGCTCACCGGCGTGACGCTGGTGAGTGCAGTCATCGCGGGCGCCGCGGGCTTTTGGGAACCTGCCTCCGACGTGAGCAAAAACAGGCAGGTCTATGCCGCCGCCGCGACGTCGTCGTCGGCCGCTGCGGCGTCTTCGCCGTCGGCCGCCGCGGCTTCGCCGGCGGCACGGCAACCGGCCCGTCTCGTCGACCAGACGCCGGTCCGGGTGATCGGCGCGCCTTTCGTGCCCAACACCAATCCGCGCGAGCGCTAAGCAAGGACGAGGGTCGAGCCGTGAGGGCCGACCCTATTTTCTAATGCCTACGCAACGCACACCCGCGCTGCGAGCCACGGCCCGTTCTACTTTGCATGGGGTTGTTTCGCGATTTTGGGTCTGGCCCTGCGGTGCCTCGGATGGCACCCGCTGGCATGGCACCGCTGGCGGAGGTACTACGCAGGATGTCCCCCACAGGGTGTCGCCCTTTTGTCACCTCGCCGGCAAATCGAATGCCTTCATTAGCCAAGTTCAACACTTGCTCTTGATTCCACAAAAGCCTTTTGCTGGAATGACTTGGGTTGAGGTGTGCGATGAAATGGATGAAGGAACGCGACCTCCTGATCGCGCAGACGATGGCATTCGTGCAATCGGTGACCGGGAAGAAGCCGGACGCGGCGCAATTCCTTGCGAATCCGGCCTCTTTCGTAAGCCCGGAAGCGCCCGCACCCTTTGACGTGCCCAAAGCCACGCCCGCGGTGTCGATGCCTGACATCGAGGCGATGCTGGCCGAAACCATCTCCGTCGCGCCGCCGAAGCCGGTCCAGAACGCACGTCCCGAGCCCAAGGTCGATTTCCAGTCCGAAATCCGCGCCCGTGTCGCCAATTTCCGCGCGCATCAGGAGCGCTTCAACCGCGAGCGCGAGGCCTATTGCAGCGCCACCATGGCCAAGGTCCACGCCGCGCTGCGTGAAGACACCGCGCCGCCGCCGCTGGGCAAATAGCCCTCGCCCCAATCCTCTTGTTTGACGGGTTGTCGTAAGGCGGATCGGAATCCACCCTCGGATCAAGTCCGAGGGCATGCTTCGCTTGAAAATCCTCTAGGCCCTGCCGATCTTCTCCAGCACCGGCAGCAGGTGCGTCAGAAACAGCTCCGGGTTTTCGCTCATCGGGAAGTGGCCGAGCCCTTTCATGATGGTGACTTCGCAACCCCTGATGCTGTTGGCCACGGCCAGCGTTTCCTCCGGAGTGCAGGAGTAATCATACTCGCCGGACAGCAGAAACAGCGGACAGCGCCTGGTGTCGATCTCTGCGACGCGGCCGCGGATGTCGCCGTCGAGCTTGTAGAAATACAGATCGCCTTTGAAGACGCCGGGTCCGCCCTGCATGTAGTGCCAGATCGTTTCCCAACGCTCACGGTCCGGCGCATCGGGGCCGACCAGACCGGAGACGATGGCGCCGCAGACCTCGCCGCCATGCACATCCGGCCGGTGCAGGAAATTCAGATCGTAATAGGGATCGACATGCGCGCCGGCCTGCAGGCCGATGATGGCGCGAAAGCGCTCGGGATGTTCGAGCGCCAGATGCAGCGCGATGCGGCCGCCGATCGAGCAGCCGATCAGGATCGGCTTGTCGAGCTCGAGTGCCGCCGAAACTTCCAGGACCATGGTCGTGTATTGCGCCGAGGTCAGCTGGTATTCCTCGTCGTGCCAGCCGGCCGGCGGCGAGGATTTGCCGTGCCAGGGCATGTCGAAGGCGATGACGCGATGCTTTGAGGTGATGCGCACATCGTTCATCAGCGCGCGATATTGCCGGCCATCGCTGCCCGCGGTGTGCAGGCACAGTAACGGCGTGCCTTCGCCCGCTTGCTCGACATAGATGCGGTGTGGCCGGCCGAACAATTCCAGATGCATGTAGCGGCCGACGATCGGCTCGAACCTCGCGCTCATGCGCCAGCTCCCGTGGCGCGGAGCTTGGCCAGCGCTTCCTTGAAGTAACGCAGATGGGCCATGAAGATCTGCAGATTGCCTTCGGCCCTCAGCACGCGCCGCTTGATCAGCGCCAGCAAATCGTTGGAGCCCGGCGGCGGGCGCTCGCTCCAGAACTTCTTCCATTCCTCCTCGGAGGCGCGAAGCGCGAAAGCCGAAGACGGCATCACTAACGGCCCTGGCGTCACCGACACGATTCGGCCCTCATGGATCGAAATCAGAAAGGCTGACTGGCCGACCTCCAGAAGAAAGCTGGTCGTGAGATAGCGGCCGCGCCGGACCAGTCCCGCATCGCCATTGACCCGCGCTTGCAGCGTCTCGATCATTCCCGTCCCGCCCGTCATGTCATCGAGCCGCCTCGCGGCCCGAACTTGTTGTGTTGCATGATGGGTGGATTGGTCGCGCGGTCAATCGCTCCCCGGCCGCTAAAGCCACGCCCAGACCAGCGCGATGTTGGCCGCGCAGGCCACCAGCAGCGCGACCGTGAGCGTGAGTTGGACACGCTCGCAGGAGTGAGTCTGGACGATCGTTCTCATGGCCGAAACATCCAGCGATTCTAGCCGAGGAGTCTCGGGGATTCTTTTTCGCGGGATTCATGACTCGTTTACGACTCAGGGACTCCGCCAAAATGCCGTCGAAACGGGCCATTTCAGCCCTTCGTGAGCCCTGAACGGGCGGAATACCAGCCAAGCCAGAACCCAAAAGGGGCTGCAACGTTGACCGTTTTTGCTGGAGCCCCCACGCATGCCCTACGCGCTATTCTGCCAAGAGGCCAAGCTGAGCAAGGCCTATCCGACCGAGGCCGATGTCTGGAGGCTGGCCCGACAGTCGGGGCTCGTGGTCGATGCGGTTTCCGATGAGGAAAGGCAGGCGCCGCGACCGGTGCTGGACAATGACTACGAGATCAAGCCCTGCCAGCCGGACCCGGACGAAGATCCGGCGCGAAACAAGGCCGAGGCCGAGCGCGACGCCCGTTCGGTGCTGCAGTTGGGTTCGAAAGCGGCCTGACGCAGCCGCTTCGCGGGTGTCGTCGGCGGAGATAAAAGGCCGCACGGGAACGGGCCGGCCTTACGGCCGGAGGAAAAATCGAACGATCGCCTTCTTAAGGCGTCGCGGCTGCCAGTGAAGCCTGTTCCGAGGCGAGGACGACGCACGCCTTGCGACGGTTCAGTCCCCTGATCGCGCCGGTCACCTTGAGCACCTTCCCAACCGGACAGTTGGCGTCCTGTACGAAGGCGATTTCATAGGGAGCAAGGATGAGCGGTTCTGATTTCAGGACAGTCTGGGCAAGGCATGGCAGCGACGCTGCGGAGAATATCAGCCCTAACGCAAAAGCACGCATGTTTGATTGTCCAACCAGCCGACCGGACCATAATAGCCGAAGATGACAAAAAGTTGCGCGCACCGCGAAAATTATTTTTCGCGAGGTACCAACAGCTGCGGATGGCGCTTCGTGCCGTCCGGCGGCGCCCCCTGAAAACAAAAAGGCCGGCTTCCCGCCGGCCTTTTCCGTCTGGTTAGGTAGCAAGCCCTCAGTATTTGGAGGCCGCGGGGCCACCCCAGCCAAACCGGTAGTTCACGCCGACCTTGACGGTGTGTTCGTCGTTCCGGAAGCTCTGGCCGGTGACGTCGGCGGGGCCAGCCGTGAAGGTGGTTTTGCCGAAATCATAATACTGGTACTCGGCCTTGGCCGACCAGTTGGGCGCGAACATGTATTCGAGGCCGCCGCCGACCGTGTAGCCGTCCTTGCGGTTGCCGCTGGTGGTGAAGCCCGGCGGGACGCCGCCCACGGTGACACCGAGATTGTTGCCGTCCCGCCAGGCATAACCGCCCTTGGCGTAGAGCAACGCCGGCCCCCAAGTGTAGCCGACCCGGCCGGTCACCGAACCAAGCTGGTCGGTATTGCTGGTCACCAGCGTACCGCCCGGGAACAGCACGCCATTATTGCTGCCGCCGTTCAGCCAGCTGTATTGGGCTTCGGCACCCACCACCCAGTTGGGCGCGAACTGGTAGTCGAAGCCGCCCTGCACACCGCCGAGGAAGCGCGCGTCGCTGCTTTGCAGGGAGTCGGTACCCGCAAAGGCCCCGCCGACATGGCCGCCGATATAGAAACCGGTCCAGTTATAGACCAGCGCCGGCGCGGTGTAGGCCGGCGCCTTGGTATAAGGTCGAGGCTGGATGTCCGCCGCGAAAGCAGGAGCCGCCATTGCGGCCAGCGCGGCAGCGCCGAGCAAAATCTTCTTCATCTTCATTCCCCGTGACTAACGTTCCGCCATCAAACCAAACAACGTGACCTCAATTAGGTTGCTTTGCGGCAATGCCGGAGCACCGAACGGTGCTCAACTGTGACGGCGCGGCAACAGAGCGCTTTGGTTCCCTCGCATATTAGGTTTTTTCCTGCGTTACCGGCAGGTATCCCGCTTTGTTGATGTCGGAGATAACTAAGGCGAGGTTCAAGGGTCGCCAAAAAGTGATTGAATTCCGTTCATCTTTCGGGTCGCAGGACCCTCCGCTAAGTCGGAGGACCCTCCGCAAAAGAGCCGCCATTCGGGTTTCCGGGACGCTCGATTTTCGAAGGCATCCCGGAAGCCCTCCCCGGCTCAATAGCCGGCAACCTCGATCACCGCCTCGGCAAACGCCTGCGGCGCCTCCTGGGGCAGATTGTGCCCGATGCCGCCGGTGATCAGGCGGTGCGCGTATCTGCCTGAGAACTTCTTGGCATAAGCGGCAGGATCGGGGTGCGGAGCGCCATTGGCATCGCCTTCGAGGGTGATTGACGGCACCGAGATCACCGGAAATGCGGCGAGCCGCTTCTCCAGATCGTCGTATTTCGCCTCGCCCTCGGCCAGGCTGAGCCGCCAGCGATAATTGTGGATCGAAATGGCGACATGATCCGGGTTGTCGAGGGAGGCTGCGCTGCGCTCGAACGTCGCGTCGTCGAAATTCCACTTCGGCGAAGCCGTTTGCCAGATCAGCCGGGCAAAATCGCGGGTGTATTTCTCATAGCCGGCCCGGCCGCGCTCGGTCGTGAAATAGTACTGGTACCACCAGGAAAGCTCGGCCTTCGGCGGCAGCGGCGCCTTGTTGGCCTGTTGGCTGCCGATCAGATAGCCGCTCACCGCAACCAGCGCCTTGACCCGCTGCGGCCAGATCGCCGCGACGATGTCGGCGGTCCGTGCGCCCCAGTCGAACCCGGCGATAACCGCCTTCTCGATCCTGAGCGCATCCATCAGATCAATGACGTCGACCGCGAGCGCGCCCTGCTGACCGTTGCGGGGCGTGTCGCTGGAGAGAAACCGCGTGGTGCCGTAGCCGCGCAGATGCGGGACGATCACCCGGAAACCGGCCGAGGCCAGGATCGGCGCGACGTCGACAAAGGCGTGAATGTCATAGGGCCAGCCGTGCAGCAGGATGACCGGCGGACCATCAGCGGGTCCTGCTTCGGCGTATCCGACGTTGAGGGCCCCGGCGTTGATCTGCTTGATGGCAGGAAACGACCTGTGCGTCCCAGGCTTGATCGCCGTCACCGGTTTGGCGTTACCGGACTGTGCGTCGGCCGGGCCAGCCAGGGCGAGCTGGGCGGCTGCCAGAGTCGTTGCAGCGGCGCCAAGAAAACGGCGGCGACCAAGGTTGATGTTGTCGGACATGTGGGCTCCCTCCTATACTGATCGAATACGATTAACTCGGACACGATCTAATAGCCCAATATTCTTGATGTCAACCCTTCCGATTTAATCGTATCCGATATATATGCTCTGCAACCGTCACGATCGCGTGTGCCCGGGAGCATCAGGATGAAACCGACCAAGTCTTCGAACCCACTGCCTGCAGATCCACAGCCTACGGATCGAAAGCTCGCCGACTTCCTGTGCTTTGCGGTCTATTCGGCCAACCTCGCCTTTGGCCGGGCCTATAAACCACTTCTCGATGAACTTGGCCTCACCTACACGCAATATATTGCGATCGTGGCGTTGTGGGAAAACGACAACCAGACCGTCTCAAGTCTGGGCGAAAAGCTGTTCCTCGAATCCAACACGCTGACCCCGATCCTGAAGAAGCTCGAGACGATGGGTTATCTGCGCCGGCAGCGCGATGCCGCCGACGAGCGCCAGGTGCTGGTCAGCCTGACCGAGGCCGGGCGCGGGCTGCGCGAAAAACTCGGAGGAAGGAATCTGGTGAAGGCTTCCGGGCTTTCGCCGGAGGAATTCCCCAGGCTGCAGAAGGCGGTGGTCACGGTGCGCAACAACCTGATCAAATCAATGCAGGATACGCCGACCGGCGCGCCGGCAAGCCCCTCGGCCGCGGCGGCAAAGCAAGGCGCGTAATCCCGAGCGCCGGCCGCTACCGCGCCATCTTTTCCAGGTCGGGGAATGGCGCATAGACCGCACCGGCGCAGGGCTCGCTGGCGTTTTCAATGATGCGGTCGAGCCGGCCATCGACGTAAAGTATCGCACGTTCGCGCGGTTCGGCGTAATTGCCGTCGGAATCGCGCGGGCTGAAGCGCAGGCAACTGACGTAACGCAGCCGTCCCCCGACGACACGTTGTATCGGCTCCGCCATCACGGCGTTACGCACGCCGACCGGGTTGTTGAGATAGGTCCTCATGAACAGGAGTATCTCGCCCTTGTAATTGTTGGGAAACGGCTGATTGGAGACGCCGCGGTCGTCGGTATAGGTGATGCTCCTGACCTCGTCGCTGCCCGCGCAGGCCGCGAGCACGATCGGCAGCAACACGATCGCCGCGAATTTTGCTGATGTCCCCAAGCGTAAGTCTTCCACCTGCCCCCGAGGCTATCTCTTAGACCGGGCGGCGCCGAAATGGAATTCGCAACTCGCTTATCGCGCCCGGATTGGACCGCTGACATCGGCGCCAACCCACGGCCATTGGGGAAGCAATGGCGCGTGGGTCGGCCTGATACCCGCCGGCGCGTCGGGGGCAATGGGGATCGAACCGCGCCCGCGGATCAGTTTGATGGTGGCTGCGGACGACACTAGCGCCCCCGCGCTGAACCCCTCGTGAAGCGCGACAGCGGACGTCGTTCATCTGCATGACATCTTCGTCACGTTCCCAAAGCAACGCCAAATCACGGGAATGGCATTATGCGTCGGGAATGTTCCCAACCGCCAGGTGTTCAAATCAGCGAGCTTCGGTATAGGATCGCCTGATGGCACCGTCCTTTTCTACTGATTTTTTCGAAGTCGGGTTTCTTGATCTGTTCAACTGGAGAGACGCATGACCAAACTTGCTATCAGGCTTCTGACGCTGGCGATGTTCACGCTGACGCTGACGGCGGCCCCCGTCGTCAGCGTGGTCTACGCCGCACCCGACAGCAGTCCGCCGCCGCCGCCCGATAACAGCAAAAAGAAGAAGCGATCGAGCGAAGTGCGCCCGAGCACGCAGGAAACCGCATTTGCAACCGGTTATCGCGCCGCCTATGCCGCGATCTACGATCGCCACGACTACGCCTCGGCGATCGAACAGTTGAAGGCGCTCGGCCGCGACGACAGCGCCGCGGTCGCCAATCTGATCGGCTATTCCTATCGCCAGCTCGGCGACTACAAGGTGTCGCAGATCTGGTACGAGCGCGCGCTCAAGGCCGACCCGACCCACGTCAAGACCTGGCAATATTACGGCTTGTGGCAGGTCGAACAGGGTAACCGCGAATCCGCGCAGTACCATTTGAACAAGATCGCGGCGCTTGCCGGCACCTCGAGTGAGGAATACCGCTCGCTCGCCGCAGCGCTCGAAAAGCCGCCGGGAACCGGTCTGGCTTACTGAGCCGTCAACGCCCTCGCTTCGTGGCGGGGAGCGGCAATACGAAAATGGATGGGTGCCGACGCGATCCGCCGCCGGCACCTTTCCTTTTTCTGTCACGCACAACGGAAATCGCGTTCCAGCCTGGCCGCTGACGCCGGTTGCTCGGCTATTCATTAGCGAATCCTTAAGGATGATCTCTTTCCGCCAACCGGGACGGGATCGAAGAACCATTTCAACACCCATGCTCCCCTAGGCTTTTCACCAAAATGACGCCGCCGCCCCATCGGACCAAGGCCCCGATGGGTTCCAGACGGGCATCAGGGTTGGATGATGAGCACAGGCGATTACCCCGCGGCCGAAACGCCGGACGTTCTGCTGGCCGCGCTTGAGCGGGCGAACGACGCCGTGCTGATCCTGGATCGCGAGCTTCACGTCAGGTATTGCAACGCCGCGGCCGAACTCATCTTCGGGCTGGACCGCGCAGCAGCGCTCGGTTGCCATGTCGGCGATCTCGGGCTCAAGGACCTGCAACATCATCATGTCGCGACGCCGGCCTCGGACCAGGTGAGCCGCAACGACGTTCCGCATGGACGCAACGCCGAGATCACGATCGCGCGCAAGGATGGCAGCCGGATTCGCGTGGCGCTTTGGCTTTCGAATCTCGCGATCGACGGGCAATGCCGCACCATCGCATTCGTGCGGGACATCACCAAGGAGGTCGCGCGGCGTGAAAGGCTGGCCCTGCTCTCGCTGGTCGCCGACAGGACCAGCCGCGCCGTCATCGTCACCGACCGCAATCTGAAGGTCGTCTATACCAACGCCGCGTTTACGGGAATGTTCGGGTACTCGCTCGAAGAGGCGAAGGACCGGTTTGCAGGCGAACTGCTGGTGGGCCGCTATACCGACCGCAGGACGCTGGCCAGGCTGCGACGCTGGGTCGGCGAGGAAGCCGGCGGTGAAGAGGAAGTCCTCGCCTACGACAGGAACGGCGACGAGATCTGGGTCTCGGCCAACGTCAAGACGTTCCGCGACGGGCGCGGACGGTCCAACTACATGTTCGCCCTGCTGACCGACATCACCGAGACCAAGCAGCTGCGTTCGCTGCAGCAGCTGATCATGAGCGCGCTGGCCGATGAAATCCCGATCGCCGACATCGCCGACCGGCTTTGCCGGCGCGTCGAAGAGATCGCGCCTGACGTCGTCTCCTCGCTGCTTCACATCGACGCCGGCGGACTGGTTCACCCGCTGGGCGGTCCCAGCCTTCCCGAGGACTATTCGCGGGCGCTGGACGGCGTCGCGATCGGTCCGAACATCGGCTCCTGCGGCTCCGCGGCGTATTTTGGCAAGCCGGTGCTGGCGGAGGACATCGACACCGATCCGCGCTGGCAGCCGTTCAAGACCCGCCCGCTCGAGGTTGGCCTGCGCGCCTGCTGGTCCACGCCGATCAAGGGCAAGGACGGCCGCGTGATCGGTACCTTCGCGTTCTACTACCGGGAATGTCGCGCGCCCAGCCGCTGGCATCAGCGGATCGTCGACGCCTGCGTCGATCTCGGCGGGCTCGCGATCGAGCGCAAGGAGGCCCGCGCCCAGATCGCTCGGCTCGCCTATTACGACATGCTGACCGGCCTGCCGAACCGCGCGCGCCTGCGCGATCTGATCCTTGAGGCGACCAACGCCTGCCCGGCCGGCAGACACGTTGCGCTGGCGTTTCTCGACATCGATAATTTCAAGGACGTCAACGATACGCTCGGACACTCGGCCGGCGACGAACTGCTGGTCGGATTTGCCCAGCGCCTGCGCGCGCAGATCCAGCGGGGCGACATGCTGGGGCGGCTCGGCGGCGACGAATTCGTGATCGTGCTGCCGAACCGCAACGCGGCCGAAGCCTCGCTGATGGCGTCGCGGATGACGGAGGCCCTGGTCAATCCGATTCAGATCGGCGCCAAGCAGGTCGCGATGTCCGCCAGCATCGGCATCAGCATGTATCCGGACAACGCGACCGATATCGATACGCTGATCCAGCAGGCGGATGCCGCCATGTACAAGGCCAAGCAGGCCGGCCGCTCCACGTTTCGCTTCTTCAGCGCCGACATGGATCGGCTGGCCGAACAGCGGCTGGCCCACAGCGCGGCGTTGCGGCGCGCGCTCGCCAGCGACGTTCTGCAATTGCAGTATCAGCCGCAGATCCGGACCGGCGACGGCGGCATTTATGGCGTCGAGGCGCTGGCGCGCTGGTATGATCCGGAGCTCGGCGAAGTCTCGCCTTCGAAGTTCATCCCGCTCGCCGAAGAGTGCGGACTGATCGAACAGATCGGCATGTGGTCGCTCCGCGAGGCCTGCCGGCAAATGGCGGAATGGCGCGGCGCCGGCGTGGATATCCCCTGCGTGTCGGTCAACCTGTCGCCGATCAATTTCCAGAACCCGAACCTGGCCGCAGCGGTCGCCGGAATTCTCGCAGACCATGACCTGCCGCCGGAAGTGCTGATGCTCGAGATCACCGAAGGCGTGATCATGAACGAGCGCTCGGTTGCGATCGAGACGATGCATGCGCTTCGCGACCTGGGGGTCGGCCTGTCGCTGGATGATTTCGGCATCGGCTATTCGAGCCTGAGCCGGCTGGCGCATCTGCCGATCCGCGAGTTGAAGATCGACCGCAGCTTCATGCACGATGTCGGGAGCGACCCCAGCGCGCTGGCGATCGTCACATCGGTGGTTCGCGTTGGCCAGAGCCTGCACCTCACCGTCGTCGCCGAAGGCGTCGAAAGCGACGGGCAGCTGAACTTGCTGACCGAACTTGGCTGCGACGTCGTTCAAGGATTTCTCTACGCCCGCGCGCTGTCGCCCGACGCGTTCGGCCGCTGGCTGCTCGACCATAGCGCCGCGCAGGCCAGCAGAGTGCTGCGGCACGTCGGACGATCGCTGGCCGAGGCTTCACCACGCATCGCTTCCGGCACCAACTCGTAAAGCCGCTTTCATCGTCGTCCCGGCCTTGAGTCGGGGCCCATACCGCGTGATTTCTCGATGAGGCCGCGGTATCAAACACCTTTCGCAAAACTTCTCCCTGTGGTTATGGGTCCCCCGATGCGCAATTGCGCATCTGAGCTCAAGGCCGGGACGACAGCGGTGTTTGTTGTTGCACCGTGGTCTAAACGTAGTTTCGCGATCTCGCGACGGATTGCGCCCGAGCTTTGCCAGAAACTTCCCGCCCTCGAAAATAGAGGGCGCAGGGAAGACCGGGTGCGCGCTGCACCCGCGGTCTCGTGTGCGGTTTGCACAAAACAAAGTGCACACGAGCATACAGGGCAGCGGTGAACACCCGGCCTTCCCTGCGCAATGGCTTTACGGCTTATGCCGTGATCTCCCCGGAGACGAGTTCTTGGTTGACTCCGTCGCTGCCGTTCAGCTCTCGCCTACCCGACAGCTTGACACCTGCAACGGGTGCCAGGACCACACGGTTTTGCCGTACGCTTATCCACGCCGTCGTCGAGGCGTAAACCAGCGTCCACCGCAACCCGTCCAACGTCCGTGACGACGGCCGACGCCCTTCTGACCAGGACGGGATGGCGATAGATGCGCACTGATTTGGGTCGGCCGACAACAGAAATATTTTTGATTTACGGAATTTTTCTGCTTGACACGGTTTCCGTAAATCGGAAGTGATTTGCCCGACGGGTTGTTTTGTCGCATACCCATGCATAAACGAAAAAAGGGCCGCTTGAATGAACAAGCGGCCCAAGTCTAGGGAGGAAACGCCCCAAAAGAGGGCAGCGACAGCGCGAGGCGCCGCCGCACAGTGCATGTAGGTACTAAAATGCGCCGATCAAGACGGCGACTCACGCTTCGTGCGGATTGTCCACTCGGTCTCTCAAGAAGAATTATGGTGACGCACAGGCGTCATTGCGAACGAAGCGAAGCAATCCATACCGCGCCAAGCCGGCCCATGGATTGCTTCCTCCTTCGCTCTTCGAGCTACGGCGGACAAGTCGTCGCTTTCGCTCCTCGCAATGACGGCAAGTGGCGAAGGTCCCCTCACTTCATCACCGCCTGCACCTCGCTGCGAAACGCCTGCCGTGCCGCATCGCGTGAATAGAACATGTGGCCGCCGGGATAGACCACGAGTTTGACACGGTTCGGACTGGCGAAGGCCGGCAACCCGTCGAGGATGATCTTCGAGGCAAAATACGGTGTGGCGAGATCGAACAGGCCGTGCCCGACCAGCAATTTCATCTTCGGGTCGAGCGCGAGAATCTGCCGCAATTGGGAAACCGACTCGGCAGGTCCGCGGCCGAAATCCCAGGAACTGAGGACGCTGCCGTTGAGCAGATGGTACGAGCCGTCCGGCCGCCAGTTCAGCTTGCGCGTGGTGAGATCGACGGCGGCGCTGGTCAACGGCGCCATCAGCGAATCCCCGGACGGATCGCCGAAGTGCGAGGAGTCCGAATCCGGATAGGGATCGAAGCCCGACACCGACGCGTCATAGCGTCCGGTCACCCGGCCGTTGCGGCGGTCGAACTCGCGGCGGAATTCGCCGACCTCGAAGCGTCCGGCAAGCCGGCGGCTCACGGCCTGATCGATGCCGGTCAACGACGCGACCTTGTCGGCGAGCCGGTTGGTGGCCTCGGTGTCCGCCTGCCCCTTGAGCAGGTCGCTGACAAATTCGCTGCGCGCGTAGCGTTCAACATCGGCGAGATCGGCCCATTTCACCGGACTCTTCGCTTCGCGCGCCACCGCGGCCATGGTGGGAAGCCGGTGGACATATTGGAGCTGGCTGGAGCCGGAAAATTCGCGGTAGTCGAGCAAGGGAGAGACGAGGATCAGCCCGCGCACGCCGATGCCCTGCTGGGTCTGCAGGTTGCGGACGATCTTCGGGCCGCGGATGCCGCCATAGCTTTCGCCGGTGACATATTTCGGCGACAGCAGCCGGTCGTATTTTTCGAGCCAGCGCCGGATCACCAGCGCGATCGAACTGACGTCGCCATCCAGGCTGAAGAACCGCTTGCGCGCGTCCTCACCCGTCGCGACGAAGCGGCTATAGCCGGTGCTCACGGGATCGATGAAGACCAAATCAGTAAAGTCGAGCCAGGTCTCGGCATTGGGCACAAGCTCGGGCGAAGCGGAAGCTATCGCGCCATCTCCTGTAATCGACAGCCGCCACGGTCCGGCAGTGCCGAACTGCAGCCACGCCGATGATGCGCCCGGCCCGCCATTGAACAGGAACGTGACTGGCCGCGTGCCGCGATCGGTGCCGTCGAGCTGGTAGGAGGTGTAGGCGATGTCGGCCTGCGGCTCGCCTTTTTCGTCGAACAGCCGGATCGAACCTGCGGTCGCGGTGAAAGCCAGCGTGCGCCCGGGCAGCGCCAGCGTCTGTTTGGTGGTGGAATCCGGCGGTAGCCGGTGCTGATCGGAAACCGGTTGCGGCGTGGCGGCGTCGCCGCGCCGTCCGCCGCCCTTCTGTCCCTGCGGCGGTTGCGGCGGAAGCGTTGGCCCCGGCGTCGGCGTCGCGGCAGGTTGCTGCTGCGCGGCCGTCGGGCTTGCGTCCTGGGCGCGCGCGCCGGCCACGCAAGACAGCATGACAAGCGTGATGGCGAGTTGCATATGACGCCGCGCGGTGAAGCGAAAAGCCATGACGTCCTGCTCCCTCTCACTTGCTCCCGGCCACTTGCTCCCTGCGCCGCGCGGTTGCGCCGCGGATTTCAGCCTGGGATGGCGACAGAAGAGCTGTGCTACAACAGGACGAAACCCGCTGGCATCACAATCCCGACAGTATTGCGTGAAAGCAATCCGCATGGGGCTTGATCCGCCGCATCGCCATGGTTGTCCTCGCCAACCGTTAGGTGATATCGGTCGGTTCCGCCGGCGGACCCGGCCAATTATTTTGATTCATCCATGAAACCATTTTGGCGCTGGCGAGACTAAAGAACCTGCGCTTTCCAATGGGGACCAAAATGAAACGTGCGATTGTTGCCTGCCTCGGCCTGCTGACGCTGGCTTCTCCCGCCGCGGCGGATTCACCGGTTGCGGTGGTCGAGGACATCAAGGGCAAGGTGACCGGCGCCGAGTTCATGGACTATGTGACCGCCAGATCCGTCATCAAGATCGCCGACGGCGGCTCCGTCGTGCTTAGCTATTTGAAGTCCTGCCGGCGCGAGACCATCAGCGGCGCCGGCACCGTTGTCGTCGGCAACGAGGAGAGCATGGTCGATCAAGCCGTCCTCAAGGCGGAGAGGACGAACTGCGATTCCAACCAGGCCAACGCCACCACCAAGGACACCAGCGCCGTCGCCGCCACCCTGCTCCGCAGCGCCAAAACCGCTTCGCTGCCCGAGCCGCAACTGACGATCTACGGCGCCTCACCGTTCGTGCAGGCCAAGGGCCGCGGCACGCTGGTGGTGCGCCGGCTCGACCTCGCCGGCGAGCGTCACCAGATCGCGCTCGGCGGCACCCAGCTCAAGGGCAAGTTCGTCGATTTCGCCGGCGAGAACGTCGCCCTGGTCCCCGGCGGTCTCTACGCCGCCTCGTTCAAATCGTCGGAAATCGTGTTCCGGGTCGACGCGCAGGCAAAGCCCGGCGCGACGCCGATCGTCGGCCGGCTGCTGCGGCTGGACTAGTCGTGCCGGACCTCCGCGCTTGAGAATCAGGCGCAGCACGCGCAACCAGATGGTGATCGCCGCCATCGCGCTGGTCTGCGCGGCGGCTTCGGTTTCTCCGGCGGTCAGGCCGATCCGCGGGCTCTCGCTCGATATCCTCACGGCGCTGCGCTGGGAGGTGTTTGGCCGCAGGCAGGATCCGGCTGCGTCTCCGACGGTCGTCATCGCGATGGACGAGGAAAGCCTGCGCACCGCCCCGTTCAAGGGCTCGCCGATGCTGACCTGGACCGGGGAGATCGGCCGCGTGCTGACCGCGACCCTGGAAGGCGGCGCCAAGGTCGCCGGCTTCGACGTGGTGATCCCGACATCGATCGAGCAGTCGGAGATCCCGTTCGGCGAGAACATGCTGGGCACGAGGGTGCGCGGCTTCGACCGCGATTTCCTGCGCGCGCTGGCCGGCGCGACAGTCAATGGCAAGGTGGTGCTGGGGGAAACGCTCGGCGGTAACCAGCCGGTCAGGCCCTCGGCCGGACAGCGCATCGCGGTGCGGCAGCAGCAGAACATCCGCCCCCTCAACGTTCATACCGACCATGACGACGTGGTACGGCGCATGCCGCTGACGTTCCCCATCAACGGCGCGAAGGTGCCTTCGATGGCGGTCGAGCTGGCGGCGCGCGCGATGGGCGCGGCTCCCGAATTCGACAAGAATGGCCGGATGACACTCGGCGGTTACCGGATCCCGGGCCGGGTGCCGAATACGCTGACGCTGAATTTCGAGGGCGGCGCGGCCGACATTCCGACCTTCTCGTTCGCCGACCTGCGCAACTGCGCGGTCAAGGACGACAAGGACTATTTTCGGCGCTGGTTCGACGGCAAGGTCGTCATCTTCGGCACCGTTCTCGATATCGAGGACCGGCGCATGACGTCGAAGCGCTTTGCAACCGGCATCGAGGGCGCGCGCACGCCGCGCTGCGCGGAGGGGAGCACGCCGGTCTCCGCCGCCTTCAGGACCAGCACGATCGCCGGCGTCTATATCCACGCCACCGCGGTCAACAACCTGATCTCGCGCAATGCAGTGGTTGAACCGGGGCCGCTGTCGCGCTTCCTGATCGCGGCTGTATTCGCGGCGCTGGCCGCCATTGCCGCGTGGCAGCTCAGACCGCTCGTCGCGGCGACGGCCTGGGCGGTCATGGTCGTGGCCGGCATCACCGGCGCCACCCTCGCCTTCAACCACGCGCTGGCGCTCCCGGTCGCCGAGCCGTTGCTCGCCAGCCTGTTGGCGCTGGCCTCGACGATCGGTTTCCGCTTTGTCGTCGCCGACAAGGATCGCCGCCTGCTGCAAAAGAGCTTTGCGCTGTACCTTGCCCCGCACGTCATCAACCGGATGCTGTCGTCGAACAAACTGCCGGAGCTCGGCGGCGAGACCCGCGAGGTGACGGTGTTCTTTTCCGACATCGAAGGGTTTTCGCTGATCGCCGAGAAGATGTCGCCGGACAGCCTGATGGAGCTGATGAACGAATATCTCTCGGCGATGACCGACGTCATCGAAAGTCATGGCGGCTATGTCGACAAATATATCGGCGATTCCGTCGTGGCCGTGTTTGGCGCGCCGGCCGACGATCCCGACCATGCCGCCAATGCGGCGCGCGCCGCGCTGGACTGCTGCACAAGGTTGGCCGAGCTCAACGCTTCCTCGGCGCTCTTTCACGAACACAGACTGGCGCAGCGGATCGGCATCAATTCCGGCGAGGCGCTGGTCGGCAATTTCGGATCGCGGCGCCGCTTCAATTACTCGGTCATGAGCGATGCGGTGAACCTCGCCTCGCGGCTGGAGGGGGCTAACAAATTCTACGGCACGACCGTCATCGCTTCGGAGACGACGGTTGCCCTTGCCGGCGACGCTTTCGCCTGGCGCGAACTCGACGCTATCAGAGTCAAGGGACGCAACCAGGCGCTGAAAATCTACGAACTGCTGGCGCTCTCGACCGGGCTTGGCGCATCCCGGCAGGCGCTGATCGCCCATTACGCCGACGGACTTGCGCATTGGCGGGCCCGGGAATTCGGGCTTGCCGCAACATGCTTCGAGCGTTCGGCTGAGATCGACCGGCCGGCAGCGCTGTTCAGGCAGCGCGCCCGGGAGTTGGCTGAAAATCCGCCTGACAAGGATTGGGACCCGATCCGAACCCTGCAGGAGAAATAACCGCTCCGGCCCTTCGGTTCAGGTTACCATCCCGGGCGTGGCGCCCTTCCATCTCGACAAGCGCCGCCAAGGTGTATAGACGAGCGCGGCGCAATCCGGCGCCACCATGAGCCCGTAATCCGATGGCCAGCCCCAAGCGATATGACCGCATCGCCTTCGTTGCGAGCGCTTCCGCCGAGGCGCAGGCGGCACTGGCGGAGTTGGTCAGCCTTTATGGCAATCACGACCCGGATACGGCCAATATCCTGGTGGCGATCGGCGGCGACGGATTGATGCTGGAAACGCTGCACCGGTACATGCGGACCGGCAAGCCGATCTACGGCATGCATCGTGGCACCGTCGGTTTTCTGATGAATGAATTCTCCACGCACGATCTGCATGCGCGGCTGGCCGCGGCGCGCGAGTCGCTGATCAACCCGCTGTTGATGCGCGCGACCGATATTCACGATCAGGTGCATCTGCATCACGCCATCAATGAAGTGTACCTGTTTCGCCAGACCTATCAGGCCGCGCATGTGCGCATCCTGATCGACGAGCACGAACGCATGGCCGAACTGATCGCCGACGGCATTCTGGTGGCGACGCCGGCCGGCTCCACCGCCTATAACCTCTCGGCGCAGGGACCGATCCTCCCCATCAATGCGGCGCTGCTGGCGCTGACCCCGATCAGCGCGTTCCGGCCGCGGCGCTGGCGCGGCGCCCTGCTCCCCAATACCGCCTTCGTGGTCATCGAAGTGCTCGAGGGCGGCAAGCGTCCGGTCGCAGCCGTGGCCGACCATGACGAAGTGCGTGACGTCCGCCGCGTCGAGGTGCTGTCCGACAAGTCGATCTCGATGCGCATGCTGTTCGACCCCGGCCACAGCCTGGAAGAGCGCATCCTGCGCGAGCAGTTCGGGCATTAGCTGTCGTCCCGGGCTTGAGCACAGATGCGCAATTGCGCATCGGGGGACCCATACCGCGTTGTGCTATCGGTTGAAGCGAGGTGGCTCACGCCTTCCGCAACAACAACGTTCGTGGCTATGGGTCCCGGCTCAAGGCCGGGACGACGTGCTGATAGAGCGGTGACTAAGCTGCCGCCAGATCCCCCGCCGCCCCCTTTCGCAACCATTCGTTAACCGGCCCCGCGATATGGTTAACGCCGGGTGTACCGTGTTGCCCGGTATGCGCTTTAGGGCAGGACCATGTATCGCATCGACTTCAACAAGCTGCGGTTTCTGATTTGCGACGACAACCCGCATATGCGCCGCATCCTGCGGACGCTGCTGCACTCGTTCGGCGCGCGCGAGGCTTACGAGTCCGAGGACGGCGCCACCGCGCTTGAAATGTACACCCATTACGTCCCCGATATCGTCATCACCGACTGGGCGATGCCGATCTTCGACGGACTCGAACTGGCGCAGATGATCCGGCAGCCGGACTCCAAGGGCAACCCCTACGCGCCGATCATCATGCTGACCGGCCATTCCGACAAGCGCCGCGTGACGGTCGCGCGCGACGCCGGCGTCACCGAATTCCTGGCCAAGCCGATCTCGGCGAAGGGGCTTTATCAGCGCATCCTCAACGTCGTCGCCAACCCGCGGCCGTTCATCAAGACCAAGACCTATTTCGGACCGGACCGCCGGCGCAACACCAACAATGCCTATATCGGCCCCGAGCGCCGCATCGGCGGCGAGATGGAAGTGATGCAGCAGCCGTCGCTGCTCGACAAGGCGCGATCCAGCGTCTAACGCGCGAAACCGCTAAGGAACCATCATGGCGAAGGAAAAACCCGGGAAGCTGGAGGTCACGAGCTTCGCCGATCACCACGTGATCACGCAGCCAAATCCCTTGCGCAAGGTGCTGCTGCGCGTTCCCGAATCCGACCTCGACGATCCCGTCGGACGTGCCGAGAAAGCGCTGGCCGGGCTGTCGGGTGAATTCAAGAACTGGATGACGATCGAGGCCGACCGGCTTTCCGCCGCGCACGCCGCCATCCTGCGAAGCGGCTTCACCGACGACGCCCGCGAAGAACTGTTTCGCGCCGCCCACGACATCAAGGGGGATGCTGCGACATTCGGCTTTCCTTCCGCGGGCGCCGCTGCCGAGAGCCTGTGCCGCATCATCGAACACGCACCCGATCTCGACCAGGTGCCGTCGGATCTCATTCGGCATCACATCAACGCCATTCAGGCCATCGTCCGCGAGCGCACCAAGCTCGACACCGCGGCCACCGCCGGCGTGCTCAGCCGTTCGCTGCGCGGCATCGCCGACGAATTCTTGACCCACGCCAACCGCGACCGCCCCGAACATCTCGAAGCGATTTTGGCGCCTAGCATTATTCCGGTGGAGTGAGGCTTCCCGTCATTGCGAGCGAAGCGAAGCAATCCATCGGGCCGCATACGCGGAAAGATGGATTGCTTCGTCGCTTACGCTCCTCGCAATGACGGTGAGGCGCAGCCTACGCCGCAATCAGATCGTGCGTGATCGCGTCCTCGGCAACGAGCTCGTCGCAGAACATGCGGGCTTCCTCGCGCGCCGATTCCGTCGCAAAACGGCGCAGCAGGATCAAGAGCGGTTCGGCGGCCTTGCGGTCGGTCTCGCAATGGGTCAGCACGCGCTCGACCATGCGGCGGCGCAGGCGCGCCGCACCGTCCAACGTGTCGACAAAGCCGGTCTCGTGGCAGACCTCGAGTGCGATCCGGAAGGCGGCGAAGGTGGATTCCGGCAGGCCCGCGCGGATCAGCAGCGCCTGCAGGCTGGCGCCGCCGCGATCGTGCAGCAGCGCGGTGACGCGGGCATGCGGCAGGCCGGACAGTTCGGCCAATGATGCGTCGAACAGTTCGAGATTACCTGACAATAGCGCGCGCAGGATCAGGCCCGCGGTGAGCTGGCCGGTGGCGCGCAGATGCTGCACCAGGCCCTGCATGTCCTCGCCGCGCGAACGCGCCGCGATGTTAACGGTCGAACGTTCGCGCGCTTCAGAGGCGAGCCGCCCTGCCCGGTCCGGGCTCAGCCAGTTCTTGGCGACGACGAATTGCGCCAGCGTGTCGGAAAGCTTGGCGACCAGCGCCATGCGCGTGGCGGAGGGCAGTCCCTCCAGCACCAGCATCGATTCACGTATCGCGGCGAGATGGCCGTGACGCTCGACGATGCGGTCCCAGGAAAAAGGCGCCAGCTCCGCATAGGCGTTCTCGATCAGCTCGAGGGCGGCGGCCGGCGAGCCGACTTCGGCGATCGCGGCGGATACCGATGGCGGCAGATTGACCCGGCGGGCGATCGCGCATTGCGTGTCGCTGTTGCCGGTCGCGACGATGTCGACGAGGTCGGCGTCGATCAGTAGCGGGGAATGTTCGAGCACCGGCAGCGCGATTGAAGCCTGGTCGAGCGCGAGCGCCTGCACGATCGCGGCGGGCGCTTCGGCGCTGCGCGAAAACACCTGCGACATCGCCTGGCGTACCAGCGGGGATGGATCGTCGAGCAGCATCAGCAGCGCGCCTTCAGCGGCGGCGCGGTCGTCCTCGGTGAGATCGGAAATCAACCAGGCCCGCGCCAAAGACCGCGTCGCCTCTGCCCGCTCGCCTGCCGGAGCGGTACGTATCCAACTGATGAACTGCCGAACGATCATGGTCTAGCCGGCCTACGCAACCCGAAACGACACCGTGACGCGGTGCCACTGTCATAGAAAATAAACCATGACGCTTAACAAAGGGTTCACCATAAACGTTTGGGATTATTGACGTTTCGTTAAGGGAACTCGCGCGCGCGGCCGGACTGTAGATGATCGGCCTCGCCGCGCACCGCTGGCGCTACCGTCGAAACCGCCCGGATTTGACGCGTTCTCTTGACGCGAACCATCTCGACACCAGGCGCCAATCCTTGCCTAACTACTCCCTCGTAGGCGCAAATCGATCTCGACAAGTCGGCGTTCGATCGCGCGATCCAGACTTTTGGTAACGAGCTCACCGGCGCCGATGTCGCGCTGTTCTATTACGCCGGCCACGGCGTGCAGGTCCGCAATGTCAATTATCTGGTGTCGATTTCGGCCAATGCGCCGCAAGGACAAGGAGAGATACGTCAAGAACTGGCCGAACCGATCGTACCGGCTGCAGATGGATACGATACGAACCTCGTGCGATCAGGCGAGATCAAGCTGCCAGATCAGCGGCGCGCTGGAATTCAGCCATTCCAATCCATCGAACGGCAAGAAGTCCTCAGGCACCGCATCGTTCGAATACGGCATCAGGTTTGGCCCCGACGGCGGCAAGATATTTTATGAGCAGGGCAAGACGCTGTCGGCGCAGAGGTAGCTCAGCGGTCTGTGTGCTGAGCAGCCTTAGCTGCTGAACGTGCCGTTGCGATCGCTGAACAGATCAAGCCGGCCCGGTGCGCGGACTTCGGGCTTCTGTCCCGATACCGATGGTGTCGCCGAGGCGACTGAGGTCGCTGACGCCACCGTCGTCAGCGAAGAACCCCTGCCCCACAATTCCTGCACCGCCGGCGAAATCGGTTCGCTGCGTGCGCCGGCCTGGAACAGCGAACGGAAGATCGGCTCGGGCTGCGCGGAGGCGGTCTGCGAGGTCGCGGCGACCGGCGTCACGCTGCGCGAATCCGGGAAGCTCGACAGATAGGCCGCGTTATCGATCGCAGGCGCAGCCGGCATCGCTTGCGAGGCGCTCGCGACGGTGATGCGACGCGGCAGGTCACCACCGACCGCCGCCATCGCGGTGCGGGTGGCCGGCGAACTGGCGGCGCTGGCGTAGCGCGAGTTCAGCACCGAATAGACTTCGGAGACACTGCGGCCGCGGCCCGAACGATCGTAGAAGATCGAGCGGTTGGCCTCGGCGGCGGCCGGAAACATCTGCACCGCGGAAGCCTGCGGATTGTCCTCGGCGCTCGAGATCAGTTTTCCCGCCCCGCCGACGCCCATGAAATGCGCCATATAGAGTTCGGCGTCGCTCGGGCGGCGGCCGATCTTGCCGGTGAGCTTGAAGCTGTTCGACTGGGTCAGCACCCCCGCCATCGACGAAGCGGCTTGCGGATCGTCGCGCAGCTTCATGATCGCGGCACGCGCGGTGGGGTCGCTGACCGAATAGCTGCCGGACGGATTTTTGGTGATGGCGTCGGCATATTTGCCGTAGCCGAAATGGCTGCCGGCTTCCTTGACGGTGCCGAGCCAGGTCTGGTCGATGAACTGAAACAGCCCGCGCGCCGACGAGGTGGTCGCCGCCGCCTTCGGGTTGAAGTTGGATTCCATCTTGGCGGTAGTGAGCAGGTATTCGAAGCTCGCACCGGTGGTCGAGGCGGCCTGCTTGATCGAGCCCGCGATCTTCGTGCGCGTGGGATCGACACCTGCCGTGGCGTTCAATGTGTCGACCGACATGTTTCCTGGTGCCCCGCTCCCCGCGAAACGACCGCGCAGCCTAAAGCGAAAATCGCAATCAGCGCCCAATACGGCGCCACACTGGGACAGTTATGGTTAATGGGAGGTTAAGGCGACCTATCCGCTAAATGACACCGCCTTGTCGAAGCGCCGCAATGGCAGCCGGGTCATAGCCGAGTTCGGCCAGGACCAGATCGGTGTGCTCGCCCAGCATCGGCGGGCGCGCCGCGATTTCACCCGGCGTTTCCGACAGCCGGACGGCAGCCCGTACGACCGGCGCGGGTCTCGGCAGGCCCGGATAATCGACATCCTGCATGAAGCCGGCAGCGCGAATATGCGGATGATCGAGCGCCTGTTGCGGGCTGAGCACCGGACCTGCCGGAATCATCGCTTCCCCCAGCGTGTCGACCGCTTCCTGCGTGGTGCGCTCGGCGCACCAGCGCGCCATCCGTTCGCTGATGACAGCGCCGTTGTCGCCGCGCTTGATGTCGTCCGCAAAGCGCGGATCGCTCAGCCACTGGTCCTCTTCGCCCATCAACCTTGCCCAGCGAATGAACAGCGGATGACCGGTGACCTGGCACAGCACCCAGCCGTCCCGGGTGCGGTAAATGTCGGCCGGCGCAGCGGTCTGGCCGAGATTGCCGGTCGGAACGCGATTGGCCTTGATCACGGCCTGCTCGATCAACGTTGCGTTGGTGAACGACAACGCGGTTGCAAGCAACGCGCCCTCGACGATCTGCCCGCGCCCGGATTTACCGCGCTCGATCAGAGCGGCAAGCGTGCCGAACGCACAGTGCAGCGCGGTTCCGAAATCGACCCAATTCACCGCGGCCCGGTAAGGCGGGTCGCCGGCGCCGGTCATGTATACCGAACCCGACATGACCTGCCCGACACCGTCGAAGCCGACGCGGTCGGACCAAGGCCCCGGCCCGCCGAATGCAGTTGCCGTCGTGAGGATGATGTCGGACTTGATCGCTTTCAATGAATCGTAATCGAGCTTCATCGCGCGCAGCGTCTGCGGCGGCAGGTTGGCGACGACCACGTCCGCAGTTGTAACCAGCCGACGCATCACCTCCTGCCCCTCCGGCTTCATCGGATTGAGCGTGATGCACTTCTTGTTTCGGTTGATCTGCAGGAACAGTGCGCCTTCGCCACCTTCGCCGACCGGTGCCACAAAGCGATCTTCGCTGCCGTCACGCTTCTCCACGCGAATGACCTCGGCGCCAAACTCGGCCAGCAGTGTCGCGCAATACGGTCCCGCGATATAGCGACCGAAATCCAGGACGCGCACGCCCTCCAGAACTCCCCTCATCGAACTTTTCCCTTATGTTTGCGCCAGATTACAGGGAATGATTTCCGCGACAAGGCGGCCAGCCGGTACGTCAACTTTTGATTCTAAGCAGACACAATCCACGGTGCGGAATATCAGTGCGACATCCACGACCTTCGCTTGATTTACATCGCCGCTATACTCGGCCGCCAGGCCAAAGCGGGGAGTTCTGTGCTACTTCTCAACCCCGCTTGGTCTTCGCAGTCGAACGATAGAAAAGAAAACAACAGGGCAGGAAAATGAAAAAGCTGACGCGGCGAACGTTCGTGACAGGTTCGGCGGCGATGTTGTGCGCCCCGTCCGTAAAGACCGAGGCGCAAACCGCGTGGCCCGCACGCCAGATTCGTATTCTCGTGCCGTATCCGGCGGGCGGCCAGACGGATGGCATCGCGCGGGCCTTCGGTGACTATCTGGCGCGGCAGGTGGGAAAGACGGTCATCATCGAAAACAAGGCCGGCGCAGGCGGCGTCATTGGCGTGTCGGAAGCGAAACGCGCAGAACCGGACGGCACCACCATCCTGTGCACGATCTCCTCGTCACTCATCCAGAACCGGCTTACGGTGAAGGACCTTCCCTACGATCCCGAGAGAGACTTCATTTATCTGACGATGGTCAGCGGCGCCGGGGGTCCGGTGGTGGCGGCGAAGAAGACGGGAGCAAAAAATCTTCGAGAGTTCATTGAATATGGAAAAAAAGTCGGCAGCCTGAACTGGGGATCGTACGGCGTGGGTTCGACGCCGCACGTCCTCATAGCGACAATGGCGAAGCAATACGGCATTCAATTTCAGGTCGTCCAATACCGCGGCGAGGCGCCGATGTGGAATGACATCGCGGGACAGACGCTGGATGGCGCCGCAGGAAGCTATGCCGCGGCAGCCCCCGTCATACAGGCGGGAACCGGAAACCTGATCGGCGTGGTAGGCAGCCGCCTGCCACCCTATCCGGACACGCCTACAATGACTGAACAGGGCGCCGTCGGCGACTTCTACGACCTTCGCGCATTCACCACTTTTGCCGTACCAACCGGCACACCGCAGGATATCGTCCAGCGGATCTCGGAGCTATTGATCCAGGCCGGATCCGACTCCAAGGTCCAGCAGATGCTGAACAACTTTCTGCTGAGTTCCCCAGCCAATCTCGAAACGACGGCTCGCATTTTCAAGCGCGACAGTGATGTGATGCTCGGTATCCTGCGCGACCTTGGCGTCAAGCCATCGGAGTAAAAACCGAGCGTCCGGCGAGGCCGCCAGCGCAACAACGGATCATTTTCGATATATCGCGTTCGGATCAAACAGCCGGTCCGCATCGACGAACGACAGCTGTGTGCCGCCATCTCCCGCCGTCACCGCGCGGTAGAAGCACGACTGGCGGCCGGTGTGACATGCCGCGCCGTGCTGCTCGACGCGAATCCAGATCGCGTCCTGATCGCAATCCATCCGCATCTCGACCACGCGCTGGGTGTGTCCGGAGCTCTCGCCCTTGCGCCACAGCGCCTTGCGGGAGCGGCTGAAGTACCAGGCCTCGCCGCTGGCGATGGTCTTGCGCAGCGCCTCGTCGTTCATGTGCGCGACCATCAGCACGTCGCCGGTCGCAGCATCGGTCGCCACGCAGGTCAAAAGACCCGACGCGTCGAATTTGGGCTGGAACGCCAGCCCTTCCTCGCGGTCGTTGATATCTGCGGGTGTGGACACGGCGGGCCTCGCGAAGATTCAGGCGAGGCTACCGGCTCGTTCCTCGCACCATGGACAGGAAACGCGCCTGCTCCGCCGGATTGTCGCGGAACATGCCGGTATAGCGGCTGGTGAAGGTCATCGCGCCGTGCTTGGCGACGCCGCGCACCGACATGCAGGTATGCTCCGCCTCGATCACGACCGCAACGCCGCGGGGCTTGAGCACCTCGTCGATCGCGGCCGCGATCTGCGCGGTGAGATGCTCCTGCGTCTGCAGGCGGCGCGCGAAGATATCGGTCAGGCGCGCGAGCTTCGACAACCCCACGACCCGTTCGACCGGCGTATAGGCGATATGCGCCTTGCCGTAGAACGGCATCATGTGATGCTCGCATTGCGAGGTGAATTCGATGTCGCGGATCAGAACGAAATCGTCATAGCCGGCGGTCTCACCAAACGTGCGGTCGAGCACTTCGGCCGGGCACTGGTGATAGCCCTGGTAGAGTTCGTCGAAGGCCTCGACGACCCGGCGCGGGGTGTCGAGCAAGCCCTCACGGCCGGGATTCTCGCCGATATAGCTCAGCAGCGTATGCACGGCCGCTTCGGCCTCGGCGCGCGACGGACGCGGCTGATCGGCACGGACGGCGGCGGCCAGGAATTCGGCGGGATCGAGTTCGGCGGGACGGGTGTCCGGCGCCACGTCAGGCGATTTGACCTCAGTCTTGCTGGGGCGAAGGGATTTGATCAATGCGTCCATGTCTTCTCCGTTCGACCGGTCCTTCAGACCGGAGTGTCACCGGGCAGACGGGGCGGGTTTGTTTGCCGCCGGGCGCCTGAGTCCCCTTGTTCCTAACACCACCGGGGTAGAATTGGCTTCCAATCAGGCCGCCGTGGCGACATGGACGGACTGTATTTCCGCCATGACCGTCCATATATAGGACGGTGCAACCCTGCCGCCAAGGGCACTCCCGCCCGGGGGCCCGAGACCTTGCTCCATGCTGAACGACATTTACAACAAGCGCATCATCGAGTTGGCCGGCAATATCCCCCGTCTGGGCCGCCTCCCCGACCCCGACGCCAGCGCCACCGCCCATTCCAAACTGTGCGGTTCCACCGTCAAGATCGACCTCAAGATGGACGGGCCGGTCGTTTCCGACTTCGCCCATGACGTGAAGGCCTGCGCGCTCGGACAGGCCTCCTCCTCAATCATGGCGAGCCATGTCATCGGCTCGACCGCGAGCGAGCTGCGCGAGTTGCGCGAGACCGTGCGCAAGATGCTGAAGGAAAACGGCCAGCCGCCGCAGGGCAAATGGGCCGACATCGCGCTGCTCGAACCGGTGCGCGACTACAAGGCGCGGCATGCCTCGACCATGCTGACCTTCGATGCGGTGGTCGATGCGGTCGGCCAGATCGAGGCCAAGGCGAAGCAGCCGGCGTAGGCGCAGCGGTACGCCGTCCCAAAACACCACTGTCATGCTCCGCGAAAGCGGGGCATCCAGTACGCCGGGAATTCTCGATCAACTACAGACGCCGCGGCCTACTGGATCATCCGCTTTCGCGATGACACCATTTGGCGTGGTTTACTTCGCGGGCCGGCGCCGGCGCGGCGGTGCCCGTGGACGGCTCCAATCGTATTCTGGCTAGAAATTCTAGCTAGTGAGACTGAGGCATGGCCCAGCGCAGTTGGTCGGTACAGGATGCGAAGAACCGCTTCAGCGAGGTCGTCGAGGCCGCGCGGCGCGTGCCGCAGACGGTGACCAAGCACGGCAAGCCCGCCGTAGTCGTGGTGGACGTCGTGGAGTACGGCGCTTGCGGCACCTCGAACGTGCCCAGGCACCGTCCTTTGCCGATGCGCTGCTTGCCATGCCACAGGACGATGGCGACTTTCCGCGCCGCAACGTGCGCTTGCGCGACCTCGATCTCTGATGTTCCTGATCGATACCGTTACGCTATCCGAGCTGCGCAAGCGCAAGCGCGATCCGATGGGTTGTCAAATGGTTTGAACGACAGCGGACAACCGATCTCTTCCTCAGCGTCATTAGCATTGGCGCAATTGAGCGCGGAATTACGCGACAGCGCACGACCGACCCACGCTTTGCGGGCGCTCTTGCAGAATGGCTGGACCGAATCCTAACCCTCTACGGCGAGCGGGTCGTGCCATTCGACCTGCGAACGGCGCGGCGCTGGGGCGCCCTGAGCGCCGCTCTCGGCAATGACAGCGCCGATCTCATGATCGCGGCGACGGCACTCGAACACGGGCTCACCGTCGTAACGCGCAATGTATCGGATTTCGAGCCTTCCGGCGTCGCCGTCATCGATCCGTTCAAGCGCGCGCAAGGTGCACGATCCTGACCATGACGGGATAGATTTACTTCTGCGGCTGAGCCGGCGCCGGCGCGGCGGCGCCGCCGGTCGGAACCGCGGCTTCTGTCGCCGCGACGCCACCGGTGGGAACCGAAGCTTCGGCGGTCTTGGTCGACTTCGCCGGCTGTACCGTCGCCCGCTCCTCAACCGAGGAGCTGACAAACCGATCCTGCGTCGGCTTGGACTTCAGTTCGGCAACCGGCGTCGACGAGTCACGCGGCAGCACGTCGGCCACGGCGTCGGTCGTGATGAGATTGGTCAGGCGCAATTCGGCCGCCGACAATTTGTGCAGATCTTCCCACGGCGGCACGCTCAGCGCGAGCGACAACAGATCGCCGGTTCCGCCCATGTCGAAGGTGAACTTGGCGAGCCGGCCGATGTCGCGCTCAACGATCATCAGATCCTGCGCGGTGTAGCTCGCCGCCTTGGCGTCATCGGCGCGATCGCCCATCCAGATCTGATGCACGCGGACATGCGAGGCCGGCGACACATAACGCGTCTTGCCGGACAGCAGCAGGAACACGCACATCGACTCGCAATAGGCTTCCGGAACGACATGAGCGCGTTCGCCCTGCGCCGTCTGCGTGCGCACGGTGGTGCCGACCGTCGTCAGCGCGCCGAGGGCACGGAACCTGCGGCCGAGCGCAATGGAATCATTGACCGACCCGCCGCTGGAATCGAGCACGATGGTGGCGCCGCCAAGCTGGCGATCGCGCGCGAACTCTTCGAATGCCTTGGGACTGTCCGCGGTGACGATGCCGACGGCGGAGACCCAGCCCTTGCAGTCCGGCTGGCATGCGACCCACTTGAAGTGCATCGGCAGTTTGCGTTCTTCGAGGGACACGCCGGCGTGCGCCGAGTTGACCGGCGTGGTGATCGCGCCAGGCAATGCGATACAGAGGGCGGTGGCACCGAGCATGGCCAAGCCGCGAATTTTAGCCGACGTAACAAACCTCAATTTGGTTCCTTCCCCCAAGCCCTATCGGCGAGCAACGGCAATGGCCCCACTTCAACGCCACATGATTCTGTCATACCGGCGTTATCAAAAAGGTAACCGTGCGCCCTGCGAGCGTCCATAGTACCTTTGCTGCATCGCCAATAAACCATCGGATAGTTTCCAACTGTGGCGTAAATATCTGCGTATGTTCAGTTCCTTACCGTGGAACCCCGCAAGAGTACGGAGATCGTTCGGCAAGCCATATGGAACAGTCATTCATGCCGTCATCACAGTGCACAAGATCACATTGCACAAAATCACAATGCATAGATTGTGCCACGACGGTCCGGCGCTTGCCCCGCAACGCGGGGCGCGGGCTGATCTGGATTTACCGGCGCACGCTGTCGCCGCTGGTCGGCTACAACTGCCGCCACCTGCCGACCTGCTCGGTCTATGGCGACGAGGCCATCGAACGCTTCGGTCTTTGGGGCGGCGGATGGATGACGCTGGCACGGATCTTACGCTGTCAGCCCTGGGGGACGTCCGGGATCGACAACGTCCCGCTCGCAAAACCGCCGGGCGCGCGATGGTATCTGCCGTGGCGCTACGGCCGATGGCGCGGCGTCAACGCGCCGTCGTTGCGCGCCGGCGAACACGACACATTGTGAATCAACCCGGACGAGCTAGCGCCAGAAGAAGAAGCCGCCTCTCGGCTGCGGTTCGATCGGCGCCGGCGGACGCGGCTTTCTGGGACGCGGTGGCGGCGGCGGTGGCGGCTCGGCCGATGACGTCGTCTCCTGGCTGCCAGAGCCGTCGTCGGGCAACCTGACCGACAGCAGCAAGTTCGATTCATGCGTGCGCCAGCGATAGCCGATACCGAAATCCATCGGCTGCGCGCGCCTGAACAGTTCGGCATAGGATGGCTGATATCGCCCCGGGAACTCGTCGATCGGGCCGGCATAACGGCCGAACGGAAAGAAGCGCCATTTCTTCGGGCTGTAGTAGTGAAGCGGAACGCCGGAATCGTCCTGGATGATGGTGGCGCTGTTGGCGAGGATGTAATCGCGCACCGTGGTGAAATTGCCGGAGTGCAGCAGATAGGACGCGCTCTTGATCAGGCTGTTGCCGGGCGCCAGCGTCGAACAGAATTTCAGGAAGCCCGTGACCTTGACGCCGGAATTGGAAAGATCGGTCGAGAAATAATACAGCGTCTTTTCCGCGCCGTCGCTGCCGGCGAAGACGATGCGCGTGCCGCGCACCGCGTTCGGCCCGGGGTTCTCGTTGCCGAAATACGCCGCGCCCTTGTCGTCCAGCGCCACCGGCGTGACGCTGCGGATGGTCTTGCCCGAGCGCGCAAGAAACACATAGAGGACCGGCAAGGTGCCGTTGATCTGGCCGGCACTCAGATCGGTCTTCATCTGCTTGGTGATGAAGAAGCTGAAGCTCAGGATCGAACTCAGCGAACGCTCCACGCTGTAGAGCGCGGCGCCAACACCGCCGCGCGGCAGTCTCGTCAGATCCGGCACCGAGCCCGTCGGCTCGAGCGCGCTCAGCACGTAGGTCGTCGCCTTCGAATAGAACGCGTCGGCGTAGAGGAAGTCCGGCCCCGAGAACATGTAGAACATGGTCGGCCGCGGCGCCGCCAGGTTGCTATCCGCCCAGGCGCGGATCTTCGACAATTGCCGTTGCTCGAGCTGCGCGAACGCATTGTCGAAGAATTTGGCGTGGCGCTGCCAGGCCGGCTCCCTGGTCAGCGGCATCAGCGGCGAGTCGGCCGAGGGCATCATGCCGGCGAGAAACCTGGCGGTATCGTCGGCGGTTGCCGGATCGGCGGCGCGCGCGGGCAGCACCACCACGAACAACATCGCGGCCACCAGCGCCGCGATTCTCAACGGGGCAATTCTCACCGAAGCAATTTTCAACGAGGCAATTTTCAACGAAGCACGCATCTTCATTCGCTGCCCGCAGACGCGGCCACCGGGCCTTGATCGGCCCGCTTGCGGAAAACGGCGTAAATCAGAAGTCCTGACAGCATGATCAAAACACCAAGGAACACGCGCAGCGGTTCCGTCAAGAGATAGTACATCATGAACCCGGTCACGAGCAGGAATACCAGCGGGGTGACCGGGTATCCCCAGGCGCGATAGGGCCGCGGCAGGTCGGGGTGCGTGATACGCAGCTTGATGACGCCGAGCACGGTGAAGAACGAACAGAACAACAATGCGAACTGGATGAATTCGAGCACGGCTTCAAAACTGCGCGTGAACAGCATCAGGTTCGCCACCGTCAGCTGAAACAGAATGGCCCAGGCCGGCGCGCCGCCGGTCGACCGGCGCGCGAACGCGCGCAGCACCGGGATGTCCTCGCCCATGGTCATCATCACGCGCGGTCCGATCCACATCATCGCGCTGATCGAGGAGATCAGACCGAAGCAGATCATGGCGCCGACGATGCGGCCGCCGAACTCGCCGAAGATGTAACTGCCGGAGACGCGGGCAACGTCGAGCTGGCCCGCCAGCTTGTCGATCGGCGCCGAGTGCAGGAATACCGCGTTAAGCGCCACATACAGCACCAGCACGATCAGCGTCCCCGCCAGCATCGCGCGCGGCACGTTGCGCTCCGGATCGTGCACCTCGCCAATGATGTAGGTCGCCGCATTCCAGCCCGAGAACGAATACATCACGAATACGAGGCTGATCGCGAACGGCGCGCTGACGATGTGGGAGAAGTCGGACGCCGACGGCGCGAACGACAACGGCTGCGGCGTCGCCATCAGAAATCCGGCGACCAGGAAGGCCACGATCAGCAGCACCTTGAGGATGGTCGCGATCAACTGGAAGGTGCTGGAGTGCCTGACGCCGGTGAGCTGCACCAGCGACACCAGCCAGACAACGCCGACGGCGAGCGCCAGCGGCGGCGCGTCCGGAAAGACCGATTTGCCGTATTCGCCGAACGCCATCGCGGCGAGTGCGACGGGTGCCGCAAAACCAACGGTGGCCGACACCCAGCCCGCCACAAAACCGAAGGCCGGGTGAAAGGCGCGGCCGAGAAAGTTGTACTCGCCGCTCGAGCGCGGAAACATCGCCCCGAGCTCGCTATAGGCAAACACCCCGCACAGCGCGACGATACCGCCGACAGTCCACAGCAACAGGATCGAGAAGCCGGAAGGGATGTCCTTGACCTGAAAGCCCAGGCTGGTGAAGACGCCAACGCCGACCATGTCGGCAACGACGATGGAGATCGCTACCACGACCGAAATGGTCGAGCCGCCGCCGGGACGCGGGCCGGACCATGCCGCGCTGCCCGTTTCTGATGCCGCCATTTCGACCGTACCTTCAGCGCCGCGCGCCTGAACCCTCATGGTGCAGGCTGGAGCTGCCCAATTCAAGCAGCGTTAACAATGATTTAAACCGGGTAACGATTTAGGTATCTAATTACCAAAGGGCGCTGTTTTGACTTTCCCAGTGCACCCTGACATTGCGAAGACAAGATGGCGGGGCTCACAATCAGGACACGATTGGATGGTCTCCTTGCGGACTTCCGGATGTGGGGAGTTTTCTCCGGAAGCTTAACGTCGCCTAAACACGATCGAGGTACGCCGGTTAACGGTGGATCTTGGGTGGTTCTCAGGTGGTCCTTGGGGCACGGGGTGGATGGTCGGAGCGGATCCGAAATTCCAGATACATCATCGCGCAAACCGGGTGATTTCCCCGGCGACGCAGCGCGATGCCCAGCCCCGGCATGCCCATCCTCGTCGTTGGCACTGGATCGCGGCCGCTTCGCTTTTTGTACCCCTGTCGTTCGTGCTGGTTCAATGCGGCAAGGCGCCCAGCGCGGACATGCTGGCCGCGAACGCCCACGCCGCCACCGGCGACAGTTTTGAAGACCGCTTCCCGCAGCCGCAATTCGCCGACCGTTTCCCGACGCCAAGCGAGAGCCTGGTGCAGCAGGTTGCGCTGGCCCCAGCCCCGTCTCAACGCAAGGTGCGGACCGAGCCGGTCAGGGTCGCCTCGCTCAACCCCACGCTGACGCTTCCGCGCCAGAGCGAGCGCGAAGAACTGACCACGCTGGTCAGCATGAAATCCTCCGCCTTCCCCTATTTCGGCACCAATCCGCGCTCCGAGGCGCCGTTCCTCAACATCACCAAGGGCGATCGCAAGGGCCATCGCAGCTATGGCGGCCGGGTCTATTGGCAGGATGAGACCTACAATGACAGCCGCGTGCTGGTGCACGTCCCCGAGACCTTCGACGTCCGCAAGCCCGGCGTGATCGTGGTGTTCTTCCACGGCAACGGCGCGACGCTGGAACGCGATGTCCGCGACCGCCAATTGGTGCCGCAGCAGATTTCGGATTCAGGTGTGAACGCCGTGCTGCTGGCGCCGCAGCTGGCGGTGAACGCTGCCGATTCCAGCGCCGGCAAGTTCTGGCAGCCCGGCGGCTTCAAGCGCTTCATGGATGAATCGGCGACCCACCTCGCCCGCCTCACCGGCGACCCGAAATCGGCACAGGCGTTCGCCAACATGCCGATCGTCATCGTCGGCTATAGCGGCGGCTTCCTGCCGACCGCCTGGAGCCTCGACGTCGGCGGCGCAACCAACCGCGTCCGCGGCGTGTTCCTGCTCGACGCCGTCTATGGTGAACTCGACAAGTTCGCCAGCTGGATCGAGAAGAACCGCACCGGTTTCTTCGTCAGCTCCTACACCCGCTACACCAAGCGCCGTGACCAGGAACTGATCGGGATGCTGCGCGACAAGGGCATCACCGTCACCGAGAACATGGACGGGCCGCTGCGCCCCGGCAGCGTCGTGTTCGTGCAGACGCGCGATGGCATTACCCATCGCAACTACGTTACGCAGGCCTGGACCGAGCATCCGGTCAAGGATGTGCTGGTCAAGATGGCGGCTTCGCCGCAGCTGACCCGGATCGCCAGCGCGCCGTCGCCCGCGAACCGGTAATCGGTCGCTTCAGCGAGGCTTCTTCGCAGCTCCTTCATATCATACCTCTGAATTCCACTGATCGAATTGTGATGTTGATGGCCCGACGATTTAGGGCGCGCAGCATTGTTCGACGCAGGCCCGCACCGTAGGGTGCAGCCATTAGGGGATACAACTTTTGGGGATGGTTTTGCAGGACGGCTTATACAAGGTTGAATTTCATACGGTTCACGGAACCGGCACCGGCGTGATTTACGCCATCGGCGGCAAGCTTCGGGGCGGCAATTCGGCTTTCGCGTTCATCGGCAATTACACCGACAAGGGCGACGGCATTCTGGCCAAGGTCACCACGGAGCGTCACAACCCCGATCCGGCTTTCAAGCCGCTGTTCGGCACCGACATGATCACGCTGACGCTGAAGGGGGCCGACAACGGCGCCATGGTCGACTTCGAAGGCACCGCGCTGCAATTGCCCGGCGTCACCTTCAAGGCCGTGCTGACGCGGATGGCGGACTAGGACCTCTCTTGCCCGTCACCTGTTCACGAAGAAAAAGTCTTCGCGTCCGGGCAGCGAGCCATACGTGTAAGGCTCCTGGCGTCCGGCGGTCGCTTCCATCACGTCATCGCGGACGAGGCGGAACAGCTTGTTGATCTCGACGCCTGGCGTCGCGATCCGCTGCACGACCGCGACCGCGAACGGCGAATAGTCCCCCTCGCCGTCCAGCGCGGTCTCGCCATGCTTGGCCGCGTAAACCACCAGCGATGCGCCCTGCACCTTGACCTCGCCAAGCCCGCGGCCGACCGAACGCGTCTTGGCGCCGCGCGTGTCGCCTTCGTTCGAAGCCGGCGCCGGCGCTGCGGTAACCGGCGTCGGGCTCGATGTTGCCGAATTCGCAAACGGGTTGTCCCGGCAGGCATCGAGCATCACGAGCCTGAGTTTCTTTGCGCCGTCGATGGCCGCCATCACCTGATCCAGCGGCATGGCCTCGAACAGGGCGTCGCGGCTGGATGCCAGTTTGGCATCGACCGGTATCAGGTAATTGACGCCATTCACCTCGATGCCGTGGCCGGCATAATAGACCATCGCCCAGTCAGACTTGTCGGCGGCCGCTGCAAACGTGCGCAGCGCCTCGGTCATTTTCTCGCGCGTGACATCGATGGCGACCGTTACGCTGTCGAAGCCGATTGCACGCAATGTGCCCGCGATTTTTTCGGCGTCACGGCCTGGGTTCTCGAGCGCCCGTACCGATTTATAGGCGGAGTTACCGATGATCAGTGCGGCCCGGCGGCCTTGCTTTGCAGCCGTAGCCTTGGCCGCTGCGGGTGCCACGACGGGTATCGCAACAGCCGGGGTCGGCACCGAATTCGTCGAGGCCGCCCTGATCGGGACCGGAAGGATGGTCGGCTGCGGCACACCAGAGGAAAGCGCCGCAAGACGCGCCTCGGCCGTATCACGCGCGGATTTCGACAGGTCACCCCGGCCGGAATTCTCGCTGATCGACAGCGCCGTTCGGAACTCGGATTTTGCGCGCTCGAGATCGCCGGTGCGCTCGAACGTCAGTCCGCGGCCGGTGAGTGCCGGCGCGAAGTCCGGTTCGATCCGGATCGCCTGGTTGAAGTCGGAAAGCGCCCGGTCATATTCGCCCATGAAACGCAGCGTCTCGCCGCGCAGTGTCAGGCCAAGGGCGATGCCGGGACCGCCGGCGTAAAGCTCAATGGCGCGGTCCTGGTCCTGCAAGGCACGCTCGAGGTTTCCGGTGCGACGCCAGGCATCGCCGCGGTTGGCATAATATTTGGCGTTCTTGGGCGCGAGCCTGATCGCCACGCCAAAATCGGCTGCGGCCTTTTCATACTCCCCCATCGTCTTCAGGATCAGCGCCCGGTTGTTGTAGGCCGAGGCGCGATAGGGATCGTTGTTGATCAGAGCGATCGAGCGGTTGATGTCGGCAAGTGCCGCCGCGTGATCGCCCTTGTCGCTGAACATGTTGGCCCGCTGGTTATAGACCGCGGGATCACGGGGCAGGATCGCAGCGGCTTCGTTCAGCACCTCGATGCCGCGATCGAAATCGCCCTTGCAGTGCTGCCAGTAGTACGAGATCCACAAATGCAGATCGTAATAGTCGGAACTCTTCTTGGACGGCGAGACGTCCTTGGCGCGCATCAGGTCGGCAAACGCGGCGTCGCATTTCTTCTGGTTGAGGAGGCTTTGCGCACGGTACGACAGTGCCAGCGCCAGCTGCTTTGGCGACCGGCTGGTATCGATCAGGATCGTGCAGGCCGCGACGCGGTCGTCCAGCTCGCCGATGCTTTTCAGCGGACCGACCTTGCAACCGCTTGGCTGCTCGCGCGCCACCGCCCTGTCCGGCGACGCCAGCCCCACGGCCGCGAATTGAAGCGCCACCAACGCGGCGCAGGCCGCGATCTTGCCCTTCCCCACCATCGTCCCCCTCGGGTTCCCCACCACGAGAGAAGCACGCGAACCCGGTCTTGTCACGATGGCGCGGTGTGGAACTTTGGCGTTGTGCCCGCTTGCACACGCGTCAGCGCGGCGCGACGCCCTCGCGCGCTCCGATCGCCTGCACGGTGGTTTTCGGCGGCGGACAGGTCGCCAGCGATCTCGCGGGTCGTCGCACCGAGGATGAGATAGGGACACGCCGAGTTGCAGCTCGCGCCGCGGGTCCAGAGATCGCCGTGGAGGACGCGGCCTGATTGCTTCAGCTTGAGGCAGACATCGCCGTTCTGCGCTTCGAAGCCGCACTCCCTGACCACCGTCCGCGCCACCCTGGCGATAGCGGACTTTTCGCGCAGCATCGCGCCCATCGCCACCGCCTGGTCCAGATTGCCGCCGGGCGAGGCGAAATAGATCGGCAGGTTGCGATCCCTGACCTGCCGCAGGCGCGCCGCCGCGGCCACATCGATCTTGCCCTCGGCCGCAATCCAGGTGTCGCAGCCGGGGCCGCATGCATCGGGCGCGCCCTTGACGACATAGAACACCATCTGTGCCGCCGGAACTGCGCCCGGCGCAGGCCTCGCCGCGGGCACAGGCCGCGCGACAGGAGGAGCCGCCAACGCCGTTCCTGCGATCAGGATGAAGGTTACGGCCAGAATTGCGCGCAGCGTCATGGGATCAAGAGAGACGGGCAAACATCTTCGAAACAACCAGCAAGCCATCACTACCAACTTCATGCGACGGCAACCAGTGGATGCAACAGAACTCTGTCCGATCAGGGCGCCAAACGTCAAATACGTGGCGCGAATGGCCGATCGCCATATGACGTTGGTCATGCGGGCCTCTGGTGGCGTCCCCGACCGTTCATCGCGGGTCCGATCGGGCCGCCGATTTTCTTGATATTGCCCGATTGCAGGAGCCGAATCCCCTGCTATACCGCCTGTTCCCGCTTACCTGCGCTCGTTCGCAGGAGTGAGCTTTAGGAGACGCCAATGCCTGACAGCAATGCACCCGCACCGGGATTCCAATTTGGCCTTGCGAACTTGAAACCGGCCGAACCCGTGCAAAAAATCACCCTCACCTTCCCCGATGGCGCCAGGCGCGAATTTCCTCAAGGTATTACCGGGCTCGAGATCGCCAAGGGCATCTCGCCGTCGCTGGCCAAGCGCACGGTCGCGATGGCGCTCGATGGCGTGGTCGCCGACCTCAACGATCCGATCTCGGGCGATGCCAGGATCGAGTTCGTCAACCGCGACGACCCCCGCGCGCTGGAACTGATCCGGCATGACGCCGCCCATGTGCTGGCCGAAGCGGTGCAGTCGCTGTGGCCGGGCACGCAGGTCACCATCGGCCCGGTGATCGAAAACGGCTTCTATTACGACTTCTTCCGCAACGAGCCGTTCACGCCGGAAGATTTCGCGGCGATCGAAAAGAAGATGCGCGAGATCGTCGCGCGCGACCAACCCTTCACCAAGGAAGTCTGGTCGCGCGAGAAGACCAAACAGGTGTTCCGCGACAAGGGCGAAGCCTTCAAGGTCGAACTGGTCGACGCCATTCCCGGCGACGAGCCGATCAAGATCTATTTCCAGGGCGACTGGTTCGATCTCTGCCGCGGGCCGCACATGACCTCGACCGGCAAGGTCGGCAACGCGTTCAAGCTGATGAAGGTCGCGGGCGCCTATTGGCGCGGCGACAGCAACAACCCGATGCTGACGCGCATCTACGGCACGGCGTTTGCGAAGCAGGAAGACCTCGACCTCTATCTGAAGCAGATCGAGGAGGCCGAGAAGCGCGACCACCGCAAGCTCGGCCGCGAGCTTGACCTGTTCCACTTCCAGGAGGAAGGCCCCGGCGTGGTGTTCTGGCACCCGAAGGGCTGGACGGTGTTTCAGGCGCTGATCGCCTATATGCGCCGCCGCCTGACCGGTGACTACAGCGAGGTCAACGCGCCGCAGATCCTCGACAAGGTGCTGTGGGAGACCTCGGGCCACTGGGACTGGTACCGCGAAAACATGTTCGCGGCGCAATCGGCCGGCGACGAGGCCGAGGACAAGCGCTGGTTTGCGCTCAAACCGATGAACTGTCCCGGCCATGTGCAGATCTTCAAGCATGGCCTGAAGAGCTACCGCGACCTGCCGCTGCGGCTCGCCGAATTCGGCGTGGTGCACCGCTATGAGCCGTCGGGCGCGATGCACGGCCTGATGCGCGTGCGCGGCTTCACGCAGGACGACGCGCATGTGTTCTGCACCGAGGCGCAGCTCGCCGACGAGTGCCTCAAGATCAACGACCTGATCCTGTCGACCTATGCAGATTTCGGCTTCGAGGGTGAGCTGACCATAAAGCTCTCGACCAAGCCGGAGAAGCGCGTCGGCACCGACGAGATGTGGGATCACGCCGAGCGCGTGATGGCCACCGTGCTGTCGGAAATTCAGGCCAGCGGCAGCAACCGCATCAAGACCGCGATCAATCCCGGCGAAGGCGCGTTTTACGGGCCGAAGTTCGAATACGTGCTGCGCGACGCCATCGGCCGCGACTGGCAATGCGGCACCACGCAGGTCGACTTCAACCTGCCGGAACGGTTCGGCGCGTTCTACATCGACGCCGACGGCTCCAAGAAGGTGCCGGTCATGGTGCATCGCGCGATCTGCGGTTCGATGGAGCGCTTCATCGGCATCCTGATCGAGCATTTTGCCGGCAACTTCCCGCTCTGGCTGGCGCCGGTGCAGGCCGTCGTCACCACGATTACTTCCGAAGGCGACGAATACGCGAAGGTGGTCGCTGCGGCGGCGCGGCGCGCCGGCCTGCGCGTCGAAATCGACCTGCGCAACGAGAAGATCAACTACAAGGTCCGCGAGCATTCGCTGGCGAAGATCCCGGCCCTTCTCGTCGTCGGCAAGAAGGAAGCCGAGACCCATTCGGTCTCGGTCCGCCGGCTCGGCAGCGAAGGCCAGAAGGTGATGCCGACCGACGAGGCGCTGGCGGCGCTGGTCGAGGAAGCCACCCCGCCGGACGTCAAGCGGGCCAGGCTCGAGACCTGATGACCGACGAGCAGGAGCTTCCGGCCTTTCCGATCCGGGCTTACCAGTTGATCCCGGATCCCAACCGGCCGACGGTGGTGGCGCTGGCGATCGAAACCGAAGAGGGCCACAGCCTGTTCCTGGCGACGCGAGAGATCCTGGAAGACCTCGGCAAGGATCTTCTGGAGCGGGCGGCGAAGATGCCGGTGAAGCCGGCACCGTCGATTTAGGCAGCCTTGTTCTGCCCAATCTTGATCAGGGATTCGGCGGGAATGCCGAGTCCCTCGTGCAGCCGTCTAATCATGTTGAGCGTGAGTTCGCGCCGACGATTTAGCACTTCGTGCACGCGATTCCGGCTGCCGATAAAAGGGATGAGATCGCGCGGCTGCAAGCCGCTTTGTTCCATGTGATACCTGATCGCCTCCACAGGATCCGGCAGATCGAGCCGGTAATGTTTACGCTCCCACGCTTCCACCAACGTGACCAGAACATCTAGCCGATCACCCTCGGGTGAATTGCGCCGGGCACTCATCAACCCCTCGATCTCCTTGAGCACGCGGCGATAGTCACGATGGGATTTAATGGGCGCTATATCCATAATCGGAATCCTCAAATGCTTTGCGCATCGATCGAGTCGTACTGCCGATGCGTGCCGATGAACCTGATATAGACGACGCGATAGGGATAGTTGATCCAGACCACGATACGATATTTGTTACCGGCGATGTTGAAGACAGCGCGGCCATCCTTGAGAATGCTGGCGCTACGGATGTCCCGCTTGACGTCCGCCGGCTTCGCCCAATCCGCCTGCCTCACCTGGCGAAACCACGCCATGACCGGCTCGCGGGCGTCGGCAACATCCGCGCTTCGCCCGAGAAAATTCTTGATCGTGCTGAGCGCTATCACTCTCACCGCCTGAATCTTATCATAGTCCCACCTTGGGACCAAGACTTTTATCGCGAGCCGTCCGGCCGGTCATCCTCGCCACTCTGATCACAATCGGTCTAAAAAGGCCTTCACCAGCCTCGTCGGCTTCCTATCTACGTGATATCCGGTCGCCAACTCTTGCAACGAAAGCCTCATCGTGCCCGACGCCCTTGAACTCCTGAAACTCCGCCGTTCCGTCAAGCCACGCGAGATGAGCGGCCCCGGCCCTTCGGCCGCCGAACTCGAGACCATCCTGACTATCGGCTCGCGCGTGCCCGACCACGGCAAGCTGACGCCGTGGCGCTTCATCGTGTTCGAAGGCGATGCCCGCGCCCGCGCCGGCGACGTCATCGCAGCCGTGTTCGCGCGGAAGAATCCGGGCGCACCGGCGGCCGATGTCGAAATGGAGAAGCGCCGGCTGATGGATGCGCCGCTGGTCATCGCGGTGGTGAGTTTTGTCAAACCGCACCCCAAGGTGCCGGCTTGGGAGCAGGAATTGTCGGCCGGCGCCAGCGCCATGAACATCGTCACTGCGGCCACCGCGCTCGGCTACGGCGCCAACTGGCTGACCGGCTGGTTCGCATTCGACCGCGACGTGCTCGAAGGGCTCGGCGTGAAGCCGGACGAGAAGCTCGCCGGCTTCATCCATATCGGTACGCCGTCAAAGCCCGCCGAGGACCGCCCTCGCCCGGCACTGTCGGATATCGTGACGCGGTTCTGATCGCTCACGCCGCCTTCGAGGCCCGCGGACCGAATCCGGATAACAGCGCTGCAACCTCGGAGGCCGGTCTCGCCGCGCTGAACAAAAAGCCCTGCACCTCGTTGCAGCCTTCGGCGCGCAGCCAGTCGAGCTGGTCGGTGGTCTCAACGCCTTCGGCAGTCGTGGTGATGTTGAGGCTGCGGCCAAGGCCCGAGATCGCCCGCACGATCGCGACGCAGTCGGACTGCTGCGCCAAATCCTTCACGAAGGAGCGGTCGATCTTGATCTTGTCGAACGGAAAGCTCCGCAAATAGCTCAGGCTGGAATAGCCGGTGCCGAAATCGTCCATCGAGATGCTGACGCCAAGTTCGCGGAGCTGGTGCAGGATCGCCAGATTGGCTTCGGTCTCGGCGAGGAACACCGACTCGGTGATTTCGAGCTCGAGCCGCCGCGGCGACAGTCCGGAATGCGCCAGCGCCGAAATCACCGCCTGAACCAGATGGCGGCTGCGGAACTGCACCGGCGACAGGTTGACGGCGACCTTGATATCCGCCGGCCAGTTCATCGCCTCCGAACACGCCTCCCGCAACACCCATTCGCCCAAAGCCACGATCAAGCCGATGTCCTCGGCGACCGGAATGAACTCGGCCGGGGAGACCATGCCCTTGTCCGGATGGCGCCAGCGCAGCAGCGATTCAAAGCCGCTGATCCGATTGGCGGCGATGTCCACCAGCGGCTGGTAATTCAGTTCGAACTCGCCATGGGCAAAGGCCCGCCGCAGGTCGCGCTCCATGTCGCGGCGCTTCTGCGCCTGCTGGTTCATCTCGCGCTCGAAGAAACGGTGAACGCCGCCGCCGTCGGACTTGGCCCGGTACAGCGCCATGTCGGCGTTGCGCATCAATTCCTCGCAGCTCGCCCCATCACCGGGTGACAGCGCAATGCCTATGCTGGCGCCGACGATGACCTCGATCCCGTCGATATCATAGCCGGCACTCAGCACGCCGATCAGCCGGTCGGCAAAATCGCTCGCCTCGTTCGGCGAGACATCTGACGCCAGCACGATGACGAACTCGTCGCCGCCAAGCCGGGCGACGAAATTGTCGCCGCGCACCTCGGACCGCAGCCGCTCGGCCACCGCCTTCAGCAGGCGGTCGCCGATCGGATGGCCAAAACTGTCGTTGACGTTCTTGAACAGGTCGAGATCGACGCACAGCACCGCCACCCGCTTGCCCGCGGGCTGGCTCCGCTCCAGTGCGAGGCGAAGGCGATCCTGGAAGAAATCCCGGTTGGACAGATTGGTCAGGCCGTCATGATGCGCCATGTGGGCGATCCGCGCCTCCGCCTTGCGGCGCTCGGTGATGTCCACCACGGCGACCAGATAGCCGTCGCGGCCGTCGAATGCGACCCGCCGTCCGAATGTCAGAACATGGATTTCGCTGCCGTCGGCCTTGAGATGCCGCCAGTCGCGGCCTGAATCGTAGACATCGCCGACCTGCTGCAGCGCCTGGCTGTGGGTGGCCCATTCGTCCTGCGGCCAGATCTGGCGCAGCTGCATTTGCAGGAATTTTTCACGGCTATAGCCGTAATGCTGCACGGCGGCGTCATTGACGCTGATGAACCGGGTCGTCTCGGCGTCGAACACCCACATCGGCATCGGATTGTTGTCGAACAAGAGACGGAACGAGACCTCGCTTCGCTTGAGCGCGGTCACGTCGGAGAGCGTCAGCGAGAGCATGTCGCCGAACGCCGTGACGCCCAGTCGCAGGCTGCGATCGTCGCGGTCGATCTCGATCTGGCCGCCATCGTCGCAAGCGACGATGTCGCGCAACTGGCGGATCACATCAGGCGCGCACAACAGGTTTCCCCCGGCGCCGAGCCTGCGCCACAAGAGCGCGGCCAGCGGCTGCTCGAGCAGATGGGCCGCGCCCTGATTGAGATGGACGATCTGGAAGTCGGCCGGCTGGCCGGCGGCATCGCGAATGGCTGCCAGCGACAGCACGCCCTCGTCGGTCGCGGAGAAGATCGTATCCAGCAGATTATACTGGGCGTCACGTTCGTTGACATAGGCCCCGACCAACGTGCCGCCCCAGCGCGACGAGGTCGGCAACGCCAGCACGTCATAGGTCCGCACCAGCCCGTCGCGCACGCAATGTGCCGACGCGAGATACGGACGGCCATTTTGAAGCGCACTCGACGCCGCCTCGCCGAGCGCGGTCGCGCAATCCGGCGGCAAGTCGCTCAACGGAATGTCCCATCGGTCGTCGTTGAGCCATTGCTGAATGTAGCGGCCGCTGCGCGACAAACCGAGCGCGTCGTCATCTTTCCTGAGCAAGACGATATGATCGGCCAGCCGACCGAGACTGCCGAGCATGACATCTTCATATCGCGGCAGTGCTTCGCCCGGCCGCAACGCGGCCTTCCATTTGCGCTGCAGCACCGGAACGTCGTCGAACATCTCGGTGTTGAATTTCCCCGGCTTTCCGGCCGACTTCTTTTTGTTGGTCGCAACCATGACCGCCCCCCGCTACCCGAACTTCATCCCGTGCGCATCCCAATGCAGCCGGGTTTAATGCCGTGTAAAAATTGCGGAAGCGATGCACCGATCCGGCGATTATGACAGTTTTAAGTTGTGCGATGGTTAGTGCGCATTAGAAACTATGACACTTGCTTGAAGCGCTGAGCTCTCAAACCGTCATCCAGAGGTGCGCGCTCTTGCGCGCCTCGAAGGACGACGGCCCGATCTGTGGCCGATTCATCCTTCGAGGCTCGCAGAGCTCGCACCTCCAGCGACAACGGCTTCGCCGTTGCGCGGGGATGACGGGTAAACATGTCTTCGCATTCCCGCGACGCGACGCGCCCGAGGTTTGCTGGTAATTTTCGCACCTCTCAAAAGAGAGGGCGCAGGGAATGCCGGATGCGCGCTGCACCCGAGGTCTCGCGTGCGGTTTGCACAAAACAAAGTGCACACGAGCATACAGGGCAGCGGAGAACATCCGACATTCCCTGCGCAGTGGCTTTACGGCTTATGCCGTGATCTCCCCGGAGACGAGTTCTTGGTTGACTCCGTCGCTGCCGTTCCCGCTTGCGCTTCTCCGACAGCTTGACGCCTGCAACGGGCGCCAGGACCACACAGTTTTGCCGTACGCTT